>CAYJNT010000079.1:0-1203 GCA_964370945.1 uncultured Hyphomicrobiales bacterium | reverse complement strand
GGCCCTTTCTTGCGTCCCCAGGTCTCTGGAACTCTATGCCGGCGACCAGACCGACGAATTCCTTAGGTTATGCCATGGCTTGAGGCATAGGTTGGGTCATCGCCGGGACTGGTATCAGGCACCGGCGACTGAGAGAGGTCAGCGCTCCCGCCTGTGAAAGGGGAGCCGTTTCTTGCACAAGACCAATCTGCTGCTCGCCGCGCTTGCGCCCGGCGATCTCGCTCTTATGCAGCCGCGCCTGAAGCCGATTCATCTCGAGCAGGGGCACATCATCTATTCCGCCGGCGACACTGTGAACGCCGTCTACTTTCCGCTGACCGCCGTCGTCTCGCTGGTGGTGGAGCTGTCCGACGGCGGCATGATCGAAGCCGCGATGGTCGGCCGCGACGGCGTGGTCGGCGCGACCTCCGCGCTCGATGGCCGGATTTCGCTCAGCCGCGCGATCGTGCAGCTCGGCGGCGACGCGCTGGCGTGCGACGTCAACAGCCTCAAAAGCGCCGCGCAGCAGAGCCAGACGCTGCTGGCGATTCTCATTCGTCACGAGCAGACGGTCTATGCGCAGGCCCAGCAATCGGCAGCGTGCAACGCGTCGCATCACGTCGAAGCGCGACTGTGCCGCTGGATGTTGCGGGCGCGCGACCTGTCCGGCTCCGACGTGTTGCCGTTCACCCAGGAATTCCTCGCCGAAATGCTGGGCGTCCGGCGCACCAGCGTTTCGGTCGTGGCGCACACCCTGCAGCAGGCGGGGCTGATCAAATACGGCCGCGGCAGAATTCAGATCGTCAATTTCGACGGCCTCGAGCAGACCGCTTGCGAATGCTATGCGACGGTGCGGGCGAATTACGAGGCTTTGCTCGGAGCGAACCGGGACGGGGGCGGCACCGGGAATAAGTGAGCGGGTGGGGGCGTCAACCGCTGTCTAATCCGTCATCCTGAGGTGCACGGCGCAGCCGTGCCTCGAAGGATGAGCAGCCGATGTCCAGGCCGTGCATCCTTCGAGGCTCGCTAACGCTCGCACCTCAGGATGACGGGTTGGGGTCCGTCACTCGCGGATTAAATTGTCAAAGAGCCCAGTCTTGAATTGACGTGCATTCTCGTTCTCGCGGCGGGGTGCCCCGCGCGAGTTTCGTTTTGTGTTTTGATTTGCGCCCCGCAAAAGCGCGGAGCGCGTCTTCACTCCCAAGAGAGGGAGCAGAGCGCCGT
>CAYJNT010000078.1:0-13553 GCA_964370945.1 uncultured Hyphomicrobiales bacterium | reverse complement strand
GATGCGTAAATTGCTGATGGCCGGCGTGATCGCCTGCACGTTCCTCGCCATTTCCACCGCCGCATCCGCGCAGGAACGCACGCTGACCGGCGCCGCCATCGGTGCGGGCGCGGGCGCGATTGTCGCAGGTCCGATCGGCGCGGTGGCCGGCGGGGCCGTCGGCGCCTTCGTCGGGCCGCGCCTCTCCGGACGCCGCTACAGGGAATGCTGGTACGACCGCGGCGGTTATCGTCATTGCCGTTGGCGCTAATGTGGCGGGCTGATCCACACACCGCCGTCTGAGCGCAGGGGAGCCCGGCCCGTCGCGGCCGGGCTTTCTCTTTTGAGCATGATCCCGAAAAAGCTTGCCCCGGACTCGATCCGGGGTGGGAACCGGTTTCCCGCCTTCGCGAAGCCCGCTTCGGCGGGCGAAGCAAGGTCGGAAGAGATCATGCTCGACCAAAAAAGCTCCTCCTCGGCATTTGCGGAGCTGCGCTTCCGCGCGCGCATTGGATCGCAGCACGAGAGACCGGTAAGGTAAAGCGGCCTGCCGGGACCAAATCACAGTGACTCCCACGACAATTGCGGCCGACGCCACCCGCTCGACCGATGTCCGCGTGATCGCGCTCATCAGCGCCGCGCATTTCGTCAGCCACATCTACATCCTGGTGCTGCCGCCGCTGTTTCCGTTCGTGCGCGCGGATTTCGGCGTCACCTATACGGAGCTTGGCATCGCGATCGCGCTGTTCAACATCCTCACCGCCCTCCTCCAGACCCCGGCCGGATTTCTGGTCGATCGCTTCAGCGCGCGCGCCGTGTTGATCGGCGGATTGCTGCTCGGCGCGGCCGCGCTCACGGCTGCGTCGCTTGCGTCGTCGTTCTACGTTTTCGTCGCGATGTTCGCGCTCTGCGGCATTGCGAACGCGACCTATCACCCCGCCGATTACGCCCTGCTCTCCGGCCGCGTGTCGCCTGTCCGCATGAGCCAGGCTTATTCGATCCATATCTTCGCAGGATTTGCCGGAACCGCCGCGGCACCGGCGACGCTCCTGATCCTCGCCGGAAGTCTCGGATGGCGCGGCGCGTTTCTGGTCGCGGCCGCGCTCGGGGTCGTTGTCGCCGCCGCGATGCTGCTATTTGGCGAGGCGATGGCCGGGCGCGATCCGGCGCGGATCAGGGAGAAGGAGAACGGCGAAAAAGGCGTGGATTCCCGCATCCTGTTTTCGGCGCCGATCCTGCTCAGCCTTTGTTTCTACATGCTGCTCGCGATGGCCGGCGGCCTGCAGATCTACGGCATCGTCGCGCTCGAAGCGCTGTGGGGCACCCCCCTCTCGCTCGCGACCACCGCCATCACCGCTTATCTCGCGATGAGCGCCTTCGCGGTGCTGGTCGGCGGCTTCGTCGCGGCGCGTACGGAGCGTCACGATCTGGTCGCCGTGACCGGGCTCGCGCTCAACGCGCTCGCGCTCGTTCCGATCGCGTTCTTCGATCTCGGCGCCGCAGCCTTGATCGGATTGATGGGATTGTCCGGTTTCTTCAACGGTGTGCTGCAGCCCTCACGCGACATGATCGTGCGCGCGGTAACACCGCCCGGCGCATTTGGCCGCGTGTTCGGTTTTGTCACCACCGGCTTCAATATCGGCGGCGTGATCGCGCCGCCGATCTTCGGCTATCTCATGGACAACGGTGAACCGCGCCTCGTCATTCTCGGCGTCGCGCTCTGCGCGCTGATCTCCGTTCCGACCGTCATGATCACTGTTGCGCAACGCGCACAGCGCGGCTGAAAACGCGCGATTCCTCAATTATGGCAATCATTTCCGGGCCGCTGCTTGTGGACGAAATGTGACCGGACTCCCCGATACCGCAGGATCACCGATTGTTCGTTGTAAACCGTCCAACGGTGGGTGGGGCGTATGGGGGTCGATTGCCGGTCTCCCCACGACCGGCACCAGTATTGCGTAACGACGGACAGTCTGAACGCTGACGTGGCGCGGTCACAGAAGTCCCTCTTTGTGTTCGCGGGGTGCGTCGGGGTCAGGTGAAGCAAGACGACACCCGCGTCCGATACGCCGCCACCGCCGCAAATTTTTCTGACGACGCGACCGATATCTCAGCCGTCAGAAAAAAATTGCGGGCCGCGCTCGAATCTCGCGCGATGTCGCGCATTATTCGTCGGGAAATTTTCTGCAGCGCTTTGCGCATGTCAGCCGCGCACAACTGTCTGTGGATGCGTGTCATTTTACCTTCGCGGTCGCGTCATGCGGCGCGAAGGTTGCGGGCGGATCAAGGAGATGTGTGGCGTGACGAGTTCCACAGGTGCGTTGAAATATCGCTGCAAGATATCAGGCAAGGACGTCGAAACTTCCATCCAGACCGATGACCTGACGCTCGTTCATATGAACCGGATGATGCTGTCGGTCTGGTGCCCGCATTGCAAAGACAGCCATACGATCAGTGCGAACGAAGCTTATGTGGATCACATGCACGCCTGGAAGGCGGCATAACCGGTTCCGCGGCGTCACTCCACCACGAAGTCGAAATAAGTCTGCGGGAACGGCTCGTTCGCGAGCGTGAAGTGCCACCATTCCTTGCCGTAGGGCACAAATCCGGCTTTCTTCATCGCATCCGCAAGCAGCCGCCGGTTCGAACGTGCTTCCTCGCTCACCCGCTTGTCGGACGGCGCCGAGAACGGCGAAAAGAAATCGAACGTCGTCCCCATATCGCGCTCACGCAGTTTGCCGTCGGGCCCTGGCAGGATGTCGACCAGCGTCAGGTCCACCGTTGAGCCGCGCGAATGCCCGGAGCGATACGAAATATAACCGTCCCGGAACAGATCGCTTTTGTCGACGTCGGGATAGAACTCGCCCTTGGTCTTTGTATCCTTGAGATCGCGCGACCAACGCACGAAATGCGCGACCGCGCGCGCCGGCCGATAGCAATCGAACACCTTCAATCCGACGCCGCTTGAGGCGAGCGCGATCTGCGCTTTCGCCAGCGCTGCCGCCGCTTCCCTGGTGAGCAGGCAGACCGTTTTTTCATAGCCGGTGATTTTCGCGCCGACGAAATTGTGCGTGCCGGCGTAACGCATCTCGACTGCCAAACCAGGAACGACCGTGGCGGCATCGACGAAAGCGGGATGCGGCGGTTCGGCGCGCGCCGCATTCGCGGCCGGCAGCAATACCGCAAGCAGTACCGGCACTGCGCCGCCGACAACCCGATGCAATGTGCCCGAAGTTCCACTCATCCTGGGGCCGACTTTAGCGCGCTGAACCTGATTTTCACGTGAACCGATTTCGCAGCTGCGAGCACAAACTCGCATGGGGCGGACGCCTGCGGCGACGCCCAACAATCCAACATCCGGTGCTCACCTTGCAGAGATTGATCCTCGCAGCGGCGTTTATTGTCACGATGGCTGCAATCATGATGGCGGGCCCGCTTGGCGCCGGCCATCAGATCCTCGGCATCAAAGCCGCCCCGATGGCCGTGGATCCCGCCGCCTTGACGCTGGCGGCGAAGGACCTCCCGGTCGTTCAGGTCAACGAACCATTCTGACCACGTTCGCCGGACGCCCGGCAAAGCCAAAAACAAAAGCCGGCGAAATGCCGGCGTTTTTATACGCGCCATATCGGCCAATGGCCTATGATTTAGCCGTGACTGGTCTTGCCGACGCCGGAACCATTCTGGGCCACCGCTTGGGGTGGCATAGCGCGCGAGCCCAACTGATCGGCCTGTTCCTGGAACTCCGAGGCCATTTGACGTAGCCGCTCTGCGACTGCGGTGTCCGAGCACATGCGGGCAAGCCGGAGACAACGCTCGATTTGTTGACGAAAATAAGTGGAATTTGACATCTGAAACCCAACCCGCGGCGTCGTCCCGACAGCAAAACGCCATCAGCGCCCTTGCGTTCCGGGCATTTTTGAGAAACTTGAAAAAATGACGCAGATAACCCGTGCGGCGCCAATGCCTTACCGCAATGCAGGCCTGTGAATTGAGGACTAGGCCAATGGCCTAGTGTAGTAAAAAGCCCCTGGCGCGCACCGTTTTCAGGCTGCGGGCGAGGCGCCGTCCGTTACGCCGATACCGGAGCGGCCGCAGATGCAGTCCCGGTGACGCAGGCACCGGGAGATCGACCCGCCGGCCGTCCGGAAAAACGAGATAACGCGAGACGATTCTCGTCTTTCCGTCGGGGTCGGGACGGCCCTCAACGACGAAGCGGGTGCCTTCGGGAAACTCACGCGGCAGCACAAACGGACGGGCCATGGCACTTAACTCTCCAACGTGGCTCTACACGCTACCGGGTGAGCCTGCCGCCTTAATGTAACGCCTGCGTAACGCGTTCCTGACCGGCCGGACTTTTCCCCGCTGTCCCCAGACACCCCCTCGGGCAGTTTTTTGCGGGCTAACCGTCTGCAAAAGCGGGCCTCCCCGCTTATCTGCCGGACGTGATAGAAGCCCGAACCATGACCGCGCCGCTCAAAACGGTTGAACCCGCCTCGGATATCGCAAGCCTGATGCACGGCATGGGCGAGCGCGCCCGGGCGGCCGCCCGCATTCTCGCGCTGGCACCGGCGCCGCAGAAAAACAAGGCCCTGTCTGCGATGGCCAAGTCGATCCGGGTGGCCAAGGCCGAGATCCTTGACGCCAACAGACAGGACATCGCGGAGGCAAGAAGCGCGGGAGCCACCGCGGCCTTTCTCGATCGCCTGTCGCTCGATGAAGCGCGCGTCGTAGCCATGGCGGAGGGTCTCGATATCGTGCGGGACCTTGCCGACCCGGTCGGTACGGTCATGGACACGTGGACCCGCCCGAATGGCATGACCATCGAGCGGGTGCGCGTCCCGCTTGGCGTCGTCGGGATCATCTATGAAAGCCGTCCCAATGTGACCGCCGATGCCGGGGCGCTTTGCCTCAAGGCCGGCAATGCCGCGATCCTGCGCGGTGGCTCGGATTCCTATTGCTCGTCGCGCGCGATCCATGCCGCGCTGACTGCCGGCCTGCGCGATGCGCATTTGCCGGAAGACGCGATCCAGCTCGTTCCGACGCGCGACCGCGAAGCGGTCGGCCTGATGCTGCGCGGGCTCGACGGCAATATTGACGTGATCGTGCCGCGCGGCGGCAAAAGTCTCGTCGCCCGCGTGCAAAGCGAAGCGCGTGTGCCGGTCTTCGCGCATCTCGAAGGCGTCTGCCATGTCTATGTCGACAAGGCCGCCGATCTCAACATGGCCAAGACGATCGTGCTCAACGCAAAGATGCGCCGCACCGGCGTGTGCGGCTCGGCCGAGACGCTGCTGGTCGATCGCGCTGGGGCGGACAAATTCCTCAAACCGCTGGTGTCAATGCTGATCGATGCCGGCTGCGAAGTGCGCGGCGACGACGCGGTGCGCAGCGCCGATGCGCGCGCCAAGCTGGCGTCCGAGGACGACTGGCCGACGGAATATCTCGACGCCATCATTGCCGCGAAGGTCGTCGACGGCGTGACCGGCGCGATCGCGCATATCGAGCGCTACGGCTCGCGCCACACCGATGCGATCGTCACCGCGGACGACAAGGCCGCCGAAAAATTCCTGGCCGAGGTCGATTCCGCGATCGTGCTTCACAATGCCTCGACACAATTCGCCGATGGCGGCGAATTCGGCTTCGGCGCCGAAATCGGCATTGCGACCGGCAAGATGCACGCGCGCGGGCCGGTCGGCGTCGAGCAGCTCACCTCGTTCAAATATCGCGTGCGCGGATCGGGACAGACGCGCCCGTGAAGGAGCCGCAGCGAACGCTGGTCAAGAGCGTCACCAAACCCCGCGTCGTGCTTCCGCCTCACGCCGCCGGCATGAAGATCGGATTGTTCGGAGGCTCGTTCAATCCGCCGCACGACGCGCATCGCGCGGTGACATTGCTTGCGATGAAGAAGCTCGGGCTCGATCGCGTGTGGTGGCTGGTGACGCCGGGCAATCCGCTAAAAGATAACAAGTCGTTACCGCCGCTCGACGAGCGCATCGCGCTCGCGCAATCGCTCGCCGATCATCCACGAATCGACGTCACCGGATTCGAGTCTGTCATCGGGACGAAATATTCCTACGATACGATCGTCTGGCTGCAGAATGAATGTCCGGGCGTGAACTTTGTCTGGATCATGGGCGCCGACAATTTGAAGTATTTCCATCGCTGGAAGAACTGGCGCGAGATTTTCACGATGCTGCCGATCGCCATCGTCGATCGCGGCGGCATCAGCCTGAGCGCTGCCTCAGGGGCGGCCGCGATGCGGTTCGCTCGGGCGCGCCTCCCGGAAACGAATGCGATGGCCCTGCCCGGCCGCCAGCCGCCGGCCTGGGTCTATTTGCACGGAATCAAGTCCGCTCTGTCATCAACCGCACTCAGGGCCGGAAAAAAGCCGCTCCCCGGCAGTTGAAACTCAGGGGGCTGCGTGCCTACATTTGCGGTGCTGAGTCTCTGTGTAAGTCCGGGAACAGCCGAAAGGAAAGGGCCACTGACCACAACGACACTCTCCCGGGCACGCTCCCGCGCCCTGCCCGGCCCCGTCTCCGAGGTGCCTTCGAGTACCCGTGAGACCTTGCAGATCGTCCTGTCGCGCCTCGAAGACATGAAGGCCGAGGACATCGTCACCATCGACCTGAACGGCAAAACCTCGATCGCAGATTTCATGGTGGTGGCCTCCGGCCGCTCGAACCGCCATGTCGGCTCGGTCGCGGACAACGTCGTGCAGGAGCTGAAGAAGTCCGGACTCAAGGATATTCGCGTCGAAGGTCAGCCGCATTGCGAATGGGTGCTGATCGACACCGGCGACGTGATCGTGCATGTCTTCCGCCCCGAAGTGCGCGATTTCTACGGTCTCGAGAAAATGTGGGCGCCGGGCCGCGCTGGCCGCAAGGCCAGTTAATTGGTCAGCTGAATTTGGCGAGCTGACGCTTAAGAGGCGCGATCATGCGGGTTATCCTGCTCGCGGTCGGCCGGATGAAGAAGGGCCCGGAAACGGAGCTCGCGCAGCGCTACCTGAAGCGCGCGGAACAGACCGGCCGCCAGATCGGGTTGCGCGGCGTCGAAGTCATCGAAATCAGGGAAAGCCGCGCGAGCGATGCCGGCAAACGCATGATCGAGGAATCGATCGCGCTTGCCAGCATCATCCCCGACGCTGCCATGACGGCGATGCTCGACGAGCGCGGCGAAAGCTTGAGCAGCGCCGCTTTCGCGGATCACCTGCGGAAATGGCGCGATGCCGGAGTTCCGGCTGCCGTTTTTATCATCGGCGGGCCCGACGGCCTGGCGCAGAGCCTGCGGGACAAAGCGAAATTGAAGCTCGCCTTCGGGGCCGCGACCTGGCCGCACCAGATGGTCAGAATCATGCTTTTGGAGCAGATTTACCGGGCGATCACGATTCTGTCAGGGCACCCCTATCATCGCGAATAGCAGCTTTTAGCGGTCTTAATTGAGCCATTGAGTGATGGCGTATGACTGGCGTGCGGCTTGCATCGAGATAAGCCGACCCGGAACTCTTGAATGATCCGATCGTTTCGAGCCTCGCAGCATACCGCCGTTCTCGCGGTGGCATTGGCGTTCGTCGCGGGGGCAGCCTTCGCCCAATCGGACAATGCGCGCGACGCGGCCGGCTCCGATCTTCTCCGCCAGCGCGATCAGGAGCTCGAGACGGCGCGCGCGGCGCAGAAAAGGGCGATCGAGAACGAGAAAAAAATGCGCGCGGAAATCGACGCGCTCGGCGAAGACCGCCGGAGGTTCAATCAGGCGCTGATCGACGGCGCAGCCAAGGTCAAAGACATCGAGAAGCGGCTGACGACCAACGAGGCGCGCATCAAGCCGCTGCAGGATCAGGAACGCGGCCTTCGCACCTCGCTCGACGAGCGGCGGGCCGTAATCGCGGAAGTGCTCGCGGCCTTGCAGCGTATCGGCCGCCGGCCGCCGCCGGCCATCATGGTCAGCCCGGAAGACGCGTTGCAATCGGTGCGCACCGCGATCCTGCTCGGAGCCGTGCTGCCGGAGATGCGCGAAAAGGCACGCGTGCTCTCGAAGGATCTGTCCGAACTCATACGCATCCGCAACGAGATCGCCGCGGAAAAAACCCGTCTGACGGCGAATCTCGAAACATTGGCCAACGAACGCCAGCGGATGAGCATTCTGATCGAAGAAAGAAAAAAGAAGCAGGCGGAAACCGAAAAAGCCCTCGAGAGCGAACGGCAGAACGCGATCGCATTGTCACGGCAGGTGGACAGCCTGAAGGACCTGATCGCACGCCTCGAGCAGGGAATTTCGGCCGCCGCCAAGGCGGCCCGCAACGCGGCGCGCCTGGCCGAGGAACCCAAGCCTGGCGAACGCCCCGATCTCGCCGCCTTCAAGGATCCGGGCCGGCTGGAACCCGCCGTTGCATTCGCCTCGCTCAAGGGCCATCTCCCTATGCCGGCGAATGGCGTGAAAATTCGTGATTTCGGCTCGGCCGATGGCCTCGGGGGCGCGGAAAAGGGCATTTCGGTGACCACCAGGCCGGGCGCGCAGGTGACCGCGCCATGCGACGGATGGGTGGTTTATGCGGGTCAGTTCCGGTCTTATGGGCAACTCTTGATCCTCAATGCTGGCGGCGGGTATCATGTGTTGCTTGCGGGAATGGATCGCATTTCCGCCGATCTTGGCCAGTTTGTGCTGACCGGCGAGCCGGTCGGCGTCATGGGAAGCAGCGCGCAGATCGCCGCCGCTGTCCCTATCGCCTCCAGCCAGTCGGTTCTCTATATCGAGTTCCGAAAAGACGGGACCCCCGTCGATCCCGGCCCGTGGTGGGCCAAAAGCGAAAGTGAGAAGGTTCGCGGATGATGCGCAAAACTTTCCTGGTTCTCCTCGGGTTGGTCGCCGGCGTGGCGCTGACCCTGTTCGCCACTCAGCCGCGCGCGATCATCGCGGGCATGAGCGCGAAGGCGGCAGGGACCGCCGACACTTACAGGCAACTCAATCTGTTTGGAGACGTGTTCGAGCGCGTGCGCGCCGACTACGTGGAAAAGCCCGATGACGGCAAGCTCGTCGAAACCGCGATCAACGGCATGCTGGCCGGGCTTGATCCGCATTCGAGCTTCATGGATGCCAAGAGCTTCCGCGACATGCAGGTGCAGACGCGCGGCGAGTTCGGCGGTCTCGGCATCGAAGTCACGATGGAAGAGGGCCTGGTGAAAGTGGTGGCGCCGATCGATGAGACGCCCGCCGCCAAGGCCGGCGTCATGGCCAACGACATCATCACGCATCTCGACGACGAAGCCGTGCAGGGTCTCACGCTCAATCAGGCGGTCGAGAAAATGCGCGGACCGGTCAATACCAAGATCAAGCTCAAGATTATGCGCAAGGGTCAGGACAAGCCGGTCGAGATCTCGATCACGCGCGATGTTATCCGCGTCCGCGCCGTCCGCTCGCGCCCCGAGGGTGAAGATGTCGGCTATATCCGCATCACGCAGTTCAACGAGCAGACCACCGAAAACGTTCGCAAGGCGATGACCGATCTCGCGGGCCAGATTCCGGACAACAAGCTGAAGGGCTATGTCCTCGACCTTCGCAACAATCCGGGCGGCCTGCTCGATCAGGCGATCTCCGTCTCCGACGTGTTCATGGAGAAAGGCGAAATCGTGTCGACCCGCGGCCGCAACGCCGAGGAGACGCAACGCTTCAACGCCCGTCCCGGCGATCTGACCAAGGGCAAGCCGATCATCGTGCTGATAAATGGCGGCTCGGCATCGGCGTCCGAAATCGTGGCCGGCGCGTTGCAGGATCACAAGCGCGCGACCGTGCTCGGCACGCGCTCGTTCGGCAAGGGCTCGGTGCAGACCATCATTCCGCTCGGCTCCGGCAACGGCGCGCTGCGGCTGACCACGGCGCGCTATTACACGCCGTCGGGCAAGTCGATCCAGGCCAAGGGCATCTCGCCCGATATCGAGGTGCTGCAAGACGTGCCGGAGGAATTGAAGGCGAAGACCGACACCAAGGGCGAATCCTCGCTGCGCGGACACCTGAAGGCTGGCGACGGTGACGAACAGACCGGCTCGCAGTCCTATATCCCGCCGGATCCGAAGGACGACAAGGCGCTCAAGATGGCGGCTGATTTGCTGCGCGGCGCCGTGTCGAACTCGGCCTTCCCGCCGAATCCGAAGCGGGCCTCGCTGCCGCAGCAATAAGCTTCGGCATCAGGCAATCTCAAGTTCCGGGGCGACCCCCAAAGGCCGCCCCGTTGCTTTTGCATCGATTTTTGGCCCTCGTGCTAATCTCCGCCGATGATTCGCGAGGGTTCCCGTGACGACGGATGACCTGAACGCACCTCTCGGGCAGGACAAGGTCGGCAAGGGACGTTTATTGGGGCGTTTCTTGCGGCGCTTCACGCCGCCGATTGCATTGCCACATGCGGCCGCGGGCGCGCTCGGCCTGTTCGTGGTCGTGTTCGCGCTCTGGGCGCTGGTCGCCGACGACCCGCTGGGCGGCGAGCCGACCGCCATTGTGATGGCCGATCCACCCCGCAGCGCGGACAAGACCCCGACAGCCGGCAATCCAGCCGCTGGCCCGACCCGTTATGACGGGCCCGACCCAGCCGCCGCAGCCGCCGCCAAGCCCTCATCCGGCAGGCGGACGGTGACCATTATCGATGGCTCAAGCGGCAAGACGCAGGAGGTCCTCGTTCCGGGATCGGATGTGAAGAAAGCCGCGTCCGTCGACACCAAGCTCCTGGAAATCTCCCGGCATGGGCCGATCCCGAAAATCGCACCCGACGGCGCGCGTCCATCGGACGCCTACGCGCGAAAAATACCGGCGACCACCGGCAACCCCGACGGACCGCGCATCGCGCTGATCGTCGGCGGACTTGGCGTCGGCGCGAGTTCGACATCGGATGCGCTGTCGAAAATTCCCGGGCCGGTGACATTTGCGTTCGCGCCTTATGGCAGCGATCTCGACAATCTGGTCGCGCGAGCGCGCGGCGAGGGACACGAAATCCTTTTACAAGTGCCGATGGAGCCGTTCGACTATCCTGATAACGATCCCGGTCCGCAGACATTGTTGTCCTCGCTGTCCGGCGAGCAAAATATCGACCGCATGCAATGGCTGATGAGCCGCTTCCAGGGCTATGTCGGCGTGACCAATCAGATGGGCGCGCGTTTCACGGCGTCGGAAGCGTCGCTCGCTCCGGTTTTGCGCGAGACGGCGAAGCGCGGCTTGATCTATGTCGATGACGGCTCCTCGGCGCGCAGCCTCGCAAGCCAGATCGCGGGCGCGAACAAAGTGCCGTTCGCGAAAGCCGACGTGATCGTCGACACGGTGCCGACGGTGGCAGAGATCGACAAGGCTTTGGTTCGCCTCGAAACCATAGCCCGCGAGCGCGGGACGGCGATCGGCTACGCCACCGCCTTGCCGGTCACGATCGAACGCGTGGCCCGCTGGGCCAAGGCCGTCCCGGGGCGCGGCATCGTGCTGGTGCCAATCTCGACGATCGCGAACAAGCCGAAATCGACTTAGGCGCTCCCGCGTCGCTGCCATATTCTCGTCGCTTGCATGACAATCGATTGCGCGGCACATATCCGTGCATGGCAAAGAAATTCGAGGACCTCCCCTATCGCCCCTGTGTCGGCATGATGGTGCTCAACAAAGAAGGCCGCGCCTTCATCGGACGCCGGCTCGACGGTCCCGAGCATGTCGACGACACGCATGCCTGGCAAATGCCGCAGGGCGGCGTGGGCGAAGGCGAGGACCTCTACAAGGCGGCTTTGCGCGAGCTCTACGAGGAAACCAATATTCGCTCGATCGAGAAGATCGGCGAGATCAAGGACTGGCTGATCTACGACATTCCGCGCGGGATTGTCGGGCAGGCCTGGAAGGGAAAATATCGCGGCCAGAAGCAGAAATGGTACGCCTTCCGCTTCACCGGCAAGGAGCGTGAGATCGATGTCGAACATCCGGCCGGCGGCGCCCACAAGCCGGAATTCGTGGAATGGCGCTGGGAGTTGCTGAAAAATCTTCCGGGCCTCATCATTCCCTTCAAGCGCGGCGTCTATGAGCGCGTGGTGAAGGAATTTGCTCCGCTCGCGACATAGCCGATGAGCGACAAGCCCTATCGCCCGAATGTCGGCATCGCGCTGTTCAACGCCGGCGGCCACGTGCTGATCGCACGCCGCATCAGCAATGACGGACCGGAGGTGATCTATCCCGGCGCTGAATGGCAGATGCCGCAAGGCGGCATCGATGCAGACGAAGACCCGCGCGCGGCAGCCTTGCGCGAATTGTTCGAGGAAACCGGCGTGACGTCCGCCGATTATCTCGGTGAGACGGACTGGCTCACTTACGAATTTCCGACCTATGACGGGCCGCCGCACAAGCTCGCGCAATTTCGCGGCCAGCGGCAGAAATGGTTTGCGATGCGATTTACCGGCGACGAGAAGGAGATCGATCCGCTCATCTCACGCAATGGCGAAGAGCCGGAATTCGATCAATGGCGATGGGAAAAGCTCGAAAACGTTGCGGCTTTGGTCGTGCCGTTCAAGCGCGATACCTATTTGCGGATCGCGAAAGAATTCGTCGGCTGTAGCCTTCGCTAAACGAAAACGGCCCGCTTTTAAGCGCGCCGTCGTGAATTTCAACACGGGCCTGCCGTCAGTGCAGCGCGGTTCCCTGCAAGTTCTGCAGCACCGTCTTGAAGTGGTCGAGGCGCCAGATTTCCTTGTCGAGCGCGGAGCCTTCCGGCATCGTCTCGATCTTCTGCTCGACTTTCTTGATATGCGCGGCGAGCGTCGCCTGGTCCATTTCCTCGACAGGCGCCGCCACATCGGCGAGCACGGTCAGACCTTTGTCGGAGACCTCCACAAAGCCGCCGAGTACGACGATCTTCTCTTCCTTGCCGTCCGCCCACACCGTGAGCATGCCGGGACGCACGATCGAGACGAGCGGCGCGTGTCCCGCGAGCACGCCGAAATCGCCCTCGGAGCCCGGGACATCGACCTGCTCGACCTCGCCGGAAAACAGAAGCTTTTCCGGCGACACGAGATCGAAATGGAAAGTGGCCATCGCTGATCCGCCTTATGCCGCTTCGGCGGCGAGCTTCTTGCCCTTTTCGACCGCCTCTTCGATGGTGCCGACCATGTAGAAGGCGGCTTCCGGCAGGTGATCGTATTTGCCGTCGCACAAGCCTTTGAAGCCCTTGATGGTGTCGGCGAGATCGACAAACTTGCCGGGCGAGCCGGTGAACACTTCCGCCACAAAGAACGGCTGCGACAGGAAGCGCTCGATCTTGCGGGCGCGCGAGACCGCGAGCTTGTCCTCTTCGGAGAGTTCGTCCATGCCGAGAATGGCGATGATGTCCTGCAGCGCCTTGTAGCGCTGGAGGATCTGCTGCACCTGGCGCGACACCGCGTAATGCTCCTCGCCGACGACGAGCGGAGACAGCATGCGCGAGGTCGAATCGAGCGGATCCACCGCCGGATAGATGCCCTTTTCCGCGATCGAGCGCGAGAGAACGGTGGTCGCGTCAAGATGCGCGAACGAGGTCGCCGGCGCCGGGTCGGTCAAGTCGTCGGCCGGCACGTAAATCGCCTGCACCG
>CAYJNT010000077.1:0-13562 GCA_964370945.1 uncultured Hyphomicrobiales bacterium | reverse complement strand
AACGGCAGATAATTCGTAGTTATCTTACTTCTACTATCGGGTAGCAGCTCCGATGATCGCTCTGGCGCGCTCCGCGACCGGGCGATCCACCATCTTTCCGTCGACCGCGATTGCTCCCGTTCCGCCAGCCTCGACCGCATCCAGGATCCGCTTCGCCCATGTCATCTCTTCTGGCGTCGGGACGAAGGCGGCGTTGACCGGTGCGACCTGCGCCGGATGAATGCACAGCTTGCCGCCAAATCCGAGACTCTTCGATCGGCGCGCCTGCGTTTCGATGAGCGCCGCATCGGACAGGCTCTGCGAGACTCCATCGATCGGCGGTGGGAGATTGGCAAAACGGGATTCGAGCGCGAGTTGCAGACGCACGGGATCGAGCGCGTCTTCTGCCAGACCTGAATCCAGACCAAAGTCGAGATTGCCGAAGGCAAGGCGCACGACACCTTTCACGGAGCCGACAGCACGCAGCTGCATCAGTCCGGCAACGGTCTCGATCAGCGCGATCAGCTGCACGCCCGTCCCGAGCGATCTGGAAATCGCATCCACGCTCTCGGGCTCCGACTTCGGCACCATCACTTTGCTGATGCCCGCTTCGCGGATCAGATCGATGTCGGCCCGACACCAATCCGTCTCCCAAGGATTGATCCGCACGAGGCAGCCTTGGCTTCCGGCCCAACTGGCGATCGCCTCCCGGCCCTGCTGTTTTCGGTCGGGCGCCACCGCATCCTCAAGATCAAGGATGACGTCGTGCGGCCCCGCCGACGCCGCCTTTGCGAAGCGGTCGGGCCGGTCAGCCGGTACGAATAAGAAGGATCGGGCCAGAGGCACTTATTTCTTCTGTTCCACGTTTGACACCAAAGAATGCATCCTGCATTATACCTTCAAAAGCCGATGGGAACACAACATCGGCGCAATAATGCAGTGTCAGGGAGGAAAAGGATGAGGATTCTAGGACTTAGCGCGGCTTTGGCCGCACTGTTTCTCAGCATGGCCGCCGGCCAATCCACGCAAGCCGAGACGCCGGATATCGGCATCAATAAAGAGACGAAAACCGTGTCGGTGGGTGGGTTTACCCCGGTCACCGGCCCCGTCCCGTTCTACAGCATCCTGACAGACGCCGCCGATGCATTCTTCCAGCAGCTCAACGAGAAGGGTGGCATCAAGGGCTGGAAAGTGAATTATTCGCGGCTCGACGACGGATATGAGCCAGCTCGCAGTGTTGCCGTGACCCGGCGGCTGGTCGAGGAGACGAAGATCTTTGCACTCGTCGCTCCGGTCGGCACCGCCACGAGTGTCGCGGTCATTCCCTACGCGAAGGAAAAGGGCGTGCCGATGATCGGTCCCATCGGTGGGTCGTCGAAGTTCTTCGCCGAGCCGAACATCTTTGCGCTGCTTCCGGATTACGCCTGGTCCGCCTCCTCCAACGCGGAATACGCATTGGGTGATCTCAAGCTCAAGCGCCTCGCCTTGCTGTGGGAAAACGACGAGCTTGGTCGCTCGGCGAAGCGCGGCTTCGACATCTTCATGCAGTCAAAGGGCATCACAGCGGTTGAATCCGTTCCGTTCGAGGTCAAGACCACAGATTTCAGCCCGCATATCCGCCGCGTGATGGATGCAAATGCAGACGGCGTCATCTTGTTCGGCTCCAACGCCAACCTCGCCGCCGCACTCAAGGCCGCGGACCGGCAGGGCTTCAAGAGCACGTGGTTTGCACCCTTCTTCACCGCCGACCCATCCACTTACAAACTTGCCGGCGACTTGCTGAACGGCGTGTACTTTTCCTCGTGGCTGATGCCGGTGGACAGCGACGATGCGGCGATCAAGACCTATCGGGACTCGGTCGCGAAATATTATCCAAAGAATCCGATCGGCGTGTTCGGACTGAACGGATGGAGCAACGCGGCTTTGTTCGCAGTGGCGTTCGAGAAATTGCTCGCCAGCGGAAAGCCCCTGACGCGCGCGAATCTGATCGCGGTGCTTGACCAGTTGAAGGATGCGCAGGTCGGCGGCGCCCGCAACGTCAGCTTTGTTCCCGGTGACCATCGCGGCACGCGCCAGGAAGGCATCATCCGGGCCGAGAATGGCGGCTTCAAGCTGGTGCGGGAGTTCCGCCCGTATCCCAAGCTCGTCTTCGACGCCAAGGCCGATTGAAATCGAATCCAGCTGCGGCTGCCGGCGCAATGCCGGCAGCCGTTTTCTTGCAGACAGCACGCATAACGGACAGAGTGAGTAAATGGTCGATATTCCCCTGAGCGGCCCGGCGCGGCTCGATGGTCAAGTAGCACTGGTGACCGGCGCGGCCGGCGGTATCGGGCGGGAGGTGGTGAAGTGTCTGGCTGAAGCCGGCGCCAGCGTCGTTGCGACCGACATCACAGACGGCAATCCTTTCGAGGCGGGCGGCAAGATACGCTACGTCAAATACGACGTGACCTCGCAGAGTCAGACCGACGATATCGTCAATAATCTCGTGCGCGAGCACGGAAAAATCCAAGTGCTGGTCCTGTGCGCCGGCTCGATCGCGCGCACACCGATCGCGGACGCAACGGATGCCGAGTGGGAGAGCATCTGGCGGGTCAACGTCATGGGCGTGGTCAATCCGGTGCGCCGCATCTTTCCACTGATGTGCCAGAACGGCTATGGAAAGATCGTGGCGCTCGGCTCTATCGCGGCCAAGATTGGCGGCGTGGCAGCGGGCCCCGCCTATGTGGCGGCGAAGTCGGCGGTGCATGGCATGATGAAGTGGACCGCAAAAGCCGGCGCCACGCATGGCGTCTATGCCAACATCGTCGCACCCGGCCCGGTGGAAACGCCGATGTGGCAGAGTGTTACTCAACGCCAGGCGCCCTCGCCGCTCGGCAGCGTGCCGCTCGGCCGCTACGGACAGCCGGAGGACATCGCGCAGGCGATCCTGTTTCTTTGCTCGCCGTCGTCAAACTGGATCACCGGCACTACGCTCGACGTCAACGGCGGCATGTTGATGGATTGAGGCAGCAAATGCAGGACCAAGCGCCAACGATCGGCTTCATCGGCCTCGGTGTGATGGGCGGTCCGATGTGCCGCAATATCGTCAAGAAGCATCCCGTTCCGGTTCATGCCTTCGACCTGAATTCGGCTGCACTGCACGATCTGGCCGATGCCGGCGCTCAAGCTGCCCGCTCGATCGCGGATGTGGCCGCCGCCTCCGACATTGTTTTTCTCTCTCTTCCCGGCGGCAAACAGGTCGAGCAAGTCTGCTTCGGCCAGGATGGCATCGCCGGTGCTGCCCGCCGCGGATCGATCGTGGTCGATCTCAGCACCACAAGCGTTATCGAGGCACGCGCGACCGGTTCGCGGCTCGCGGAAAAAGGGATGGAGTTTGCGGACGCGCCCGTCGCCCGCACGCGCGAGGCGGCTCAAGCCGGTACACTCAGCATCATGGTTGGCGCGGGCGCGGCGCTGTTTGCGAAAATCGAGCCGCTCCTGCGCTACATGGGCAGTGATGTGACGCATTGCGGCGCAATCGGCTGCGGGCAAGTGGTCAAGCTCATCAACAACACGCTAGTGTTCGAGCATGTCGCCGCGCTGGCGGAGATGATGGTTATCGGCGAACGCGCGGGCGTTGCGCCCGACACCCTGTTGCAGGCGGTGTCGAAAGGATCAGGTGATAGCTTCGTTCTGCGCAACCACGGCATGAAGGCGATGCTGCCGCGTAAGTTCCCGGAAAAATCCTTCCCCGCGGAATATGTGCTGAAGGATCTCGGATACACGATCGAACTGGCGCAAAGCTGCGGCGTGCAACCAAAGATGCCTGCGGTGGTGCAGGGATATTACCAGGCGGCCGTCGAGAAGGGATTTGGCGGCCGTTACTTCCCCGCGATCATCCAGTTGATCGAAGGAGGCTGACATGTTGGCCCTGCTTTGGACTGGCGTTGTCACCGGCTGCCTTTATGCGCTCGGCGCGCTCGGCCTGGTCTTGATCTTCAAGAGCTCGAAGATCGTGAACTTCGCGCATGGCAGCCTCGCCGGCGTCTCTGCCTTTCTGGTCTATGGCCTCACGGTTTCGTTCTTCACATTGCCATGGTGGGCGGCGGTCGTGCTTGCGCTGTTCGCGGCGATCGCGATTTCGGCGCTCACCTATGCGGTCATCGCGCCGGTCGTCCTGAAGTCTGATCTGACGGCGACGATCGCTACACTGGGCGTGAGCCTCATCTTGCAAGGCGTCGTGCTCCTGGTTTTCGGCTCCGACATCGTGAGCCTCGATCTGCCGTTGCCGCGGTGGAGCTTCGCCGTCGCAGGTGTGCGTGTATCCGCCTATGACCTGGCGGTGCTCGGCGCGACGGGCGCAGCCATCGCGCTTCTGTTCGCCGTGATCGACCGGACGAAGCTTGGGATCGCGTTCCGCGCAGTGTCAGAGAAACCTTTTGCCAGCCAGGTCTGCGGCCTCAGTCTCATGTCGGTGCATCTGTTCGCCTGGATACTGGCGGCTTTGCTCGGCGTGATCGCGGCATTGTTGATCGTGCCGACCACCTTTCTTAGCCCGACGACGGTGACGTCCTTCATGCTGCAGGCATTTGCGGCGGCTGTGATCGGGGGATTCGAAAGTCTTCCCGGTGCCGCGGTGGGCGGCATCCTGGTGGGCATCCTGGTGAACCTCTTCGCCTTCTACGTCTCGCCGGAATTCACCAACACGTTCCTCTTGGTACTGATCCTGACCGCCCTCGGCCTATTCCCTGGCGGCATCCTGTCACGCCGGAGCGGCGCACGTGTCTGAGGTGGCTTTGCAAGAGCGAGTTCAAAGCGCCTCGTCGCGGGCGGCCGATCGCCAGCCGCGCGCCCCGCTCGCCGCGTGGGGCGACGCGACATTCATCGTTCTCCTGACTGTGCTGCCATTTCTGCTCAGCGGATTCTGGACTTACAGCATCGGCGTCGCGCTCGCGAACGCGATTGGCATCCTCTCTGTCACCGTCCTCGTGCGGTTCAGCGGCGAAGTCTCGATCGGGCATAACTTTTTCATGGCCGCAGGAGCCTACACTGTTGCCATCCTGGAAAAGCGCTGGGGTGTGCCGTTCTACATCAGCGTCTTTCCCGCGCTGTTTGCCGGCCTGCTACTCGGGCTCGCCTTCGCCTACCCCTCGCGCACCTTATCCGGAATTTATCTTGCGGTCGCGACCATGGCGCTCGGCCTTGCCGTGCCGGAGATCCTGCTGCAATGGAGTTGGCTGACCGGCGGATTCGAGGGCCTCTATGTCTCGGGACAATTCACGACGAAATTGTCCAAAGATCTCCAGCGATATTATGTAGCGCTGTTCGTCCTGATCGCCGCGGTCTATGCGTTGAAACATTTACGCCAATCGCGCCAAGGCCTCGCGCTGCTGACTGCGCGCTACCATCCGCGCGCCGCCGAAGCGTTCGGCGTCACGGTGTCTTGGGCCCGGCTGAGCGTGATGGGCTTAAGCGGCGCGACCGCGGGTCTTGCCGGCGGAACGCTTGCGTTCGTCTCCTCGACGGTATCGCCGAACAGTTTCAGTTTCTCGATGGCGATCTTCCTGCTGGTCGGTTCGGTCGCAAGCGCCTATGCGCTGTCGCTTCCGGCGGTCGTCTTTGGCGCCGCGTTGATCACGCTCGTTCCACAATATCTCGCGACCGCTGGCGAATGGGTCCCGATCTTTTATGGCGCGGCGCTGCTGCTGGCGATCCTCGTCAGCAATGTCGGAGGACCGGCATTGCGCCGGGTCGCGAACTGGTTCGGAGCGCGACATGGGTGAAGCGGCAGTCACAACCGACATCCTTCGCGCCGAGCACGTCTCGCTGGCTTTCGGCGGACTGCAGGTCCTTTCGGACATCGACGTCGAATTCGCTCCGGGACGGATCACCGGCGTGATCGGCCCCAACGGCGCGGGCAAGTCGAGCTTGTTCAATTGCCTGACCGGCCTCTATCGCCCGCAGCGCGGCACGATCGCCTTCGGCGCGGCGCGGCTCGAGCACCTGTCGCCGGCAGCGCGTGCAGGCTATGGCCTTGCGCGCAGCTTCCAGCATGTTGCGCTGTGCCCCGAAATGACTGTGGTCGAGAACGTCATGTTCGGACTAACGCGCCTATCCAAGGCGGGTTGGGCCAGCGCGCTCTTTCCGCTGCCCGCCGGCCGTCGCGAACGCTTGCAGGCACGCGCGCGCGCCATGGCCGCGCTCGACCTGCTCGCGATCGGCGAATTGGCCGACAAGCTGGTCTCGCAACTCCCGCCGGGGCCGCTGCGCTTGGTGGAAATGGCGCGGGCAATCGTTGCCGAGCCGCGCGTGCTGTTGCTCGACGAACCGGCCGCCGGACTCAACTCGCTCGAAACGCGCGATCTGATGGCGGCCCTGCGCCGCATCGCTTCCCCGGAACTGGTGATGGTTGTGGTCGAGCATGACATGGACCTGATCATGCAGCTTTGCGATCGCATCTACGTGCTGAACTTCGGTAAGATCATTGCGCTTGGTCGGCCGGACGAGATCCGGAAAGATCCCGAGGTCGCGCGCGTCTATCTGGGTGAGGCCGATGCCTGATCTCCTAATCGTCGAGGATCTTGCTGTCGCCTACGGCGAAGCGAACGTCGTCGAAGGCGCAAACCTGTCCGCTCCGACGGGAGAGGTGGTCGCTCTGCTCGGTGCGAACGGCGCCGGCAAATCGACATTGCTCAAATGCGTCGCCGGCCTCTTGCCGCGCGCCGGCGGCTGCGTTCGTTTCGACGGTAAGGACATCTCTGGTGCCTCCAGCCGGCGTCTCGTGCACGAAGGCCTGTCTTATGTTCCCGAGGGCCGCGAGATCGTCGGCGGCCTCAGTGTGGACGAAAATTTGACGCTCGGCGGCTATCACGTGGCGCGGCACATCTTCCGCAGCCGGCGCGATCAGGTGCTGGCGCTGTTTCCCGAAATCGCGCCGCGAACGCGCTCACCGGCGTGGCAATTGAGCGGCGGCGAACAGCAGATGTTGGCGATCGGCCGCGCTTTGATGGCGGGGCCGCGGCTGCTCATGCTCGACGAACCGTCGCTTGGTCTCGCGCCACTGCTGGTCAAGCGCGTCTTCAAGCAATTGGATACGCTGCGTCAGCAGACGAACCTCACCATCGTCCTGGTCGAGCAGAATTTCCGGATGTCGATCCAGGTCGCCGATAGCGTGGTGTTTATGCGCCGCGGCCGCACCGGACCACAGCAGGACGCGGGCACATTGCGCGCACAGGACACGCAAAGTTTCGCGCTTGAGACGTATCTCGGCGCCGGTGCCCCGCACGCAATCGAAGGAAGACCGCAATGAAGCTCGACGGGCGCGAGATCGCCACGGGACTGAATTTTCCCGAAGGGCCGATCGCGATACCAGACGGCTCGCTGCTTGTGGTCGAGATCGCCGGCGGCACGCTGCTGCGGATCGGTGCCGACGGACGCAAGCATATCGTCGCCAAACTCGGCGGCGGCCCAAACGGGGCGGCGATCGGTCCCGATAACAAGTGCTACGTCTGCAACAATGGCGGCTTCGACTGGACGCGTGCGGCGGACGGCTTCATGCGTCCGACGGGGCGCGCGAAGGACTATGACGGCGGCCGCATCCAGCGTATCGATCTCAAGAACGGCGCGGTCGAAGTCCTGTATACGCATTGCAACGGCGAGCCGCTGAAGGGACCCAACGACCTCATCTTTGACGGCAAAGGCGGCTTCTGGTTCACCGATCTCGGCAAGCATTACGGTCGCGTGATGGATCGCGGCGCGGTTTATTATGCGCGGGCCGACGGCTCCCTGATAAAGGAAGTTGTCTTTCCCATCATGACCCCGAATGGCATCGGCCTCTCTCCCGATGGCGCAACGCTTTATGTGACAGAGACAGAGACAAGCCGGCTCTGGGCCTATCCGGTGAAGGGACCCGGCGAGCTCGCGAAGGAGCCATGGCCCTCTCCCAATGGCGGCAAGCTGGTCGGCGGTTTGCCTGGCTATCAGCGCTTCGATTCCATGGCGGTGGAAGCGGGCGGCAATATTTGCGTCGCCACGCTGGTGCGCGCCGGAATCACGGTTTTCTCGCCCTCTGGCGAGATCGTGGAATTCCGCGAAGCACCGGAGAGCTACTGCACCAACATCTGCTTCGGCGGCCCGGATATGAAGACCGCCTTCATCACACTCTCGGGTTATGGGCGCCTGATTGCCGTCGACTGGCCGCGGCCCGGATTGCCGCTGCCTCACCTCAACGTCTGATCCTCACGCGCTTTATTCGAACACCGCCGTCGCCTGCATCGCAAGGTCACCCCCTGCCCCGCGCGCCCAGAGTGACAGCTCGTTCGGCTTGCCATCGACGGTCGCGGCCTCGATCCAGATCGAACGATCGACAAACAACGGCGCTACGCCACGGAAGCTGAACTGGATGAGCCGCCGCGCCGGCTGCGCGCGCACCGCCAGACCCTGCAACAGCGTCGCGGTGAGCGGGCCATGCACCACAAGATTCGGATAACCTTCCTCTTCGAGCGCGTAAGCCTGATCGTAGTGAATGCGATGGCCATTGAACGTGAGCGCGGAATAGCGAAACAGCAGCGTCGCGTCCGGATCGATCTTTTCACTCCAGGCCGCGCGTTCCGGCGCGGGCGTCTTGGGCGGGGCACCGGTGCCGGGCGTCGTGGACGACCGGTAGACAATGTCCTGCTCTTCTTCGAGGCAACGTTCACCGCCGGCTGAGAGCGTATGCCGCACCGTCACAAATATTAGCGTTCCGCTCTTGCCGGTCTTGCTTTCGATCTTGAGGATCTCGCTCGTACGCGAGGCCGCCGCTCCAATCGGCAGCGGCGCGCGGTAGACCAGACGACCGCCAGCCCACATGCGCCGTGGCAATGTGATCGGCGGCAGGAAGCCGCCGCGCCACGGATGTCCATCGGACCCGAGTTCACGACGCCGCACCACAGGATTAAAGAACAACCAATGCCAACCCGGCGGCAGTCCTGTGCCGGTCGCCGGCACGTCGTCGAAATCAAGGGTCGCCGCGAGCGCCGCCACCCGCCAAGAGGAAATTTCCTCGAACGCGGTTTCGGTGCGGCCAATCCAGGCGGACCAGTCTTCCGGCGCGGTGGCAGCCGCGCTGTTCGGCTCTCGGCCGACAAGTGAGTCGGTGTTCGTCACAGATGTGCATCCTTTGTCAGGCGGTGAAGCTTTAATGGATGACTTCTTCGTCCTGTAATGCCTGGCGTTGGGCGCGGGTCAAACCGAGCAATTCGCCGAAAACATAATCCTCGTGCTCGCCGAGCTGCGGTGTGCCGCGCGCGATACCGATCTCCTCGCCTTTCGACAGGCGCATCGGGACGCCAATAGCGGCGCGGCTGCGGCCGTCCGGCTCACTCACATCAACGATCGCACGGCGCGCACGCAGGTGCGTGTCGGTCACGATCTCGCGCGTGGTCCACGAAGCATGCGCCGGCACGCCGGCCGCTTGTAACAAAGCGATTGCGGCGTCCGCCGCAAGCGTCGCGCTCCATTGCGCGACGACGCAGTCGAGCTCCGTGCGATGAGCGTGACGGCTCGCCGCGGTGGCAAAGCGGGTGTCATCGGCGAGCTGCGGCGCGCCGATCACCTGCGCGAGCGCACGCCATTCGGCATCGGTCCCGACTGCGATGGTGATCCAGCAATCCTCGCCTTGGGCCGGATAGACGCCGTGTGGCGCCATGCGAGGATGATCGTTACCCATGCGCGCGGGAACAGCACCCGCCGCCGCCAGCAGCAGCGCTTCTCCGATCAGCGAGGAGGCGACTTCGCGCGCTGCCACGTCGACGTGCTGGCCTTCACCGGTTGCCCGACGGCGATGCAGCGCGGCAACGACGGCAAGTGCGGCATTGAGCCCGACCGTGTGGTCCATCACGTGCCGCACCTCGACCGGAGGGCCGTCAGCGAATCCGGTCAGCGTGCCGAGCGCCCCCCAAGCACCGAACAGCGGAGCATAACCGGCAAAATGCGAGTCGGGGCCGCTCTGCCCTGAGGATGAGACGGACAGCAGGATAATATCGGCCTTGGCCGCGCGCAGGGCATCATAGTCGAGTCCAAGGCGGGTGAGCACGCCGGCACGGAAGCTTTCTGCGGCGACGTCCGAGACCGCCACCAGCCGCTTGGCGATCGTGACGCCCTTCGGATGCTTGAGATTGATACGGATCGAGAGCTTGTTCGAAGCCACTTGATCGAAGCTCGCCGGCCCCATGCGACCATAAACCGGGTGCGGCTTGCGGAAGATGTCCGGACGCAGCGCGCTCTCGATCTTGATGCATTCGGCGCCGAGCTGCGAGAGCATGTGGGTGCAGAACGGGCCGGCAGCGTGGACAGTAAAATCGGCAATACGGATCCCGGCGAGCGGCCTGGTCATGGTCAGACTCGCACTTGCGCAAAGCGGCCGCGTGGGGCCTGCCGCTGCTGGTCCCGATAGTCGCCAAGTGCGGGGGGACCGCGGTCAAGCGTCAGTGGGAAACCGCCGAAATGGAACGGCGACACCAGCATGTCACAGCGCCCGACGCCGTCGATCGCGACCGGTGTGAACAATCCGCGCAGGCGTTCGTGCGGATCGGCCAGAACTTCCGCCGGTGTGTTGTATTTCGCGATCGGAACACCGAGGGCCTGACCGCGCGCAACGGTGTCGGCGACGCGCTTGTCTTTCGCCCATTCGCGGATGCGGGCGTTAATGGCGGCGCCCTGACGGCTGCGCTCGAGTGGATGGTCGAGCGCAGGATCGAGCGCCCAGGCCGGTCGATCGAGCAGGTCCACCAGGGCTCTCCACTGACGATCCTCGAGCGTGAGAAGCTCGACATAGCCATCAGCGCAGGACAGCACTCCGCCATAGCGGAACGAGCGCGTGGCACGGTGCTCCACCGAGCCATCGCCAAAGCGCTGCACCGCGAAGGCGCTGACCGCGAGCGCGGCATCCTGCGTCGCGATGTCGACAAATTGACCGCCCACCTCCGCGCGCACCCAGAGCGCCGAAAGCGCGCCGAGCGCCGCGGCAATACCGCCCTGAAACGAGGCAAAATGGCCGTAGATCTTGACCGGCGGTCGATCGGGGAAGAGTTCGTGAGACAGGCCATTGGGCAGCAGATTGCCTTCGCCAGAGGCGTGCAGAAGGTTGATCTCCTCGGCTTTCCAGTTCGCTTTCGGTCCGCTGGCGCCGAACGGAAGCACCGAGACATGCACGAGTTGCGGATGCCGCGCCGCAATCGAGGCTTGGTCCGTCCCGCGCCTTTCGCGCTCCGCAAGCGGCGTATCATCGATAAAAATATCGGCCTCGCTCAAGAGTGCGGCAAGCGCCACGCGCCCGCGTTCCGCTTGCATGTTGTAGACAAAGCTGTGCGCCCCGGCCGCCAGATAAGCAAAGAGCGCGCTGATGTCGCCGTGCCCGTCAAGAAAAGGCGGCTCGCGACGCAGCGGCGTGCCATCTGGCGGCTCAAGCAAGATTGTCTCAGCCCCAAGCACCCCGAGCAGCCGGCCGGCATACGCGGCCGCCACGCCAGACGCGCATATAGCGGCCTTAATGCCCAACAGCGGCGCGTTTTTTGCGTGCTGTGTCATAGCGTTCGCACTGCGGTCTCAGCGAACCACCGGCAACTCGAGATCGAGCGCGGAACCGTCGAAGAACACCGGCAGATTGGCGTCGCGAGCGGGTAGTATCACCGTCGCAAGCCCGGGCGTCGTCAGCTCACCGCGCTGGTTTTCGCCCTTGATCTCGATGTCGACGAGCGCGTGCTTGTCCTTGATGTATTTGCGGGTGATGACGCCTTTGCACCACGTGCAGTCGCCCATCGTATTGAAACGCCGCATCTCGGTGCGCACGCGCTTGATGAAGGCAGCATCGCCCATCCAGTTCGTTACCATGCTGCACATCCAGGCGGAGCGCTGCGGACCGTAATCGTAGGTGCCGGGCACACCGACTTCCTTGGCAACCGACTCGCGATGATGGCCGATGCCCGTGTATTCGATACCGCCGCCAGCCTCCGGGTTGCGGAAGAAATGGCCGGGATGCTTCATCGCCGCCTTGAACACGACGCCATGGGTGTGACCGCGGCCGCAGCCGACGAGGAACCCCATTGTGTCCATCAGTGAGAGCGGACCGCGCACGATCGGCGGAAGTTCGTCACCCTCCTTCACATCCTCCCAGTAGACGACGTCGCTGCCGCGGATGCGCTCTTCCTCGCGCATGATCGCCTCGTCGATCTTGGCGAATTCCTCCGCCGTGTATTCGTACGTCTTGATGTCCTTGTATTTGCCGGCGTCGCGCGCCGCCTTGCGCTCGTGCCGCGTGCAGGTTCCGAGTGCACGGGCGACGATCTGGCCATGCTGGTTGCTGTAGGTCGCCTCAACATATTGCAGCACCAAACGGCCGGAGAACTTGCTCTGCTTTTCCTCGACGCCGACCACGCGCTCAATGGCCGTGATGCGGTCGCCGGGACGGACATGGCGGAACAACTCCCAGTCGTTACCGGCGTAGAAGCCGTGCACACCAGGCAACCCCCAGCGCGTGCGACCGATCCAGCCGAAAGCCATCGGGAACATCGGATGCGCGACGATGCTGCCATAGCGGCTGAGCCGGCCGTGCTCGGCGTCGCGATAGAGCGGATTGAGATCGCCGATGCCGTTGCAGAAATTGAGGATCGTATCGTGGGTCGCATCTTGCAGGTACGGCCCTTCCGGGCGCAACTGCAGGCCGATCATCTTCTTCGCGGCGGCAATGGCCTCATCGGTGATCTTGCCTTCAGCAGGGGCTTGGCCAACATCGCGTTCGGCAACGTTCATCGTTTACTCCTCATGGATCACGTCAGCGCCGCGGCCTTATGCTCGCGGCGTGTTGGGGAAAGAGAGCGGCGGGCGACATCCGGAAGCTGGTCGAGGTCGCGGGCAACGAGAACGCCCGCTTTCTCCAGCGCCGCGACCTTCGACGCCCAGGTGTCGGCATAGGAGCCGATCATCGCCGCCGCATGGCCCATCTTCTTGCCGGCCGGCGCGATGCGGCCGACGAGCAGCGCCGCGACAGGCTTGGCGCCGCTTTGCCCGGCATAGTCGGCGACCGCGTATTCATCGCTGCCGCCGATCTCGCCGAGATAGACAATGGCTTCAGTCTCCGGGTCCGTGTGCAAAAGCGCGACCGCTTCGGCGGCGTTGACGCCTTTCACCGGATCACCGCCGATCCCGATGCAGGTGGTCTGCCCAAGGCCGGCCTGCGAGAGACGATGCGCCGCCTCATAGGAAAGAGAGCCGCTGCGCGAGATCATGCCGAGTTTGCCGGGCCGGTAGCAGACGCTCGGCATGAAACCGAGCTTGGCCTTGCCGGGAGAAATCAGGCCCGGCGAATTCGGGCCGATCAGGTGCGCGGCATTCGCGCGTGCGGCCGCGCGCATCTCCATGGCGTCGCCGACGGGCAAGCCGTCGCCCGGATAGGCGACGAGTTTGCATCCCGCCTCGATCGCCTCGATCACGGCGTCGAGCGCGGCGGGCGCTGGAACATAGATGAGCGCTGCATTGGCGCCGCACTCGCGCGCCGCCTGCGCGACATTCTCGAACACCGGAATGCCTTCGACCGCGCGGCCACCGCGCCCGGGCGCGACGCCGGC
>CAYJNT010000076.1:10832-13731 GCA_964370945.1 uncultured Hyphomicrobiales bacterium | reverse complement strand
GCCCACACCCCATCGGCGCGCATCATCTGCACCAGCATGCCTTCGCGCAAACCGCGGTCGGCGATGCGCAGACGCGCGCACGGGAAGATGCGGCGGATCGCTTCCAGGATCGCGCAGCCGGCGAGCACGAGATCGGCGCGCTCGGTGCCGATGCAGGAATTGGCGGCGCGCTCGTCGTAATTCATGCCAAGGAGGCGATTGACCACGCCGGTGACCTCGGCATCGTTCATCCAGGAGCCGTCGACGCGGCGGCGATCGTAACGCTTGAGCGCCAGATGCACGCCGGCGATGGTCGTGACCGTGCCGGACGTGCCCAGAAGATGCATGCGCTGCGGATCGTGCGTTCCGTTGGCGGCGGCGAACGGCGCGATATGCGAGGCGACCTCCGCGATCATGTCTTCGAAAATCTGCCGCGTGACATCGATGCCGCCATGGCGTTCGGCGAGCGTGACGACGCCCACGGGAAGCGAAATCCAGCCGCGCATGTCGGGCGGCGGCGGCCCGCGATCGGACACCGATTGCCGTCCGAGCCGCACGAGCTCGGACGATCCGCCGCCGATATCGAACAGGATGGCGCCCTCGGCCTCGGCGTCGATCAGCGGCGTGCAACCGGTCGCGGCAAGGAGCGCCTCGGTTTCGCGATCGACCACTTCGAGCTCGATGCCGACCTGCTCGCGCACGCGCACGAGAAAGTCAGGACCGTTTTCGGCCGAGCGGCAGGCCTCGGTCGCGATCAGGCGCGAGCGGGTGACGCCGCGATTGCGCATCTTGTCCCGGCAGATTTTCAGCGCCTCGACGCCGCGCACAATGGCGGCTTCGCTGAGCCGCCCGGACGCCGTGATCCCTTCGCCCAGCCGGATGATGCGCGAGAACGCGTCGACAACCCGGAAGCCGTCATGCGTCGCGCGCGCGACCAGGAGCCGGCAATTGTTGGTGCCGAGATCGAGCGCGGCATAGGTCGGACCATAGAGATCCGTCCCCATCCCGGCGCCGTCTGCGCGCGGATGAATGGGCGAACCGCGACCCCGCGGGTCGGAGGCACGCGACTCGTGGACGCTGTGCCCACGCGCGGGATCGAGGCCGGTCGCCCGAACCTCGCTATCCATGTCGTCTCGTCCTGCCGCGCCGCAGAGCCCTGCCCCGCAGCCGGCGTTGTTCCAAAGATCGGATAAAGTTTAGGCAGCGGGGGCGTTAAGCGCAACCAAGGCAGGTCCGCCATGCCGCACGGTGCCTTGTGTACGCGGCTTTCCGCCGGTATTTCAGTGCATCCACCCCAGAAAGTTCCACCATGAATGTCCGCGAAAAGACCGTTTCCGGCGAATCCCTTGCGACCGCGAAATTCGGAATCGGTCAGCCGGTCCGCCGCACCGAGGACCCGGTCCTGGTGCAGGGTCAGGGCCGCTATACCGACGACATCGACCTGCCCGGCCAGGCTTATGCGGTGATGGTGCGCTCGACGCATGCGCATGGCGTGATCAAAGGGATCGACACGCAGGCCGCGCGCTCGATGCCGGGTGTCCTGGGCGTCTACACCGCCGATGACATGAAGGGCTATGGACCCTTCAAATGCATCGTGCCGTTCAAGAACCGCGACGGCTCCGAGATGAAGAAGCCGGAGCGCCGGCCGCTCGCCGAAGACAAGGTGCGCTTTGTCGGCGATCCGGTGGTCTGCGTGGTCGCCGAGACCTTGCTGCAGGCGAAAGACGCCGCCGAAGCGATCAGCGTCGATATCGATCCCCTGCCCGCCGTCACGCTCGCAAGCGAAGGCGCGAAAGCGGGGGCGCCGCAGCTTTATGACGACGTGCCCGGCAATCTCGCGCTCGATTATCATTTCGGGGACTCGGACAAAGTCGCCGCCGCCTTCGCGAGCGCCGCGCATGTGACGACGCTTTCGCTGCGCAATACCCGCGTCGTGGTCAATGCGATGGAACCGCGCGCAGCAATTGCCGATTACGACAAGGCGAAGGATCACTTCACGCTGCATACCGGCGCCCAGGGCGCCTTCGGCATGAAGGGTCAGCTGGTCGACATCCTCGGCGTCAAGCCGGAGCAGGTGCGTGTGAAGGTCGGCAATGTCGGCGGCTCGTTCGGCATGAAAGCCGCGCCCTATCCGGAATATATCTGCGCCCTGCACGCCTCGCGCCTGCTCGGCCGGCCGGTGAAATGGACCGACGACCGCTCGGGTTCATTCGTGTCCGACCATCACGGCCGCGACCACGAGATGACGGCCGAGCTCGCGCTCGACAAGAACGGCAACTTTCTCGCCGTGCGCCTGACCGGTTACGGCAATATGGGCGGCTATCTCGCCATGGTCGCGCCGCTGATGTCCACGCTCAACGCAGTGAAGAACACACCCAGTGTCTACCGGACACCGCTGCTCGAGGTCTCGACCAAGTGCGTGTTCACCAACACCACATTCGTGTCCGCCTATCGCGGCGCCGGCCGGCCCGAGGGCAACTATTATATGGAGCGGCTGATCGATACCGCGGCCGCCGAGATGGGCGTCGACCGGATTGCGCTGCGCAAGAAGAACCACATCCGCCCCTCGCAGATCCCGTTCGATGCCGCCTCCGACATGACATATGACAGCGGCGATTTCCCCGGCGTGTTCAAGGATGCGCTCGAAGCCGCCGACGTGAAGGGCTTCCCGGCCCGCAGGCGCGAAAGCAAGAAGCGCGGCAAGCTGCGCGGGCTCGGCATCGGCTCGTATCTCGAAGTCACCGCGCCGCCGAACAAGGAAATGGGCGGCGTGCGCTTCGAGGCCGACGGCACGGTGACGCTGATCACCGGCACGCTCGATTACGGCCAGGGCCACGCCTCGCCGTTCGCGCAGGTGCTATCGGAAAAGCTCGGCATCCCGTTCGACCGCATTCGCCTGTTGCAGGGCGACAGCGACGAA
>CAYJNT010000076.1:4443-10732 GCA_964370945.1 uncultured Hyphomicrobiales bacterium | reverse complement strand
GGCATCCGGCATATGGATATGCCGATGTCGCCGGAACGCGTGTGGAAGGCGATTCAGCAGGCGCAAGCGTCGCGCGTGTCATGATCCGCCTTCTTGCAGCGGTCGCGTTCTCAATAGCGAGCGTTGCATCCGCCTCCGCCCAGCCGCAGGACGGCAAAGGCACCGACTTTGCGACTTACGTGCAGCGGCTGTGGCCGCAGGCGCAGATGCGCGGCGTCACGCGGCAGACCTTCGATCGCGCCTTCTCCGGCATTTCGCCTGACCCGGGCGTGATCACGCTGACGCAGCGGCAGGCCGAATATGGCCGGCCGATCGGCACTTACATCGCGGGCGCGGTCTCGCCCGGGCGTCTCTCCGGCGGCGCGCAGCAAATGGCGAAATGGGCCGACACGCTCGCCACCGTCGAAAGGCAATTTGGCGTCGACCCCGCGATCATTGTCGCGATCTGGGGCATGGAGACGAGCTACGGCGCAGCCCCCGGCGACAAGGACGTCATCCGTTCGATGGCTACCCTCGCCGCCTCCGGCTATCGCGAGGAATTCTTCCGCGGCGAACTCCTGCACGCGCTTGCGATCCTGCAGGAAGGCCATATCGCGCGCGGCAGGATGACCGGCTCCTGGTCGGGCGCGATGGGGCAACCGCAATTCATTCCCTCGAGCTTCGTGAAATGGGCGGTGGATTTTTCCGGCGACGGCAGGCGCGACATCTGGACCAATGTGCCGGACGTGCTCGGCTCGATCGCGAATTATTTCCGCAAGAACGGCTGGATTCCGGGCATGCCCTGGGGCTTCGAGGTGGCGGTGCCGCAAGGATTCGATTTCCGCAGAAGCCGCGGTTCATTCGCCGACTGGGCCGCGCTCGGCTTCCGCCGCGCCGATGGCGGCGCGTTGCCGGCGGGCGGATCGGCGTATCTGCTCTTCCCAAGCGGCGCGCGCGGCCCCGCCTTCCTCGTCACCGACAATTTCGTCGCGATCAAGCGCTACAATATTTCGGATGCGTATGCGCTGGCGATCGCGCATCTCGCCGACCGGTTGCGCGGTGGCCCGCCGTTCGTCGGCAAGTGGCCGGCGGACGACGTTCAGCTTTTGCGCGACGAGCGCATCCGCATCCAGCGCGCGCTCGCGGCACGCGGCTATGCGGTCGACAATTTCGTTGGACAGGTCGATTTCGTTCAGCGCGACGCCATCCGTGCCGAACAGGCGAAAGCCGGTTTGCGGCCCGATGGTCATCCCGACGCGGCGTTGCTGGAGTGGCTGGCGAAGCCCGGCGCAGTAACTCCGCCTCATCCTGAGGCCGAATGACGGTGTAGCGAAAACGAAGGGCGGGGAAGGCCCGCCAAGACCTCCCCCGCGACGCCGGTCCTGTTGCGTACAGGACCAGTGCCGAACTTCGTGTGATGGGTTGGAAAAGCGTGAGGGCTTGAAACCCTCACGCTTGTTGCCGCGCCTTACGCCGCGGCGCTGACCTTGCCGGTCGGAACGGTCGCGATCGTCTTCAGGATCTGCGACGCGATCTGATACGGGTCGCCCTGCGAATTCGGACGGCGATCCTCGAGATAGCCCTTGTAGCCGTTATTCACAAAGCTGTGCGGCACGCGGATCGAGGCGCCGCGGTCGGCGATACCGTAGCTGAAGGTGTCGATCGAGGCGGTCTCGTGCTTGCCGGTCAGCCGCATGTGGTTGTCCGGGCCGTAGACCGCGATGTGATCGGCGCGCGCGGTCTTGAACGCATCCATCAGCTTCTCGAAATACTCCTTGCCGCCGACTTCGCGCATATAGGCGGTCGAGAAATTGGCGTGCATGCCGGAGCCGTTCCAGTCGGTGTCGCCGAGCGGCTTGCAGTGGAATTCGATGTCGATGCCGTATTTCTCGGTCAGCCGCAGCATCAGGTAGCGGGCGATCCACATTTCATCGGCGGCGCGCCTGGAGCCCTTGCCGAAAATCTGGAATTCCCACTGGCCCTTCGCCACTTCGGCGTTGATGCCTTCGTGGTTGATGCCGGCGGTGAGGCAGAGATCGAGATGCTCCTCGACCATCTGGCGCGCGACCGAACCGACATTCTTGTAGCCGACGCCGGTGTAATACGGACCCTGCGGCGCCGGATAGCCGGCCTCAGGGAAGCCGAGCGGGCGGCCATCTTTATAGAAAAAGTATTCCTGCTCGAAGCCGAACCAGGCGCCCTCGTCGTCGAGAATGGTCGCGCGCTTGTTGGACGGATGCGGGGTCTTGCCGTCCGGCATCATGACTTCGCACATCACCAGCACGCCGTTGGTGCGCGCGCCGTCCGCAAACACGGCGACCGGCTTCAATACGCAATCGGAGCTCGAGCCTTCGGCCTGCATGGTCGAGGAACCGTCGAAGCCCCAGAGCGGAAGCTGCTCCAGCGTCGGGAAGCTGTCGAAGGACTTGATCTGCGTCTTGCCGCGCAGGTTCGGAACCGGGGTGTAACCATCGAGCCAGATATACTCGAGCCTGTACTTTGTCATTGTGGTCTCTCTTATGATGATGACGCCAAGTGGAAGGGAGCTTCGTTGCGTACCCGGCAGCGCACGGCCCTGGGCCATCACTGCTCAAATGTCTCTCAAGCAATAAAAATGCCAAAACGGCCCGGCGGCGGCGCGGCCGGCCGGACAATACGAAAACTTAAGCGATTTGGGCTCACCTTGGCGTTGCGTCGTGGAGCCGCCGATGCTTGCGAAAGAAGCAAGAGCGACACTGCCTATAATGCAGTCAAATGCTGATTCGATGTGCGGCAGATTGCGCAAGCGGGGAGCAAATCGTGGTAAGGAGCATTATGTGAATCGCTAAACGCGCCTCACAGGAGAGCCGAACAATGGTTACGGCGAAGATCTACCTTTTCCCGACCAAAGCTCGTCCGCCTGCCGGTCATGTCGACGAGAGCAAACGCAAAGCGGACGTCGTCTCCCCGCCGATCGCCACCACCGAATTCGGCAGCGGCTGGTACCACGAGGAAGCGATCGAGGACGCCGAGCGCAACCGCAAGAATTGAGATCGCGCCGCACTGCTCGCCTCGGCATCACGCTCCGAAGATCGACCAGCCCATCTTCCTCGCAAGCGTTTCGAGCGCGACGCGCCCGAGCTGCGAGTTGCCGTTGGCGTCGAGCCCCGGCGACCACACCGCGATCGACGCCTTGCCCGGCGCGATCGCGAGAATGCCGCCACCGACACCGCTCTTGCCCGGCAGGCCGACGCGATAGGCGAATTCGCCGGAGCCGTCGTAATGGCCGCAGGTCAGCATCAGTGCGTTGATGCGCCGCGCGCTCTCCGGATTCACCACCATCAGGCCGGTCGACGGATTGCGCCCGAGATGCGCGAGAAAGCGCCCCGCCATCGCCAGCTGCCGGCACGACATTGCAATGGCACAGTGATGGAAATAGACGCCGAGCGTGAAGTCGACCGGGTTTTCCAGCACCTCGAACGACTTCATGTAATTGGCGAGCGCGACATTGCGAAAGCCGGTGCGCTGCTCCGAGGCCGCGACGGCTTCGTCGATCATGATCGCGGAATCGTCCGCGATGAACCGCATGAACTGGAGAATTTCGCCCAGCACCTCGCGCGGCTGGTGCCCGGACAGGATCACGTCGGTGACCGCGATCGCGCCGGCATTGATGAACGGATTGCGCGGGATGCCGCGCTCATATTCGAGCTGGACGATGGAGTTGAAGGCGCTCCCCGAGGGCTCGCGCCCGACGCGCCGCCACAGCCGGTCGCCGACCTTGCCGAGCGCGAGCGTGAGTGTGAACACCTTCGAGATGCTCTGGATCGAAAACGGCGTGTCGGCATCGCCCGCCGCCGCGACCTGGCCGTCGGCATCGATCACCGCGAGGCCGAAGGATCTGGCGTCGACCCGCGCGAGTTCGGGAATGTAAGTCGCGACCTCGCCGCGGTCGGTCCGCTGCGCCATCTCGGCGGCGATCTCCTTCACCACCTGGTCAAGATCGGGCAAAGTCGTTCTCGGCAATCGGCGTTGCAATGCACCGACCGACTATGCATGCAACCGCCGTGCCTTGTCATCGCATCGCGACGCATGCCGTCATTCCGGATCGAGCGGGAAGACGAACTTGCGCGGCTCGGACGGCGAATAGCCGAGCGTCGCACCCTCCTCCTCGCGCGGAAGTGCCGCCGGCGGCGGTGCGGGTTTCGCTATTTTCTTTTTGCGCGGCGGCTGGCCGGCAAGCTTCCTGACGGGCTCGGCGGGCTTGAGCTGCGGCGGAGCCGCAGGCGGCCGATTGACGGCCGACACCGCAGGCACGCCGCTCCCCGATTGTGGCGGCGCGGCGGCGGCTTTCGCCTTTTCCGCGGCCGCGGTCTTTGTCGCTTCGGTGGCCTGGCGGTCGGCGGCGCGCACGAGCGGCGGCCGCGGCTTCTCCGCCACGGCGCTGTCGGTGGACTTTGCAAAGAATATGGCGGCGGCGGTCACCATGCCCCCGACCAGGAGCGTGGCCGCGACGAGATACGTCAGCAACGCGGCAAAAAAACCCATGCCGGCCAATGCATGGGGAGGTCCGAACGTTCCTCCGTTACCGGGCCCGGCAAAGTTCCAAATTATTGAAAAAGCAACGGGCAGCGTATAAGACAAGCCCGCCGCGACCCGTTGGGCGACAGTTCCACGGCCGTTGGGGAATAGTTCAATGGTAGAACAGCGGACTCTGACTCCGTTAATCTAGGTTCGAATCCTAGTTCCCCAGCCAGCGGCCGCGGTCACGTCCCTTTGTCGATTAGTCTCGACAGCATGCCGGCAGGCGATGGGCGGCTTCGCCCTGCGACGCATGCACACGACGACGTGCGTGGTCGCCGCGACACAAACCGACCACATCTTACGCCGCCGCAATCCCCTGCCGTGCCTCTGCGCGGACTGACATCGGCGTCGCGATAATCGGTCGCGCCGGCATCGCATTTTTTGTGGAACCAGCGTCGTCGATACGGTTAATTTTTATCGCGATCATCGTCGCCGGTGCCATCGAACTCAATTTGTCGGCGCGCTGACAAAAGTTCCGCTCGGCGGCCGTGAAAAGTTCCGTTCCGCGATCGAAAAGTTCCGCTCAAAAAGTTCCCGACGTCACACGCGTGTGCAAAACATGCGCGCGCGAAAATCAGCGCTTGAATTAACCAAACCATTCGTCGCGTAATCAGAAAAAATAAAATCAAAAGCGAATCGAACTGCATCGTCGGGGGACGTCATGCATCGTCAGGTGATCGGCCTGCTTGCCGCAGGCTTGCTTCTGTCCGCGCCCACACAGCTTGCCGCGCCCACAAACGCCGCCTATCTGCCGGATCACGCAACGCCCGCGGTCGTCACCGACCTGTTCGAGCGCGACGTCGTGTCCGAAACCGACCTCTATTGCATGACGCTCGCGATCTTTTTCGAGGGCGGGTCGACCGGCGAGCCGGAAATCGGCATGCGTCACATCGCACGCGTGCTCTCCGAGCGCGCGAAAGCGAACCGCCCGGAATGGGGCGGCAACACGATCTGTGGCGTGGTCTTCTACAAGCGAAGCAAATGCCAGTTCTCCTTCGCCTGCCTGCCGCTCGCGCGCCGCACGCCGAAGCCGGGGCCGGCCTGGGACGCGTCGCAAGAGATCGCACGCGCGGAGCTCGAGGGTCGCAACGACGACACGCCCGACCTGATCCGCTATTACATGAATGCGCCGCTCTCCAATCCGAAGAGCGCGTGCGCTTTCCGCAAGGAATTCGTGCGCGTGGCCGCCGCCGGACGGCATGAGTTTTTCCGCGAGGCCTCGACCGCCGAGCGGCGCGAGCTCGCGGCGCAGAGCCACCACGATTGCCATCGCTACGCGGCTTCGCTTAAGAAGAGCAAGAAATCCAAGAAATTCGCCAAGCGCGGCAAGTCGAAGACATATGCCAAGGCGTCTTTGAAGAAAAAATACGCGAGTAAAAGTGGACGGCGGGGCTGACCGGAAAACGCCGAAACTTTTTGTTCATAAATTTGCTAGGCTTGCACAGTCGATTCTCGCGCTTTTCTGCGCACCGTGAGTCGTGCGCAGAGTCAATGCGGTCACCCCGGAATAAATGACTCGGCGCCCGGCCGAGACTCGGGATTCATCGGTCCGTTCTGACCTTGAAAGAGGCGCCGATGATTCCGCTCACGCCGCTTGCCGCGACTGTCGAGATCGCAAAGCTCGGCGCGCGCCGGCGCGCGGCTGCCGAATTCCACGGCATGGTGACATTCGCGGTCGTGTCCGGGCTCGCCAGTGCGACGCTGGTGATGGTCGCGACCCTCGTCGGAACGATCTGAGGCGAAACCCGCG
>CAYJNT010000076.1:0-4343 GCA_964370945.1 uncultured Hyphomicrobiales bacterium | reverse complement strand
GCGACGCTGGTGATGGTCGCGACCCTCGTCGGAACGATCTGAGGCGAAACCCGCGACGCGCCTAAGCGACCTTCAGCGCGGCGAGCGCGGCGCTGAGCCTGTCCTGATCGTAGGGCTTGGTCAGGTAACCGATCGGCGCAAAGCCATCGAGCCGCTTTTTCAGATCGGCCTTGGCCTCACCGCTTGCGACCAGGACCGGAATGGCCGCATTGAAGGCGCGGATCTCCTTGAGCAGATCGTCGCCTTTTTTGTCGGGCAAGCCGATATCGAGAAAGATCAGCACGTAGTCGCCGCCTGAAGGCTTGAGCTTTTGCAGCGCCTCGGCCGCATTGCCGGCCTCGTCCGTCGCAAAGCCCAGCTCCTCGAGCATGTCGACCGCGAGCATGCGGATCAGCACCTCGTCCTCGACGATGAGAACGCGCCTCGAACCTGCCATCGATCTCCCCTACCTGCACCCCGAACGGGCAACACCGCCGGCCGACCCGCCAGCGGCGCCGAATCGTCCCACCTTATTTCGCCCCAAGGATCAGGGACAAGGGATCAGGGACAATGGAATCAGCGGAATCGGCCACGGGCGGGCTGTGACCGTCGGCGGCCGCCCGGTGCTCAATCGACGGAGACGCCGCTTGCCTTGATCGGCGCCGCCCATTTCTCGATTTCGCTCTTGAGGAAACCTGCGAGATAATCGGGAGAACGACGGTCCTTGGCGACAACGCTGGCGCCGAGGCCAGCCAGCCGTTCCTTCACCGACGGTGTATCCAGCGCCTGGCTGGCGGCGTCGGCGAGCTTCTTGACGACATCGGCCGGCGCGCCTTTCGGCAGGAAAATCGCGTTCCAAGTATACGCTTCCATGTTGGCCGTACCCTGCTCCAGCGCCGTGGGCAAGCTCGGCAGCGCCGGCGAGCGCTCCTTCGTCATGATTGCGATGGCCTTGACCGTTCCGCCGTCGACCTGCGGCTTCGCCGTCGAAACGATTTCGCACAGATAGTCGATGCGGCCACCCTGCAAGTCCTGCATCGCCGGTCCCGTGCCGCGATAAGGCACATGGGTGATGTTGAGGCCGAGCACCGTGTTGGCGACAACACAGCCGAGATGCGTTGCCGATCCCGGGCCCGCCGACCCGAACGTCATCTTGTCCTGGTTCGCCTTCGCATAGGCGACGAATTCCTTGAGATTGCCGGCGGGCAAGTCCTTGCGCGTGATCAGTGCGATCGGCACCTCGGCCAGAAGTGCAACCGGCGTGAAATCGGTGACAGCATTATAGAGCGGCTTCTTGTACAGCGTCTGTCCCTGCGCATGCGTGCCGACCGTTCCGATGACAAGCGCGTAGCCGTCGGCCTGCGCGTCCGCGACGCGCTTGGAGCCACTCTGCCCGCCGGCGCCGCCGACATTCTCGACCACCACCTGTTGCCCAAGGATTTCGCTCATGCGCGCAGCGACCACGCGACCGAGAACGTCGGTCGGACCGCCCGCGGCGAACGGAATGACCATGGTGATCGGACGTGACGGATAATTCTGCGCATTCGCTGCAGCACCAAAAGCAAGCAGACAGGCAATGGTCGCACTCGAAATCACATGACGCATGCGCATGAACGGTCTCCCTCGTTTGCGGCATCCTCCCATGCCCCGCCGCGCCACCGCAGGTCAAGCGATGGCTATGGCGCGGCAGCCCTGCGAATAATTCAGAATGTCATCATACGAATTTTGTTTCATATTCGCGATCAGGAATGCGCAAAAAGGTACAATACGACATGGCCGATATCCGCGTCGCCATTGCCGGGCTCGGCACGATCGGGCGCGCGCTTGCGAAGAGCCTCGCCGCCGGAGTTCCGGGCCTGACGCTCGCCTGCGCGGCGGCGGGCGATCGCGCCAAGGCGCAAGCCTGGCTCGACGCGCAAGGCATCGCCTGCCCGCTGGTCGAGCTTTCGGATTTTCCGAAACACGCCGATATCGCGATCGAATGCGCGCCGGCCTCGGCACTGGAGCGCATCTGCACCCCGATGCTGGAAGCGGGAAAACAGGTGATGGTGCTCTCCGCCGGCGCCCTCCTGCCGCGGCCCGAGCTGATCGAGATCGCCAGAAAACATGGCGGGCGGATTGTCGTGCCGACCGGCGCGCTGCTCGGTCTCGACGCCGTCGCCGCGGCGGCGGAAGGCAACATTCATTCGGTGCGGATGATCACGCGCAAGCCGCCGCAGGGGCTGAAAGGCGCGCCGTATCTCGAGAAGAACGCGATCTCGGTCGAAGGCCTGACCGAGGCCAAGCGCGTCTTTTCCGGCTCCGCGCGCGAAGCGGCCGCCGGATTTCCCGCCAACGTGAATGTGGTCGCCGCGCTCTCGCTTGCCGGAATCGGGCCCGACCGCACGGTGATCGAGATCTGGGCCGATCCGTCGGTCACGCGCAATTGCCACACCATCGAAGTCGAATCCGACAGCGCGCGCTTTTCGCTTTCAATCGAGAATATACCGTCCGAGAACCCCAAGACCGGCAAGATCGTCGCGCTCTCGGTGCTCGCCGCCCTGCGCAAGCTCTCCGCGCCGTTGCGCGTGGGGACGTGATCCGCCGCTCGCGCGGCATGCTCGGCATCAAGGCGACAGTGCCAATCGCGGGATCCAGGTCGTCAGTTCGGGAACATAGGTGATCAAGAGCAGCGTGATGCCGAGCGGGATGTAGAACGGCATCATCTCGGTGAGGATATTCTTCATCGGTACCCTGGCGATATTGGCCACCAGAAAGAGCGCCAGTCCCATCGGCGGCGTCAGCAGACCGATCATCAGATTGAACACCACGACCATGCCGAGGTGAACGGGATCGACGCCTGCCGCGATCAAGGGCTTGGCGATGATCGGCGCGACCACGAGGATCGCTGTCGTTGAGTCGAGAAACATGCCGACAACCAGAAGGAGGACATTGACGAGAAAGAGAAGCACGGTCGGGTTGGTCGAGACCGACAGCATCCAGCCGGTCAGCGTCTGCGGCACCTGCTCGACCGAAAGGATCCATCCGAATATCGCGGCGACGGCCACAATCAGAAGGATGCTGGCCGAGGCGCGGATAGTTTCGTACGCGGCGTCGGTCAGGCCTCGCCAGGTCAGGTCACGATAGAACAGCGAACTGATCAGCAAAGTATAGGCGACGGTCACCGCCGCGATTTCGGTCGGGGTGAAGAAGCCCGCCAGCATGCCGGCGATCAGGATGAGCGGCGCGAGGATGGCCGGAAAGGCCGGCCAGAAGTCGCGCCAGAGTTCGGCGAATGCCGGCCAGCGGGCGGCGCGCGGATATTTCCGTCGCACCGCAAGCCAGCCGGTCATCAGCATCAGCATCGCGATGCAAAGAAGTCCGGGCAGAATGCCGCCGAGCAGAAGCTGGATGACCGAAACGCCGGTGACCGTGCCGTAGATGATGAGCGGAATGCTGGGCGGAAAAATCGGGCCGACGAGCGCCGACGACGCCGTCACCGCTCCCGCAAAGGCGGGATTGAACCCTTTACTCCGCATCGCGTCGATTTCGATGCGGCCGATGCCGCCGATATCGGCGAGCGCGGAGCCGGACATGCCGGCAAAGATCAGGCTGCCGAAAATATTGACCTGCGCCAGACCGCCGGGAAGCCGCCCGGCCGCGGTGTCCGCGAACTTGTAGATGTATTTGGAAATGCCGGCGCTGTTCATCACGCTGCCGACGAACAGAAAGACCGGCACGGCGACGAGAGGGAATGAGTCAAGCGCATAGAGCGTACGTTGCGCGATCAGATCGAGCGGAAACTGGTTGATCAGCAGATAGGCGATGCACGGCATCGCGAGCGCGATGACCACCGGAAATCCCAGAACAAACAGCGCGACAAACGCGGCAACGACAAGAAACCCCTCCACGACGCGCCTCTTTTAAGTCAAAATGGTTTGTTTGGCTTCCGGCCGTCCGCGCCGGAGCGTATGAACGAACAGTGCTACGCTCTCGATGATCAGAAGCAGAGAGCCGATCGCTAGCGGGCCCATGAACAGCCAGAACGGCATTTCCAGCGTCGCGGTCTGGTTCCGCAGATTGTTCAAGATCGTGACGACGCTTGCGACAAAGAACACGGCGAAGATAGCGGCGGCCGACAGCTCGATCACCATCTGCAGCAGCCAGCGTGGCATCGGCGGAATGAGAACCTGGAATTCTTCCATCCGGATCTGGCCGCCTTCGCGGGTGACGTAGCTCGCCCCGATAAACGACATGCAGATCAGGAAATAGCGCGCGAGTTCCTCCGCGCCGGACATCGGCACGTTGAAGATGCCGCGCATGACGATCTGCAGCAGCGGCGTGACGATCAGCGCCGCAAGGAGCAGGAGGCAGATGACACGCAC
>CAYJNT010000075.1:0-13926 GCA_964370945.1 uncultured Hyphomicrobiales bacterium | reverse complement strand
CCGTCGCCGATCCGCCGCAGCGTGTCGTCGATCAGGCTGCGGGGAGGGACGAGACCGGCGTCGTGTCCGCGCCCGGCCTTCGCCAGAACAGAGCCCAAAGCATCACTCCCCAATAGCCGGCGTAAACCAGCACATCGATCAGGTCCGGCCGCGCGCGATAGCCGGTCAGTGCCGCCATCAGGCCGCCGATGACGCCGCTGTCCGGAAGGATTGCGGAGCTGTCCCAGAGCCGGCCCGAAAAGCTCGGCAGCCATCCAAGCGCGACCAGATTCTCGATCCCGGTCAGCAGCAGGGAGCCCGCGAGCAGCAGCAGCATGATTTCGGTCACGCCGAAGAACACTTTCCACGACAGCATTCGGCTGCCGAGCTGCAACAGATAATAGGTCGCAAGCGCGAGCAGAAAACCGATGGCTGCGAATGTCAGCGTTGCGGCGAGGCCGCCGTTCCGCGCCGCCGCAAGCGTTCCATACAGGAACACCGCGGTCTCGCTGCCTTCGCGGGCGACGGCGATCGCCGCGAGCACGAACACGCCCCACCAGCGCGATCGCGCCGCCGCGTCCTGCAACGCCGATTCAAGCTCGCGTTTCAGCGTCCGTCCGTGCCGGCGCATCCAGAACACCATCTGCACGATCAGGGCACTGGCGGCGAGCACCATGACGGTTTGATAGCTTTGCTGCGCGTCGTCCGGAATCAGTTCGCCGAAGGAGATCAGAACCGCGCCGAGCGCGAGGGCAAAAAGCAGGCCAGCGGCGACTCCGGACCACAGGAATATCCGGCCACGCGCCGCAACGTCCTGCTGTTTCGTCAGCCAGGCATTCAGGATGCCGATGACCAGAAGCGCTTCGACGCTCTCGCGCCATAACACGAACGCGACATTGCCAAGCTGCGTGCTCAACTGCGTCTCCGTCTGCTACTTGGCGACCAAGACCGCCGGCGGCGCGTCCGGATGGAAGTCGTCGAAGAAATCGTATTCGCCGGGATCGAGCGTCCTGATCACGAGCGTCGAGTTCGATCCGGGGGCCAGCACCTTTTCCTTGCGCAGTTCGCGGCTTTCGAATTCGGCCGGCGTCTCGCCGAGATTGTGGAGCTCGAGCCTGATTCGCCTGCCCGCGGGCACCTCGAGCCGCAACGGGTTCACCACGCCGTCCTTGAACTCGATGCGAAACGTCGGATCGTCTTCGGCGCGCGCGGGCAGGGAAGCAGCAAGGACGATCGCGGCGGCCGCGGCGAGCAGCATCCGGCAACGCGCGGCGTGCTCCCGGTTTCTAATAGGCACCCTTCTTCCCGGTTCCTGCGTAAGTGAATTCGTATTCGACGGTGAACGGCTTGAACCACGCACTGACTCCCGTCTCCTTGTCGACGTGGCGGCCAAAATGCGCCTGCGGATTTTCGCCCGGCGGAGCGACGACGAACTTCAGCTTGTATTTTCCGGCGCCCGACAGCTTGACGTTGTCGCCGTAATGCGGGCCGTCATTGGCGACCATCGGCATCAAGTCGCCCTTGAGCACCTGGCTGTCGCCGGCCTTGCTCAGCTCGTAACCGACTTTGAGATATCCGATCCAGTCGCCTTCCGCGTAGCCGCTCTTGTTGTCCTTCATCGCCTTGATGTCGGCTTCCAGATGGACGTCGGAATCCTTCGCGGCGCGCATCATGCCCGGCGGATCCATCTCGATCGGCTGCAGATAGACCGCGGCCACTTCCATGCCCGACACTTTCTGCGGTTTTCCGATTGGGTATTCCTTGGCGGCCGCCGCTGAACAAAACAACGCGCCGGCGACGCAAACCGCAACGGCAAGAGCGCTACGCATGGGATGCTCCCGAGTTGATCAATACAATCTCGGAGCGACCGATAAGCACGCGTCAACATCAAGTCAATGAAGCGTGACGCTCATTGGAGAAATTCTGATCTGCAGCTTGGAGCGATTCCATTGTGCGGATCGTCGCGATGATTTCACGACGCTCCTCATGCGCTCTTTGGTCTCTTCCGAGAGCGGACCGGGCGAGCGGCAGCTCGCACCGACGTGTTCAGTGCCACGGCGGCGCGAATGAGCGCCTTCAACGCCTTTTCATCAATCGTGTCGCCCTCATGAATATCGATGGCACGCCTCACGTTGCCTTCGAGGCTGGAGTTGAAGAGGCCTGAAGGGTCCTTGAGCGCGGCGCCCTTGGCGAAAGTGAGCTTCACCTTGTCCTTGTATGTCTCTCCGGTGCAGATGATCCCTTCGTGGGACCAGACGGGAACGCCCGCTGGATTGGAGGGCTTCCTCCATTTCACCTCCTCGACCATTTCGGGATCGGCCTGCTTGATGAGAGTGCGGACGCGCGCGAGCGTCTTGCCGCGCCAATCACCCAGCGCCTTGATTCTCGCATCGATCAGCTCGGAGGGAGAGTCTCCGCCTTTTCCTTCCTTCGAGCCGCTGTTCGTCTTCTTCATGGGTGTCGTCGCTTTCCTCACGGTTGTACCAGGCCCCCTGCCACTTGATGGCTTTGTGCACGTTCGGCGCGTGGCGGCTCGCGACGGCATCGACGCGGCGAGTTCGACTGCAAGCGAAGGCGAAAATCGCAGGCTCATTCGCCACCTTCGTTTTCCCATGGGCGTTGCCGCGCGCCATGGCGAATATAGTGAATAATCACCTCGTCGCTTGTCACCTCGTACACAATCAAATAGTTGCCGACGGGGAATCGTCGAAAACAGGATTTTCGTGTTGCTTCACCGAGATATGGCGATGCCCCGATCCGGGCCGCGACCTCTTCAAAACGCGCGACGAGACGCGCCGCCGCATCGCGATTGTCTGAAGCGATATAAGCGAAGATTTCTTCAAGATCGGCAAGCGCAAAGCGGCCGTACCGGACCTTCATGCGCTGCGGTACCGCCTGAACACTTCCTCGACCTCTTCCTCGCTGGCAAGGTCTCTGCGCGCCGCGCGTTCTTCGATGATCGCCCATTCTTGATCGGTAATGTCGTCGTTGCGCATTTGCTCAACGGCTCGGGCAAAGCGAGCAACTTTATCCTGGTCCTTTTGCGGCCAAGTCAGCACGCGATCAAGAATCTCTCTGACCTGATCTTTAGTCATAACATCACCGTATTACTCCCGCGCTCGAAGCGCAGACGGCGCACGGCTTCGAGAGCTTTTTCGAGCAGCTTGGTCATAACCATAGATTCTGTGCCTTCAGAATGGAAGGGCCGGCGCGCGCCCTACAAACTGGCTAAGTCCCGTAACTCTGCACGAGACTCCCCGCCACCAAGGTCCAGCCGTCGACCAGCACGAAGAAGATCAGCTTGAACGGCAGCGAAACCACGACCGGCGGCAGCATCATCATGCCCATGGACATCAGCACCGATGCGACCACGAGATCGATGATCAGGAACGGCAGAAATAAAAGAAATCCGATCTCGAACGCGCGCTTCAATTCCGAGATCATGAAGGCGGGAACGAGAATGCGCAGCGAGGTCTCCTGCGGCGTCGCCGGCCGCGGCTCGCGCGAGAGATCCATGAACAGCGAAAGATCCTTCTCGCGAACGTTCTTGAGCATGAATTCCTTGAACGGCTCGGAGGCGCGCGTGAAAGCCTGCTCGACATTGATCTCGTTGTTGATCAGCGGCCGCACGCCGACGTCATAGCCGCGCTGGAAGGCCGGGCCCATCACGAAGGCGGTGAGGAAGAGGGCGAGCGCGACGATCACCGCATTGGGCGGGGCGGTCGCGGTGCCGAGCGCGGTGCGCAGCAGGGACAGAACGACGACGATGCGCGTGAACGACGTCATCATCACGAGAATGGACGGCGCGAGCGTCAGCACGGTGAGCAGCGCGATCAGCTGGATCACGCGCTCGGTCAAACCCGCGCCGGAGCCGAAATTGATGCTGACGTCCTGTGCCGCGGCCGGGGAGGCCGCGAGCGTCGCCGCCGCCAGAGCGGCCGCCACCGTCACCAGACGGACGCGGCGGCCGGCCGCGCGTCGGATCATTGCTTTCCGGAAGGACGTCCCAACAGGCTCGCCATCTCTTGCTCGAGGCTCCCGAAAGCCGCGCCGCCCTCTACGGGCGCTGCTGCGGGTTCGGGTTTCGCAGCCTTGTCGCGCGCACCATTCACAGAATCGATTCGCGGTGCGCTGGCAAGGCCTGCGTTTTGAGCAGGATTGGGAGCAGGAGTGGCAGGTTTGGCAGGCGAAGCCGGGGCGGCGGCGGGACCGCCGGGGCGGCGGAGCGCAGCCTCCAGGCGTTGCGCCATATCGGAAAGGTTCTGGTCGCCGGCGGCTTCATGCGCGGCGGGTTGCGGCGCGGGCGGCTTGACGGCCGGAATATCGAGCGACGGCGCGGCCATCGGCCGGATCGCCGGAATGTCGAGGGAGGGAGCGGCGCGCGGCGTGGCGGCCACCGGCTCGGAATGCCCGCCATTCGGCTTCGACAATTCGTGCGCGAGACCGGCGAGCGTATCGGCGCGCGCGCGGGCGGGGCGTCGCGGCGCCGGCGGCGGCGCCGGAACATGCGGCTCGACGGGAAGATTCCAGCTCACGTGTTCTTCGAGCGCGGCCGGACGCGGGCGCGGGGCGCCGGGCTCGGGCGCCAGCGGCCATGACGTTGTGTCATCGAGCGGCGCGGCGCGCGTCAGCGCCTCGGTCGTGCCGGTGCCGCGCGAGGCCGGAACGTCGCGATTGACCGCCTGGCCGCGCACGATATTGGCTTCGATCAGAATGTCGGTCGGCCCGCCGATCATGATCAGGTGTTCGACATTGTCGCGCCGCACGATCACGAGCTTGCGGCGGCCGTCGACGGCGCCGGCCTCGATCACCGCAAGGCGCGGCTGGCGTCCGCGCGCCGCCGCGCCGCCGAGGCGATTGGCGCCGAAGCGGCGCAAAAGCCAGGCGGCCGCGCCGATCAGCGCGAATACGACGATGAACGCGATAAAGAATCGCACCGCGAGTGGTGTCTCCACGCCGAAAAGATCGAACATGAACGTCCCCGGGCTTGCTCTCCGGCCGGATGTGCCGCATCCACCCGCTCAAGCCTGCTGTCTTCAATCATAACAAAGTCTTAACGCTTCGCGACCGCCAATTGCCCCGTCCGGGAAGCGCTTTCGTCCGGATGGTAAACGGCAGTTTAAGAAAGGCGGTTTCAAGGCGGGGTTGCGGACCGCAAATTTACCAGCCGTTAACCATACACCCGGCAAAGTTTGCCGGGCGCTGCTGGTCGGCTGCGTACCATAACACCACAGGGGGCGCGGCCATGGCCATCTCCGATCTTCCCATCCTCTCGATGCTTCGCACCCGGATGCAATGGCATCAGGAGCGCCAGCGCGTCCTGGCCGAGAATGTCTCGAACGCCGACACGCCCAAGTTCAAGCCGCGCGATATCACCCCGCCATCCTTCGACCGCCCGCCGCCCGCGCAGGTCGCGCTGGCGGCCACCAATGTCGCGCATCTGACCGGATTGTCGGGCGGCCCCTCCCGCTTCGGCGCGAACCGGGAAGGCGGCTATGAGGCGCGGCCATCCGGCAACGCGGTCAGCCTCGAGGACGAGATGATGAAGGTCGCCTCCAACCAGATGGATTATCAGGCGGCGACGACGCTGTATTCGCGCAGCCTTGGTCTCGTGAAGACCGCGCTCGGCAAGAGGTGAGGAGGCGCTGATGGATTTCCTCAAATCGATGGCGATCGCGGCTTCCGGTTTGCGCGCGCAGGCCGGGCGCATGCGGGTGATCGCGGAAAATATCGCCAACGCCGACTCGACCGCGAAGACCGCCGGCGCCGATCCGTACCGGCGCAAAATCCCGACCTTCCAGACCGAGATCGACCGCACGCTCGACGCCCGCGTCGTCTCGATGGGCCGGCTGAAAACCGATCCGACCGATTTTCAGCTCAAGTACCAGCCTGGACATCCGGCCGCCGACGCGTCCGGCAACGTGAAATATCCGAACGTCAATTCGCTCGTGGAAATGACCGACATGCGCGAGGCGCAGCGATCCTACGAGGCCAACATCAATGTCATCGGCGCGACCCGCCGGATGATCCAGAAGACCATCGAAATTCTCAAAGCCTGAGCGGGAGCTTTTAAGCGATGACCAATCCGACGAGCGCTGCCAAGGCGTATGCGAGTCTCGCCAAGCTCGTCAGTCCCGACCTTGGGGGATCGGCGAAGGCCGCGGGCGCGATCGCCGGCGGCGACAAGAATTTCAGTTCGATGCTCAAGGACGCGATGGGCGCGGTCGTCGAGGCCGGCAAGAAATCCGACGGGCAGGCGCAGGCCATGGCGACCGGCAAGGCCAATGTGGTCGACGTCGTGACCGCGGTCGCCGAGACCGAAGTCGCGATCGATGCGCTCGTCGCGGTGCGCGACCGCGTGATCCAGTCCTACGAAGAAATCATGAAGATGCCGATCTGATAACGGAGAACCGGTTTCCCGCCTTCGCGAAGCCCGCTTCGGCGGGCGAAGCAAGGTCGGACAAGATCATGCGCAACACAAAACAGAGAATGAAAGGTTGGGGGAAGTGACAGGTCCGGAAGTTCTCGACGTCGCGCGCGATGCCATCATCACGATCGTGATGGTGTCGGCGCCCTTGATGCTGGTCGGCCTCGCGGTCGGCGTCGCGATCTCGCTGTTTCAGGCGCTGACGCAGATCCAGGAAATGACGCTCGTCTTCGTGCCGAAGATCCTTGCGATGTTCGCGGCCATGCTGATCGCGCTGCCGTTCATGGCGGACGTGCTGCACAGCCATATGACAAGGCTCGCCGCGCGCATCGCGGCCGGGTAGCTAGTGTGGTGGTTCAGAAATTCCCTTCATGTTGCCGCGAGTCCATTCGGGAATTTCTGAACCAAAACCACACTAGAATCATAAGGTGGCTAGTGTCCGTCGATTCCGAAGTTCGCTTACGAGGATGCTGCAGAATGAGGCGAACTTCGGAATCGGGACACTAGCATGCGCGTCGACGTTTCCATCCTCCCGGCGCTGGCCGCGGCCTATCTCCTCGTCTTCGCGCGGATCGGGACCATGATCATGCTCCTGCCGGGCTTCGGCGAGATGAGCGTGCCGGTGCGCGTGCGCCTCGCCGTGGCGCTGCTGCTGACCGCGGTGTTCCTGCCGCTGCACCGCGAGGCTTACGCGATCGATCTGCGCGCCTATGGCCCGGTGCTGCTGATGCTCGGGCAGGAATTGCTGGTCGGCGCCGTGCTCGGAATAACCGCGCGGCTGACGATTTCGGCGCTCAGCGTCGCCGGCGCGGTGGTGGCGCAGCAGATGGGGCTCGGCTTCGTCACCGCGATCGACCCGACGCAGGGGCAGCAGAATGTCATCGTCGCCAATTTCCTCACCCTGACCGGCGTCACGCTGATTTTCGCGACCGACCTGCATCATCTGGTCATCGCCGCACTCAATGACAGCTACCGGCTGTTCGCGCCGGGCGAACTGATCCTGTTCGGCGACGTCGCGGCGCTGGTCACCAAAACCGTGAATGCCGCCTTCCGCGTCGGCATCCAGTTGTCGGCGCCGTTTCTGGTGTTCGGCCTGATGTTCAATATCGGTCTCGGCGTGCTCTCGCGCCTGATGCCGCAGATGCAGGTGTTCTTCGTCGGCATGCCGCTGTCGATCCTGCTCGGCTTCGTCATCTTCCTGATGGTCATCGGCATGATGATGGGGACCTTCACCGAGTTTCTCGGGTCGGTGCTCCGCCAGCTCGCGCCTTATTCGTAACGGGGCGCTGCGATGGCGGACGATACCGACGATACCGAGAAGTCAGAAGACCCAACCCAGAAAAAGCTCGACGATGCGCTCAAGCGCGGCGACGTCGCCAAAAGCCAGGAGGTCTCGACCTGGTTCATCATCGCCGGCGCGACGCTGGTGCTGATTTCATTTTCCGCGCAGATGGGCACGTCGCTGAAGACGACGCTGGCCGGCCTGCTCGCCAATTCCTGGCGCATTCCGGCCGACGGCGGCGGATTGATCCGGCTCACCGGCCGGATCGGCTTCGAGGTGATTGCCGCGCTCGCGATCCCGCTCCTGCTCCTGATGCTGGCCGCGATCGCCGGCAACGCGATCCAGCACCGCCTGGTCTGGTCGGGCGAAAGTCTCAAACCCAAGCTCGACCGCGTCTCGCCGCTGGCTGGGTTGAAGCGGTTGTTCTCCAAACATGCTTTGGTGAATTTCACCAAAGGTCTGCTCAAGCTCACGCTCATCGGCAGCATCATGACCGTGCTGCTGTGGCCCGAGCGCGATCGCCTGGAATCCTTCATCGCCCTCGATGTCGCGGCGTTGCTGCCGCTGGTGCAGGGGCTGACGCTGAAGCTCCTCGGCGCGGTCGTCGCCGTGCTCGCCTTCATCGCGGCGGCGGATTTCCTGTTCCAGTACCAGCAATGGTACCAGCGGCAGAAAATGTCGTTCCGCGATCTCAAGGAGGAATACAAGCAGAGCGAAGGCGATCCGCACATCAAGGCGCGCATCCGCCGCCTGCGCGAACAGCGCACCCGGAAGCGCATGATGGCCGCGGTGCCGCAAGCCTCGGTCGTGATCACCAACCCGACCCACTATGCCGTCGCGCTCAAATACGAGCGCGGCGACAACGCGCCGGTCTGCGTCGCCAAGGGCCTCGATTTGATCGCGCTCAAAATAAGAGAGGTGGCCAATGCCCATGCCGTGCCGATCGTGGAAAGCCCGCCTTTGGCGCGGGCGCTGCATGCCACGGTCGAGATCGACCAGGAAATCCCGCCGGAACATTATCGCGCTGTTGCCGAAATCATCGGCTATGTCATGAAGCTGCGCGGGCGAGGGCGGTAGGGCGACTGAAACATCAGCGCGATCAAGCGTCTCACAATTCCCGGCGGCAAGCTTCGCTGAAATCCCGCAACGGGTCCATTTCAACAACCACCTCGGGAAGCTCGCCGAATTCTCTGTTCGGCGACAAGTAGGTTTGAATAATCAGTCGGGCGGCTTTCTCGGCCTCTTGGATGACCTCGTCACTCGAGATCACCCTCATTCGTGCTATTAAAGCGTAGATCTTGACGAGGTTCGAAATCTCCGACCGGTCGCTCACGAGTGCATCGGCGTAGAGCTTCGAGCCTTCGGCGATGAATTCCTTGTAGAGCTTGTAGCGATGCGAATGGACTCGCAATTCGCCGCGCACGCGATGCTTTCGGCGCTCACCCATCCAATTTGAAACGACCGCCGCCAGCATGCCGGCCGCTGAGCCCGAGAAAGCGGCAAGAGCGGGAACGTAGGTGTAGGTGATCATTTTCTGTCCTGGTCTGTTGATCAGCTGTGGGCAGGGGAAGGAACAGCGGCAGGAATCGTCAGCACCGGTTCCGAAACCGGCTTGATCCGAAACCATGCGACGTACAGTGCCGGCAGGAATACGAGGGTCAGCAGCGTCGCGACCACGAGTCCGCCCATCACTGCATAGGCCATCGGCCCCCAGAACACGGTAGGCGCTATCGGAATCATGCCCAGGATTGCGGCCGCGGCGGTCAGCAGGATCGGACGCAGCCGATGCTCCGTTGCGACGATGACCGCATTCCATGGGTGCTGGCCGGCCGCGATCTCGGTGTCGATCTGGTCGATCAGAATCACCGAATTGCGGATCACCATGCCGATCAGCGAGACAACGCCGAGGATCGCAACGAATCCCATCGGCGCGCGGAAGATAAGCAGCGCGGCGGCGACACCGATGAGAGCGAGGGGTGCGGTCGCAAGCACAAGGAACAGCCGCTGAAAGCTTTGCAGCTGAACCATGAGGATCGTGATCATGATCAGGATCATAAGTGGGAAGACCGCAAAAATACTGGCTTCCGCCTTGGCGCTCTCCTCGACCGTGCCGCCCGCAACCACGTCATAGCCCGCCGGCAGTTTCGACTTGAACGCGGCGAGATCGGAGGAGAGCGCTTTGACAACGGTCGCTGCCTCAAGGCCCGGCGCGGTGTCGGCTTGCACGGTGACGGTTGGCAGACGGTGGCGGCGCCAGACCAGCGGCGGTTCGATCCCGTAGGAGAGCTTCGCGACCTGCTCAAGCGGGACCGAACGCCCGCCAGGCAGATTGATCATCAGGCTCCGCAGGGTCTCCAGCTTGGCGCGCTCGTCAGGAATGGCGCGGGCGACGACGTCGATCAGATAGATGTCATCGCGCAACTGCGTCACCGTCGTGCCCGACAAGACGGCATTAATGGTCTGGCTCAATGCCTGCGAACTGATACCGAGAGCGCGAGCCCGGTCCTGATCCACCTCCGTGCGGACGATTTTGGACGGCTCGTTCCAATCGAAGTTGATGTTCCGTGCATTTGGGTTCTTGCCCAGCAGCGACGCGAAGTTCTGCGCGATGTCGCGGACCTTCATGGGGTCGAGACCGCTGACGCGGAACTTGAGCGGCCAGCCCACCGGCGGCCCGAGCTCCAAGGCGCTGATGCGCGGCTGCACCTGCTCGAATTCGGGCCGTTGCAATGCGGCGAGGATACGCTGTTGCACGGCCGGCCGGACCTTGAACCCTTTCGTGACAACGACACCTTGCGCGAAGAAGTCGTTCGCGAGTTGCTGGTCGAGCGGCAGGTAGAAGCGTATTGCGCCACTGCCGACGTAGAAGGACCAGTGCTCGATATCGGGATCGGTGTTGAGAATTGTCTCAAGATCATCGACCACCTTGCGCGTTGCGTTGATCGAGGACCCTTGCGGGAGCGTGAGATCAACAAGCAACTCGGGACGATCGGAGCTCGGGAAGAACTGTTGCTGCACAAACTGCATGCCAGCGAGGGCGACGACGAATAGCGCAGCGGTCGCGCCGATGATCCAATATTTCAGATGCAACACGCGATCGAGCCCGGCATGGAACGCGCGGGCGAAGCGCGAGGGCTCATGGCCATGACTTTTCATCTTGTCGGGCAGAATGAAAACGCCGACCAGCGGCGTAAAGAGTACGGCCACGAACCAGGAAGCCACCAATGCGACTCCGACGACAGCGAACAACGTGAAGGTATATTCGCCGGCGCTGCTTGCAGCAAAGCCCACAGGGATGAAGCCTGCGATAGTGACCAGCGTTCCGGTCAGCATCGGAAAGGCGGTAGAGGTATAGGCAAATGTTGCGGCGCTGATCTTGTCGGAGCCTTCTTCGAGCTTCTTGATCATCATCTCGACCGCGATCATGGCGTCGTCGACGAGGAGTCCGAGTCCGATGATCAGTGCGCCGAGCGAGATACGCTGCAGGCTCACTCCGGTCAGCTTCATGACGACGAAGGTGATGGCAAGGACCAGCGGAATCGCGATCGCGACGACGATGCCAGGGCGCCATCCGAGCGCCAGGAAGCTCACGGCCAAAACGATGAGGACGGCTTCGATCAAAGTCTTGATGAACTCGCCGACGGCCTCTTCCACGACTTCCGGCTGGTTGGCCACCAGGCGGCGCGCGATCGTTAAGGCCGCGCTCGACATCCTGAGTGAGACTCAGAGCCTTGAGTTCTCGTTGCGCGAGCTCGCCCGGCGCGCCGGCGTCAGTCACAATGCGCCGTACAAGCACTTTGCCGACAAGCGTGAGCTTCTGGCTGCTGCCTCGGCGGCGGGGTTCGAGATGCTGACGAATAGGATGACCCGGGCAATTGCAGGGCGAGACACCGCTCGCGAGCAGTTATTCGCGATGTTGCGCGCATACATTGATCACGGCGTTGAAAATCCGGCGCTCTATAGCCTGATGTTCGGAGGTTATTTGAGTGGACCGGATCACGCTCGACCCGCCATCGAGTTGGCCGAAGCCGAGAAAACGAAAGTGTTGCTGGCGAGCGTGATCGTAGCCGGCGGGCTCGGACAGGTTATTCCCCACACCGCGCGCAATGAACGGAAGATCGCAGGCGCGATATTGGCGTGCTGGTCTCTCGTGCACGGCCTCACGCTGCTAATCGCGGATGGCCTTGTCGGTCCAAAGAAAAAGGCCGGCGCGCTGGCTGAGAGCCTCGTGCAGGGAATGCTGGATGGATTGGCAGCAGAATTGCCAGCCTTGCCGCCTGATGCTTGGGTCGGTCCGAAAGCGCCGGTCAATAATCGCATGCGCGCGGCAGAACGATGAGCGAAGCGATCCGACAGCGCATCTACAGCATGTGTTTCGCCTACGCTCAGGCAAAACTGGATTTCGTGCTCAATTTTGTGGACGACGACGTCGATTTCGTCAGCCACGCCCCGGTCACTATTTTTCCCTGTCTTGGAAAGCAACGCGGCAAAGCCGCGGTCACGAAGACCCTGGAGACCATTCACGCGCATTTTGAATTCCTGAGTTATCTGCCGATCTTCACGGTTGTCGAAGGCAATCATGCCGCAGTGATCGTTCTGGCAGGGATGAGGCAGCGCGCCACCGGGCGAACCATCCAGATCAGGTTCGCTCACTTCGTAAGATTTCAGGACGGCCGCATTATCGAGTTTCGGGAATTCCTCGATTCATTTGACGCTGTGGAGCAGGTCCTGGGCCACGAGATCGAAATCGCCAGCCCTAAGACCATTAACTGACCCTCCCTCGTGGACGTCGCAACGAGCCAAGTCGGTTGGGGTGCAACTCTTGGACGCAAGTATCGCTTGCCGGCATCTTTGCGCCCGAAAGCCGGGATACGCGTTTTTTGAGTACACGCCCTAGTTCATGATCCCGGACGCGCTATAAAAAGACGGCCAGAGAGGATTCGGGTGACCACGGAACCGGTAGTGACGAGCGAAGCAGGCGAGCGCCCGCGGCGCGGCAGCGTCGGCGGCAATGCCCGCGGCGGCGGCGTCGGCATGGTGGTGGTGGTCGCGCTGGCGCTCGTCGGCGCCGCCATCGGGCTGATGTTCGTCGGCCGCGCCAATACCGGAAACTATATCCTGGCGCTGCTGGCGATCCTCTCGACCGTCGGCGTGTTCTCGCTGTTCGCGCTCGCCTCCGGCATCATCCGCTTCGCCGGCAACAATACCGGCGACCCGACCATCCGCGCGGTGGTGGACAATGCCTTCGATGGCATTGTGGTGACCGACCCGGCCGGACGGGTGACATATGCCAATGCCGCCTATCTCGCGCTCGTCGACGCCGTCGACGAAAAGGACGTGCGGCCGGTCGAGCGCGTCTTCATTGGTGACCCGGATGTGTCCGAAGCCGTCTATCGCCTGCTGAAAGCCTCGCGCGAAGGCCGCCGATTGCAAGAGGAGGTGCGCGTCGCCGGACTGAACGGAAAAGAGGCGCGCTGGCTGCGCATGCGCGTGCGCCCGCTCGAGGACGGCAAGAAGGGGCGCCGCTCGACCGTGTGGAGCATCGCCGACGTCACGCGCGATCGGGAAAAGCAGGAAAACGTCTTCCAGGAATTGCAGCACGCGATCGATTATCTCGACCACGCGCCGGCCGGGTTCTTCTCGGTCGATGGCAAGGGCGCGGTGGTCTATCTCAACGCCACGCTCGCCGCCTGGCTCGATCACGATCTCGCCTCGGTCGGCTCCGGCGGCCTGACGCTCTCCGACATCGTGTCGGGCGAAGGCGTGTCGCTCCTCACCACCATGAACGCCGCGCCGGGCGAGGTGAAGACCGAAGCCTTCGATCTCGATCTGAAGACGCGCGGCGGGCGCAGCGTGCCGGTGCGGCTGTTCCACAAGGTCGCGTTCGGTGCCGACGGCGCGCCCGGCGTCTCGCGCACGCTCGTGCTCAATCGGGCGCGCGATGTCGGCGTCGATCCGCAGCGCGCCGCCGAAGTGCGCTTCATGCGCTTCTTCAACAACACGCCCATGGCGATCGCGACCGTCGACCGGAGCGGCAAGATTTCGCGCAGCAACGGCCTGTTCGCGCGCCAGTTCTCGGAGCTCGTGAAGGACGGCGCAAAGGAAGGGGCAAGCGACCGCTCGATCCTGTCGGTCGTGTCGGACCGCGACCGCGGCGCGCTCGATGCGGCGATCAAGAAGGCCGTGGAAGGGCAGGGCGATATCGCGCCGGTCGAGGCGGCGCTCGCCGGCGAGGCCG
>CAYJNT010000074.1:5830-14094 GCA_964370945.1 uncultured Hyphomicrobiales bacterium | reverse complement strand
ATTTTCGGGAACCAGTAATACCAGGCCGCAAAGATGCCGAAGGTCGCGCCGAGCGACATCGTGTAGTGGAAATGCGCGACCACGTAGTAGGTGTCGTGCAGCGCGCGGTCCATACCGGCATTGGCAAGCACGACGCCGGTTACTCCCCCGACCGTGAACAGGAAAATGAAGCCCATCGCCCATAGCATCGGCGTCCGGAATTCGATCGATCCGCCCCACATCGTGGCAATCCAGGAAAAGATCTTCACACCGGTTGGGACGGCGATCACCATCGTGGCCGCAACAAAATAGGCCTGCGTGGCCGTGCTCATCCCGACCGTGTACATGTGATGCGCCCAGACGATGAAACCAATCGCGCCGATCGCGACCATCGCATAGGCCATGCCCAGATATCCGAAGACCGGCTTCTTCGAAAACGTCGCAATGATCTGACTGACGACGCCGAACGCGGGAAGAATGAGGATGTAGACCTCAGGATGCCCAAAGAACCAGAACAGATGTTGGAACAGGACCGGATCGCCGCCGCCTTCCGCGGAAAAGAAGGTGGTCCCGAAGTTGCGGTCGGTCAGCAACATCGTGATCGCACCCGCCAGCACCGGCAACGACAGCAGGAGCAGGAAGGCTGTCACAAGTACCGACCATACGAATAACGGCATTTTGTGCAGCGTCATTCCCGGAGCGCGCATGTTGAAGATCGTCGTGATGAAATTGATGGCGCCGAGGATTGAGGATGCGCCGGCAAGATGCAGGGCGAGAATGCCGAAATCCATTGCCGGTCCGGGGTGACCGCTGGTTGACAATGGTGCGTAGACTGTCCAGCCAGCGCCCACGCCGGCTTCACCCGGAGCACCTTCCACAAACATCGATGTCACGAGCAACGCGAGCGCCGAAGGCAACAGCCAGAACGAAATATTGTTCATCCGCGGGAACGCCATATCCGGCGCGCCGATCATCAATGGTACGAACCAATTGCCGAATCCGCCGATCAGCGCCGGCATGATCATAAAAAAGACCATGATCAATCCGTGCGCGGTGATAAAGACGTTGAAGGTTTGAGCGCTCGTAAAAATCTGCATGCCGGGCGCCTGAAGTTCGAGCCGCATGCAGATCGACAGGATGCCGCCGATGACCCCGCTGACGATCGCAAAGACCAGATACATGGTCCCGATGTCTTTGTGATTCGTCGAATAGACAAAGCGCCGCCACCCGGTGGGATGGGCATGTTCGTGGTGAATCTGGCTACCGATCGTGGCGTCCATGAGGAGCCCTCAATTTGCGTCTGTTTGTTGAGGCAATGCGATGGCTTCGTGCAATTGGCCTGCCCGCCGGCGTGGCCGTCTTTGATCCAGATCAAATTTTGCTTGGCCGGCTTTCAAGGGCCGTATATGCGGTGATCGACGTGCTGCCCCTCAACAGGACGCCCCCGATCCGCCGATGACCCGCGGTCTCGACCATATCGCCCATGCCGTGCGCGATCTCGACAAGGCGGCGGATTTCTACCGCCGCATCGGCTTCACCGTGGGCACGCGCAATCGCCATCCCTGGGGCACGCACAACTGCATCGTGCAGTTTCCAGGATTTTTCATCGAGATTCTGACATTGGCCGAGCCGGACAAGCTCGGTGACGATGGATTCTCGAAGCTGTTCGGCCGCTTCAACGGCGATTTCCTGAAAAAGCAGGAAGGCTTTTCCATTTTGCTGCTTCAAAGCCGCGATGCGGCGCGGGACGAGAAGGTATTCCGCGAGCAGGGCATTGCGATATCGGATGCAATGCGGTTCGAGCGCGAAGGCAAACGGCCCGACGGCTCGGCGGTGAAGCTTGCCTTCTCGCTCGTGTTCGCGCGCGATCCGCTGGCGCCGGAAACGGGCTTTGCCGTCTGCCAGCATCATTTTCCGGAGAATTTCTGGAACCCGACCTTTCAGAACCATGCCAATGGCGCGACCGGCGTGGCCGGCGTCGTCTTCGCGGCCGAAAACCCGACCGACCACCACATCTTCATGTCCGCTTTCGTCGGCGAGCGCGAGTTGCAGTCGACATCGAGCGGAATCTCTGTTGTGACCCCGCGGGGCGAAATCCAGGTCATGGACCCGGTCGCCTATCGCCGTCATTTTGGGATCGATGCGCCCGACGCGAATAACGGCATGCCGCTCTGTGCGTTGCGTCTGGTCGCGCCCGATCTTGCAAAGGTTGAAGCAAGTCTGACATCGAGCGGAATCGCTTGCGTCAGCCATATGGGCCGCATCGTCGTCGGACCGGACGCCGCGATGGGTGCGGCGCTCGTCTTCGAACAAGCGGCGCAATGAGCGCGACACCGACGGCGCTGCGCGGCACGCTCGTATGGTGCGAGGACGATCCGTTTCTGGTCGGCGCAACCAAGGCTTTTCGGTATGAAACCGACGGGCTTGTGATCGTCCGGGACGGCAAGATTGCCGCCGTGGGTTCCTATGCGTCGCTCAAGGCCGAAGTGCCGCCGGATGTGACCATCGCCGATTATAGCGGCCATCTGATCGCGCCCGGCTTTGTCGATACGCACGTCCATTTCGTACAGACCGGGATCATGGGCGCGCAGGGCCGGCAATTGCTGGATTGGCTCGAGCATCACACATTTCCGGCAGAGCAGGCTTTCGCCGATGACAAAATCGCGCGCGCGACCGCGCGCGTGTTTTGCGACGAGTTGCTGCGCAACGGAACGACAACGGCGCTCGTGTTCTGCTCCGTGCATCCGCAATCGGTTGACGCGTTGTTTGAGGAAGCCGCGCAACGCGGTCTTCTGGTCATCGCCGGCAAGGTGCTGATGGATCGCAACGCGCCGGAGTCGCTCTTGGACACGGCGCAGACGGGTTATGACCAGTCAAAGGCGCTCATTGCCAAATGGCATGGCCGTGGGCGGCTTCGTTATGCGGTGACGCCGCGCTTTGCCGGCACCTCTACGCCGGAGCAGCTCGAACTCGCGGGCGCTCTGTGGGCCGAGCATCCGGATGCGCATATGCAGACCCATATCGCCGAGAACGAACGCGAGGTGGCCCGGATTCGCGAACTCTTTCCGAAGCGGCGCGACTATTTCGACACCTATGCGCATTTCGGTTTGACCGGACGGCGCGCAGTGCTGGCGCACGGCATTCATCTCGATGAATCGGAAATGTGTCGGTGCCATGAAAGCGGCACCGCCATCGCGCATTGCCCGACGTCGAATACGTTTTTGGGCAGCGGATTGTTTCGCCTGCGCGAGGCCCGCAATGCCACGCGACCGGTCGAAGTTGGCCTCGGCACCGATATCGGCGCAGGGACCAGCTTCTCGCTGCTCGTCACCATGGGCGAGGCCTACAAGGTGTCGCAGCTTGCGAACGCGCCGATCGATGCGGTCGAAGCTTTTTATCTCGCAACGCTTGGCGGCGCACGGGCGCTCGATCTGGGCGGCCGGATCGGCTCGCTCACGCCCGGGCACGACGCCGATCTTGTCGTGCTCGATCCGAAGGCGACCCCGCTGATGGCGTTTCGGTCGCAGCCGAAGCAGTCCATTCAGGAATTGCTGGCAATCCTGATGACCTTCGGTGATGACCGCGCGGTGAAGGCAACTTATGCCGCGGGACAGCTGGCACATGCGCGTTCGTTAACGGGCGCCGGTTGACCGCAGCGCAATGGCGCTGGCATGGTCCGCCCGCCATGTCCGAAGCGCGACCGAATCCTGTCATTTCCGTTGGCCCCGCCACGTTCGGCAATGCCTTGCCGCTGGCGCTGATCGCGGGCCCGTGCCAGCTCGAAAGCCGCGCGCATGCGCTCGAAATGGCATCGGCGCTGAAGGAGATCGCGGCGCGAGTCGGGATCGGGCTCGTCTACAAGACGTCGTTCGACAAAGCGAACCGCACCAGCGCCAAAGGCGCGCGCGGCATCGGTCTTGATGCCGCATTGCCCATTTTCGCCGAGATCCAGTCGAAACTCGGCTTGCCGGTTCTCACCGATGTGCATGAAGCCGATCAATGCGCGCGTGCGGCAGAGGTCGTCGATGTTTTGCAGATTCCCGCATTCCTCTGCCGCCAGACCGATTTGCTGATTGCTGCCGCGAAGACCGGCCGTGCGGTGAATGTGAAGAAGGGGCAGTTCCTCGCGCCCTGGGATATGAAAAACGTGATCGCCAAGATCACCGGCGCCGGCAATCCGAATGTGCTTGTCACCGAGCGCGGTGTGTCCTTCGGCTACAACACGCTCGTCACCGATATGCGCGCACTGCCGCAGCTCGCTGCGACCGGCGCGCCGGTGATCTTCGATGCCACCCATTCGGTGCAGCAGCCGGGCGGGCAGGGCACGTCATCAGGCGGCCAGCGCGAATTCGTTCCGGTGCTCGCGCGCGCCGCCGTTGCGGTTGGTGTCGCGGGCGTCTTCATCGAGACGCATCAGGATCCGGACAAGGCGCCGTCGGACGGGCCGAACATGGTTCCGCTGAAGGAGATGGAAGGCCTGCTGCGGACTTTGGTGGAATTCGACCGTCTCGCAAAAAAGTAGTCGCCAACGCCGCTTATTCCCGGTTCGACGCGGGGCGGGTATTCCGGCTTCGCGCAAGTCAGGCGCATCGATTTGCGGTAATCGGAAATGGTGGCGCTCCGCCGCTCACCGATTCCCGGCAATCATCGCGCATGTCGAGCATTCTGATCCGGCTCAGCTTCATCGGCTTTGTGACGGCGTTATCCGCGCGCTGCGTCGATCCGGTGATCCCGCAGATCGCCTGGGGCCTGCAGATCGACCCGGGCGCGGTGGCACTGCTATCGACCGCCTTCGCGCTTCCCTTCGCCCTGGTGCAACCGGTCCTTGGCCCGATCGCCGACATGGCCGGCAAGATCCGCGTCATGATCCTGTGTCTCGCGGTGCTGGTGATTGCCTCGTTCGTCTGCGGCCTCGCGACGAATTTCACCGTTCTGTTCGTCGCGCGCGTGATTTCCGGCATGGCGACCGGCGGCATTTTTCCGGTCGGCCTCGCGCTGATCGGTGATCTCGTGCCGATCAAGCAGCGCCAGGTCGCGCTTGGTCGCTGGCTGATCGTGATTATGACCGGCAATCTCCTTGGCGCGTCGGTCGCCGGCGTGATTAACGACCTCATCGGCTGGCGCGCGGTCTTCCTTGTGATCGCGGGTGCCGGCTTTGCCGTTTTTGTGCTTGCTGGATTCACCTTGCGCCATGCGGCACGCGAGCATCGCCCGAGCTTCAATCTGAAAAACATTCCAGCCGGCTATGCCGGTATTTTCCGGAATCCGCGCGCGAAAGTTTGCTACGCTTCTGTTTTCGTCGAAGGCTTTGCGATTTTCGGGTTATTTCCGTTCGTCGCATTGCTTCTGCTCGCGGCCGGCGAAGCGCGCGCCTCGATCGCGGGTATCGTGCTCGGCGGATTCTCACTCGGCGGCGTGATCTATTCGGCGATCGTGCCGTTCCTCGTCAAGCGTTGGCGGATCGAAAGCCTGATGCTCGGCGGCGGGTTGCTCAGTGCGCTGATGCTCGGGTTGATCGCCTTTCAACTGGCGTGGCCGTTTCAGCTTGCCGCGTTCACGGTGCTCGGATTTGCGTTTTTCCTGCTGCATGGGTCGATCCAGGTGCAGGCGACCGAATTGTCGAAAACCGCGCGCGGCGCGGCGACATCGCTGCACGCGTTTTTCTTTTTCATGGGACAGGCGTCCGGGCCGGTGCTGTTCGGTCTTGGTCTGCTGTGGATCGGAGCGGCCGCCTCGATCGCCGTCAGCGCCGCCATCATGGGCGCGCTCGGGATTGTGTGCTGGCGGTTCTTCAAACGGACGAAGAGCAGCTAGTCATCCGCGGCCGCGATAGGGTGCGACGCCCTGATCCGGCACCCACACGCCGGCGGGCAACTTTCCGATCTGCCAGAACACATCGATCGGCATGCCGCCGCGCGGATACCAATAGCCGCCGATGCGCAGCCACCGCGGCGCGAGAAGCTTCGCCAGCGTCTTGCCGATGCCGATTGTGCAATCTTCGTGAAAAGCGCCGTGGTTGCGGAAACTGTTGAGATAGAACTTGAGCGACTTCGACTCGACCAGAAACCGGTTCGGCACGTAATCGATGACCAGATGCGCGAAATCCGGCTGGCCGGTGATCGGGCACAACGCGGTGAATTCCGGCATCACGAAGCGCGCGACATAATTGGTGTCCGGATGCGGGTTGGGGACGCGGTCGAGCGTCGCCTCCTTGGGTGACGCCGGGATCGCGGTCTTGCGGCCGAGTTGCAATGCCTTTTTCGCCATGGCTCCACTTTGTAACATTTTCTGGCGCGGGTCCGAACCTTGGATGCCCCGCTTTCACGGGACATGACAAGAGTATTCTCGATCCTGTAGAAGCAGCGCGCATCTTCCGCAATCCCGGGACGTTCCAGACATGACAGCCATTGCCGACATCCTTGCCCGCGAAATCCTTGACAGCCGGGGCAATCCGACCGTGGAGGTCGAGGTGACGCTCGTGGACGGATCGGTCGGCCGCGCGGCGGTGCCTTCCGGCGCCTCGACCGGCGCGCATGAGGCGGTCGAATTGCGCGACGGCGACAAGGCCCGTTACCTCGGCAAGGGCGTCATGAAGGCGGTGGCCGCGGTCGAGGGCGAGATTTTCGACGCCGTCGGCGGCATGGACGCGGAAGCGCAGGCCAAGATCGACGAGACCATGATCGCGCTCGACGGCACGCCCAACAAAGCCCGGCTCGGTGCCAATGCGATCCTTGGTGTGTCGCTCGCTGTGGCAAAGGCCGCGGCGCAGGCGAACGATCTTCCGCTCTACCGTTATGTCGGTGGAACCTCCGCGCGTGTTCTGCCGGTGCCGATGATGAATATCGTCAATGGCGGCGTGCATGCGGACAATCCGATCGATTTCCAGGAATTCATGGTGATGCCGGTCGGCGCGCCGACCTTCGCGGAAGCGCTGCGGATGGGTGCGGAGATTTTCCACACGTTAAAAGCCGCCCTTAAGGCGGCCGGCCACAACACCAATGTCGGCGACGAAGGCGGCTTCGCGCCGAACCTGCCGAGCGCGGAAGCTGCGCTCGATTTCGTCATGCAGGCCGTGAGCAAAGCCGGCTACAAGGCCGGCGATAACGTCCTGATCGCGCTCGATTGCGCGGCGACGGAATTTTTCAAGGGCGGCAAGTATGTCTATGAAGGCGAGGGCAAAACGCGGACACCCGAGCAGCAGGCCGATTATCTGGCGCAGCTTGCCTCGAAATACCCGATCGCCTCGATCGAGGACGGCATGGCGGAAGACGACTTTGCTGGCTGGAAAATCCTGACCGACAAGATCGGCAGCAAATGCCAGCTCGTGGGCGACGATCTCTTCGTCACCAATGTGGCGCGCCTTGCCGACGGCATCGCAAAAGGTCTCGCCAATTCCATCCTGGTCAAGGTCAACCAGATCGGCACGCTGACGGAGACCCTCGCCGCGGTCGAGATGGCGCACAAGGCGAGCTATACCTGCGTGATGTCGCATCGCTCCGGTGAAACCGAGGACGCGACGATTTCCGATCTCGCGGTCGCGACCAATTGCGGGCAGATCAAGACCGGGTCGCTCGCGCGCTCCGACCGGACGGCGAAGTACAATCAGCTTCTGCGGATCGAGCAGGACCTCGGCGCGCAGGCGAAATATGCCGGGCGCGGCGCGTTGCGCGCCGCGCGGTGATTGTTTCGGAAATTCGGTCGGATTATTGCCGTGTGAGTTGACGCACTTCGTTGCGCACGAAATTGCCGATGCGCTTGGTGCGGTTCTTGAGAATTGGCAACAGGCCGCTGTCCACAAAATAGGTGAGCAGGATCGAGTCGCGGGTGTCGACGCCGGCGTCGACCGGATCGGCCGAGTGCCAGGTGTCGGTACCGACGGCGAAGGCGTAACCGCTGTTGCGCGCGAATTTCATCTGCGTCGCTTTCTTCAGCGAACCGTCCGCATTCACAGAGTGGAAGATCGTGCCGATATTGGTGTGATCGTTGTCGCCCGGCAGGTAGAGCTGCACGGTAATGCCCTTCCACTTGGTATCGGTGTGCGGCTGGATTTCGTAGCCGGGAATGTCACGCGTCAGGATCGGGATCGGATAAAGACCGGTATTGGCGTAGCTCTTGCCGAAACGCTTTTCGAGCGGCTTGCCGAGGTGGCGCACGAACGCATTCTGAACTTCGGTCGAGCACAAGGCGCGCCCGATGAGATCCCATACCTCGCGCTTTCCGTTCGGCAACGCGCGGATATATTCCGGAAAGAGGTCGATCTTCACGCGCGTGGCGGTGCCGTCGTC
>CAYJNT010000074.1:0-5730 GCA_964370945.1 uncultured Hyphomicrobiales bacterium | reverse complement strand
AAAATTAAAGCCGCTTTAACGCGGCTCCCGCATGGTCGGGACATGGTGTCACGCCGCCGCTTGAGAACCGTTCTAACCGCGATCTGCCTCTACACCATGGCGGCGGCGCTGATCGGGTATTTCGGCATCAATGCCTTTACTGGCAATCGAGGGCTTACCGCCAAGCAGGATATCGACCGGCAGCTGGCGGAATTGACCGCGGAAATCGGCCGGCTGAAGGCCGAGCGCAATGTCTGGGCTCGGCGCGTCTCGCTCCTGCGGTCGGACCGGATCGATCCCGACATGCTGGACGAGCGGGCGCGCGTGCTGCTCAATTATGCACACCCAAACGACGTCGTTCTGTTTGTGAAACAACCCTGAGCGCCGGGCGTTACGCAATCTTGCTGCAAATGGCGCCCGTGCTTGCCGAATGTTGCCGTTGGTAGCGCCTGGCATGCCACGCCGTGGCCTGCCTGTTCTTTCACCGCTGACCGAATTCCGCTATGGGTGAGGTCAATTGACAGAGTTCCTACCTGTCCGAGGGGACGGCATGGTCGCAGCCAAAAAAATGCAAGCCACAGACGGCTCAGCGAAGATCGCGGAGTTTTCAAAGGAGCAGGAACTCGAAGCCTATCGCGAGATGCTGCTGATCCGCCGCTTCGAGGAAAAGGCCGGCCAGCTTTACGGCATGGGTCTAATCGGCGGTTTCTGTCATCTCTATATCGGTCAGGAAGCTGTCGTGGTCGGGATGCAAATGGCGCTCAAGGACGGCGACCAGGTCATCACCGGCTATCGCGATCACGGCCACATGCTTGCCTCCGGCATGGACGCCAAAGGCGTGATGGCCGAACTTACCGGACGCCGCGGCGGCTATTCCAAGGGCAAGGGCGGTTCCATGCACATGTTTTCCAGAGAAAAGAACTTCTTTGGCGGACACGGCATTGTCGGCGCGCAGGTGTCGCTCGGAACGGGCCTCGCATTCAGCAACCGGTATCGCGGCAACGACAATGTCAGTCTGACCTATTTCGGCGACGGTGCGGCCAACCAGGGCCAAGTTTATGAAAGCTTCAACATGGCCGAGCTCTGGAAATTGCCGGTCGTCTACGTCATTGAGAATAACCGCTACGCGATGGGCACGTCCGTGCAGCGTTCCTCCGCGCAGACCGATTTCTCCAAGCGCGGTGCCTCCTTCAACATTCCCGGCGAGCAGGTCGACGGTATGGATGTGCGCGCGGTGAAAGCCGCCGGCGACACGGCCGTGCGCTGGTGCCGCGAGGGCAACGGACCGTTCATTCTCGAGATGATGACCTACCGCTATCGCGGTCACTCGATGTCCGACCCAGCGAAATATCGCACGCGCGAGGAAGTGGAAAAAGTGCGCGGCGAGCAGGATCCGATCGAGCAGGTGCGCAATCGTCTGCTTCAGAAGAAAATGGCGAGCGAAGACGATCTGAAAAAGATCGACGCCAAGGTACGCGACACCGTCAATGAAGCGTCCGAATTCGCCACCCACGATACCGAACCTGATGTGACCGAACTCTATACCGATATTCTGCGGTAACGCTCCTTCATCCCTTCTCGTTTCAGTGAACCGGTCAAAGCGTCCATGCCGATCGAAGTCTTGATGCCAGCGCTTTCTCCCACCATGGAGAAGGGCAATCTCGCCAAATGGCTGAAAAAGGAAGGCGACGCGGTGAAATCCGGCGACGTCATCGCCGAGATCGAAACCGATAAGGCGACGATGGAAGTCGAAGCGGTCGACGAAGGCACGCTCGGAAAGATTTTGATTCCGGCAGGCACCGCCGACGTCGCGGTCAACACGCCGATCGCGATGATCCTGGGACAGGGCGAGGACGCTTCCGCGATCAAGAATGCGCCAAGTGCAAGTGCACCAAGCGCCGCAACGCAGGAGCGTGTCGCCGAGTCCCGCGCGCCGGTCGGCGAAGGCAAGCCGATGATTTCGGCGCCGCCGCCCGCCGCTCCGCAACAACCGCCGCAGGAAGATCCGGACGTCCCCGCCGGCACGGAAATGGTGACGATGACAGTACGCGAAGCCTTGCGCGATGCCATGGCAGAGGAAATGCGGCGCGACCCGGATGTGTTCGTGATGGGCGAAGAGGTCGCCGAATATCAGGGCGCCTACAAGGTCACGCAGGGCTTGCTGCAGGAATTCGGCGCCAAGCGCGTGGTCGACACGCCGATCACCGAACACGGCTTCGCGGGCTTAGGCGTCGGCGCCGCGCTGGCGGGGCTCAAGCCGATCGTCGAATTCATGACGTTCAATTTCGCCATGCAGGCGATCGACCAGATCATCAATTCGGCGGCGAAGACGCTCTACATGTCCGGCGGGCAGATGGGCGCCTCGATCGTGTTCCGCGGACCGAACGGCGCGGCCGCGCGCGTTGCCGCCCAGCACAGCCAGGATTACTCGGCCTGGTATTCGCAAATTCCGGGGTTGATCGTGATCGCGCCCTATAGCGCGTCTGACGCCAAGGGGTTGCTGAAAGCCGCGATCCGCAATCCCAATCCTGTCGTGTTCCTCGAAAACGAAATTCTTTACGGCCAGTCGTTCCCCGTTCCCAAGCTTGATGACTTTGTACTGCCGATCGGCAAGGCGCGCGTCGTGCGGCCGGGAAACAATGTCACCCTTGTTTCGTTCTCCAACGGCATGACCTACACGCTCAAGGCCGCCGAAGAGCTCGCCAAGAAACACATCATGGCCGAGGTGATCGATCTGCGCACATTGCGTCCGCTTGATATCGACACGATCATTCAGTCGGTTCAAAAGACCGGCCGCCTGGTTACGGTCGAGGAAGGCTGGCCGCAATCCGGCATCGGCGCGGAAATTGCCGCACGCGTGATGGAGCGCGGCTTCGACTATCTCGATGCGCCGGTGATGCGTGTCACCGGCAAGGATGTTCCGATGCCGTATGCCGCCAATCTCGAAAAGCTGGCGTTGCCGTCAGTCAATGAAATTGTCGATGCGGCGAAAGTCGTTTGTTACCGGTGATGATCGCATGAGTGTGAACTACGACGCGTTGCAGATTCCACCCGGTGCAAACCAGAAGGGCGGCATCGAGGTGCTGCGCGCGGGCGTGGTCGACGGCGGTCTGCATGTTACCTTGCGGCGCGCGTTCAATGATCCGAAGGCCTGGGGGATTCTGCTCGCCGATGTCGCGCGCCAGGTTGCGCGCGTCTACGCCCAGGAAGGCGACGAGGCGGAAGACAACGTCGCGGAGCGCATCCGCGATGCGTTCGCGTCCGAAATGGATGCGCCGGCCAATACCGGCAACATCGGTCCGATCAGGTAGGACTTCATGGCGCGCGACGCGACCAATCACAGCGCCTTGACGGTCAGCGATCTTAAGTCCGCGGAAACGCGTATGCCGGAATTCCAAGTTTAACGGTGGATCCATGCCGACGAACATCCTCATGCCTGCGCTGTCGCCGACGATGGAAAAGGGCAACCTTGCCAAGTGGCTCAAGAAAGAGGGCGACAAGGTCAAATCGGGCGATGTGATCGCCGAGATCGAGACCGACAAGGCGACGATGGAAGTGGAGGCCGTGGATGAAGGAACGCTCGCCAAGATCGTCATTCCGGCCGGCACCGCCGATGTCCCGGTCAATCAGGTGATCGCGGTGCTCGCGGGCGAGGGCGAGGATATCAAGGCCGCATCGGCAAGCGCGGCCAGCGCGCCGCCGGCCAAACCGCAAGCGCAAGCTGCGCCTCCTGCAACCGCGGCGCCCGCGCCGAAACCGGCGCCGCAGCCTGCCGCTGCGCCGACACCCGCCGCGATGCCGGCCCCGGCACCCGTTCAGAGTGGCAATCGCGTGTTCTCGTCACCGCTCGCACGCCGGCTGGCGAAAGACGCCGGCATCGATGTGTCGCGCATCCAGGGCTCCGGCCCGCACGGCCGCGTGGTCGCGCGCGACGTGGACGCCGCGAAATCGGGCAAGGGCTTGATGGCTCCTGGTGCCGGGCCTGCCGCTGCCTACGTGCCGCCGGCCGGACCGTCGGACCAGCAGGTGCGCGCGCTGTTCGAAGACGGCAGCTACGAAGTCATCCCGCATGACGGCATGCGCCGCACGATCGCGCAGCGCCTGACCGCGTCGGCGCAAACCATCCCGCATTTCTATCTCACGATGGATTGCAACATCGACAAGCTGATGGCGGCGCGAGAGGAGATCAACGCGTCGGCGCCGAAGGACAAGGAGGGGAAGCCCGCCTACAAGCTTTCGGTCAATGACTTCGTGATCAAGGCACTCGCACTGGCGCTGCAGAAAATCCCGAACGCCAATGTGAGCTGGACCGAAGCCGGGATGCTCAAGCACAAGCATTCCGATATTGGCGTCGCAGTCGCGATGCCGGGCGGCCTGATCACGCCGATCGTACGCAAAGCGGAAACGAAATCGATCTCCGTCATTTCAAACGAAATGAAGGATTTCGCGGCTCGCGCGCGGGCACGCAAGCTCAAGCCTGAGGAATATCAGGGCGGCACCACGGCGGTGTCCAATCTCGGCATGTACGGGATCAAGGATTTCACCGCGGTAATCAATCCGCCGCATGCGACGATCCTGGCGGTCGGCACCGGCGAGCAGCGTGCGATCGTGAAGGACGGCAAGATCGAAGCCGCCACCATCATGAGCGTCACATTGTCCTGCGATCATCGCGCAGTCGACGGCGCGCTCGGCGCCGAGCTGATCGGCGCGTTCAAGGTGCTGATCGAAAACCCGGTGATGATGGTTGTCTAGGAATGGCTGACACCTCGTTCGACATCATCATCATCGGCGCCGGTCCCGGCGGCTACGTCACCGCGATCCGCGCCGCGCAGCTCGGTTTCAAGACCGCCGTCGTCGAGCGCGACTTCCTCGGCGGTATTTGTTCGAACTGGGGCTGCATCCCGACCAAGGCGCTGCTGCGCTCGGCGGAAATCTTTCACTACATGCAGCACGCGAAGGATTACGGCCTGTCGGCGGAGAAAGTGTCCTTCGACCCGGCCGCCGTCATCAAGCGCTCGCGTGGTGTCGCCGGGCGGATGAATACCGGCGTCGGTTTCCTGCTCAAGAAAAACAAGGTCAGCGTGATCTGGGGCGAAGCCGCAATCGACGCGCCCGGCAAGCTCACGGTGAAGGCCTCGAAGACCGAAGCGCCGAAGGGCTCACTCGGACCCGGCAGCTATCAGGCCAAGCACATCATCATTGCCACAGGCGCGCGCCCGCGCGTGCTACCCGGCATCGATCCGGACAAGAAACTGGTCTGGACCTATTTCGAGGCGATGAACCCGGACAAGATGCCGAAATCGCTGCTGGTGATCGGCTCGGGCGCGATCGGCATCGAGTTCGCGTCCTTCTATCGCACCATGGGCGCGGACGTGACGGTCGTTGAAGTGCTGCCGCAGATCCTCCCCGTTGAGGATGCAGAGATCGCGGCCTTCGCGCGCAAGCAATTCGAGAAGCAGGGCATCAAGATCGTTACCGGTGCGAAAGTCACCAAGCTCGACAAGAAGGCCGACAGCGTCACGGCGACCATCGATGACGGCAAAGGCGGCACGCAATCGGTCACGGTCGATCGCGTGATCTCCGCGGTCGGTGTGGTCGGCAATATCGAAAATCTCGGGCTCGAAAAGCTCGGTGTGAAAACCGACCGCGGCACCATCGTCATCGACGGTTATTGCAAGACCAATGTGCCGGGCCTTTATGCGATCGGCGATGTCGCAGGCCCGCCGATGCTCGCGCACAAGGCCGAGCACG
>CAYJNT010000073.1:0-14191 GCA_964370945.1 uncultured Hyphomicrobiales bacterium | reverse complement strand
ACCTGAAATCCGGTCTCGGCACCGCCGCCGTGATCGTGATGGACAAGTCGACCGACATCGTGCGCGCGATCGCACGCATCTCCTATTTCTACAAGCACGAAAGCTGCGGCCAGTGCACGCCGTGCCGTGAGGGTACCGGCTGGATGTGGCGCGTGCTCACCCGCATGGCCGAAGGCCGCGCGCAAAAGCGCGAGATCGATCTGCTGCTCGAAGTCGCAGGCCAGGTGGAGGGCCACACGATCTGCGCGCTCGGTGACGCGGCCGCCTGGCCGGTGCAAGGCCTGATTAGGCATTTCCGCGGCGAGATCGAAAGGCGCATCGACCAATATGCCGCCAATCCGCATTCCGATCCGGTCGCGGTGGCTGCGGAGTGATGGCCATGGCCGCAAAATATCAGTGGTGGCAGCTCTGGGGGAACGCGGCGCAGATCACGTCTGCCCTGGTGGCGATTTTCGGATTCGCGGCCGTGCTGCTGCAGCTCAACGAAATCCGCTCCAACAACCGCGCCGCCAGCGCCCGGCAGGTTTATCTCGCTTACATGGATCTCGAATTCCGCAATCCGCAACTTGCCGTTCCCGACTATTCCAAGATCAGGGCCGGCGACCGCGATACGCGGCTGCGCTACGAGTCCTTCGTGTCGTACCTTCTTTACGCTTGCGAGGAAGCGCTGTCGGCCTTCGGCATGCAGGGCGAGTGGCGCAATTCCTGCGAATACGATCTGAACGGGCATCTGCCGTTCCTGTGCGAGAAGATGACGGCCGATCCGACATTCTTTGCCACTTTCAGCGCACGGACGCAGGATTTCATCAAGTCGGCGATGGCGCGCGCGGGCGTGGCGAGCCCCGCCTGCAAGCTCAAGGCGGCGTGACGAGGAAGCGATGACCAAGCTCGTAATCGACGGCACCGAGATCGACGTCCCGCCGGAATTCACGCTGCTGCAGGCGTGCGAAGCCGCCGGAGCGGAGATCCCGCGTTTCTGTTTCCACGAGCGTCTCTCGATCGCCGGCAATTGCCGCATGTGCCTTGTCGAGCTGAAAGGCTCGCCCAAGCCGGTCGCCTCCTGCGCCTGGGGCGTGCGCGATTGCCGCCCGGGTCCGAACGGTGAGCCGCCGGTCGTCAACACCAAGACGCCGATGGTGAAAAAGGCGCGCGAAGGCGTGATGGAGTTCCTGTTGATCAATCATCCGCTCGATTGTCCGATCTGCGACCAAGGCGGTGAATGCGATCTGCAGGACCAGGCGATGGCCTACGGCGTCGACACCAGCCGTTACGCCGAGAACAAGCGCGCGGTCGAGGACAAATATATCGGGGTGCTGGTCAAGACCTCGATGAACCGCTGCATCCATTGCACGCGCTGCGTCCGTTTCACGACCGAAGTGGCGGGCGTGTCCGAGCTCGGCGCCATCGGGCGCGGCGAGGACATGGAGATCACCACCTATCTCGAGCAGGCGATGACGTCGGAGCTGCAAGGCAATGTGGTCGACCTCTGTCCGGTCGGCGCGCTGACCTCGAAGCCTTATGCGTTTGCCGCGCGGCCGTGGGAATTGAACAAGACCGAATCCATCGACGTGATGGACGCGGTCGGCTCCGCCATCCGCATCGACACGCGCGGCCGCGAGGTGATGCGCATCCTGCCGCGCACCAATGAAGACGTGAACGAGGAATGGATCTCCGACAAGACGCGGCATGTGGTCGATGGATTGCGCTCGCAGCGCCTCGACACGCCGTTCGTCCGCGAGAATGGTCGCCTGCGGCCGGCGTCCTGGAGCGAAGCGTTCGCGACAATTGCCGCGAAAGTGAAAGGCGTGAAAGGCGACCGCATCGGCGCGATCGCCGGCGATCTGTGCGCCGTGGAAGACATGTTCGCCTGCAAGGATCTGATGGCACGGCTCGGCTCGTCCAATATCGATGCGCGCCAGGCCGGCTCGATGCTCGATCCACGCTGGGGCCGCGCCGCTTACATCTTCAATGCAACGATCGCCGGGATTGAGAAGGCGGATGCGCTTTTGATCGTCGGCTCCAATCCGCGCCATGAGGCTGCCGTGCTCAATGCCCGCATTCGCAAGCGCTGGCGGGCAGGGGCGTTCCCGGTCGGCGTGATCGGCAAGCCGGTCGATCTGACTTATCCGTATGAATATCTCGGCGCCGGGCCGGACACCCTGAACGAACTTCTGTCGGGCAAGAGCAAATTCGCCGATGTTCTGAAAAAGGCGGAGCGCCCGCTTGTCGTTCTCGGTAACGGCGCGCTGGTGCGCGTCGACGGCCCGCGCGTGGCGTCCCTTGCGGCGAAGGTGGCGGTCGAGTTCGGCGCCGTGAAGGACGGCTGGAACGGCTTTAGCGTTTTGCACACGGCGGCCTCGCGTGTCGGCGCCTTCGATATCGGATTCATGCCGGGCGAGGGCGGGCATGGCGTCCTGCACATGGCCAAGGCCGGCGGCGTCGATGTGCTGTTTCTCCTTGGCGCCGACGAGATCGAAGTCGCGCCTGGTCCGTTCGTTGTCTATATCGGTACGCACGGCGATGCCGGCGCGCACCGCGCCGATGTCATCCTTCCGGGCGCGGCTTATCCGGAAAAGTCCGGCATCTATGTCAATACCGAAGGCCGCGTGCAGATGGCGGCGCGCGCATCCTTCCCGCCCGGCGAAGCGCGCGAGGACTGGGCGATCCTGCGCGCGCTGTCGGATGTGGTCGGCCACACGCTGCCTTATGACTCGCTGGCGCAATTGCGCGCCGCTCTGTTCAAGGCGGTGCCGCATCTGATGCGGGTCGATCAGATCGAGCCCGGCGATCCGGCCGATGTCCGGCGCCTTGCCAGTATCGGCGGTTCGCCCGACAAGACCGCGTTCGGGTCCACGATCGAGGACTTTTATCTGACCAATCCAATCGCGCGCGCGTCCGCCGTGATGGCCGAATGTTCGGCCCTCGCGGAAGACCGTACGCTGACGGCGGCGGAATAGGCGATGGCGGAATTCTGGACCAGCTTTCTGTTTCCGCTGATCATCATGGTCGCGCAGAGCGTGCTGCTGCTCGTGATCCTGCTGGTCGCCATCGCCTACATCCTCTATGCCGACCGCAAGATATGGGCCGCAGTCCAGATCCGGCGCGGTCCGAACGTGGTCGGCCCCTGGGGCCTCCTGCAGTCGTTCGCCGATCTTCTGAAATTCGTGCTCAAGGAGCCGGTGATCCCGGCGGGCGCCAACAAGGGCGTGTTCCTGCTGGCGCCGCTCGTCACCTGTGTTCTTTCGCTCGCGGCCTGGGCGGTGATCCCGGTCGCGGACAATTGGGTGATCGCCGATATCAATGTCGGCATTCTCTATATCTTCGCGATCTCCTCGCTCGGCGTCTACGGCATCATCATGGGCGGCTGGGCATCGAACTCGAAATATCCGTTCCTGTCCGCTTTGCGCTCGGCGGCGCAGATGGTCTCCTACGAAGTCTCGATCGGGTTCGTGATCATCGCCGTTCTTCTCTGCGTCGGCTCGCTCAATCTTTCCGCGATCGTCGAGGCGCAGAACGGCAAGTACGGCTTGCTGAACTGGTATTGGCTGCCGCTCTTCCCGATGTTCGTGATTTTCTTTGTCTCCGCGCTCGCGGAAACCAATCGCCCGCCGTTCGATCTCGTCGAGGCGGAATCGGAACTCGTCGCCGGCTTCATGGTCGAATACGGCTCGACGCCCTATATGCTGTTCATGCTCGGGGAATATGTCGCCATCGCCACCATGTGCGCGATGGGAACGATCCTGTTCCTGGGCGGGTGGCTGCCGCCGGTTCCGTATCCGCCATTTACGTGGATACCGGGCGTGTTCTGGTTCACCGGCAAATGCCTGTTCCTGTTTTTCATGTTCGCGATGGTCAAGGCGATCGTGCCTCGCTATCGCTACGATCAGCTGATGCGGCTGGGCTGGAAGGTGTTCCTGCCGATCTCGCTGGCGGCGGTCGCGATCGTCGCAGGCGTGCTGCAATATGGCGGGCTGGCGCCGAAATGAAGGACGTGTGCCCAATGACTCCGCGTGGAGATGAGCCATGAGACTTGATCTGGCGGCGCGCTCCGTTTTCCTGAGCGAATTCGTGCAGGCCTTCTTCCTGGGCATGCGCTATTTCTTCATGCCCAAGCCGACGCTGAATTACCCGTTCGAGAAGGGCCCGATCTCGCCGCGCTTCCGCGGCGAGCATGCGCTGCGCCGCTATCCGAACGGCGAGGAGCGCTGCATCGCCTGCAAGCTGTGCGAGGCGATCTGCCCGGCACAGGCCATCACCATCGAAGCGGGGCCGCGCAGGAACGACGGCACGCGCCGCACCACGCGCTACGACATCGACATGGTGAAATGCATCTATTGCGGATTGTGCCAGGAGGCCTGTCCGGTCGATGCGATCGTCGAGGGCCCGAATTTCGAATTCGCGACCGAGACGCGCGAAGAGCTTTACTATGACAAGGAACGGCTGCTTGCGAATGGCGACCGCTGGGAGCGGGAAATCGCCGCGAGCATGCGGCTCGACGCGCCCTACCGGTGATTTAGATGATCGCAGCTTTGTTCTTTTATCTCTTTGCGAGCCTGTGCATCGCCTCGGCGCTGATGGTGATCGCGTCGCGCAATCCCGTGCATTCGGTTCTGTTCCTGATCTTGGCCTTCTTCAACGCGGCCGGGTTGTTCCTGCTGCTCGGCGCGGAATTCCTCGCCATGATCCTGGTCGTGGTCTATGTCGGCGCGGTCGCGGTGCTGTTTCTCTTCGTCGTGATGATGCTCGACGTCGATTTCGTCGAGCTGCGCGAGGGCTTCCTGCAATATCTCCCGATCGGGGCGCTGGTCGGCATCGTGTTTCTTGCCGAGATCCTGCTCGTCGTCGGCGCCTGGAGCATCGGACCGGACGTGCCGCGCGTGATCGCCGCGCCGATCCAGGAGAATCTCACCAACACCGAAGCGATCGGGCTCGTGCTCTATACGCGCTATCTTTATTTCTTCCAGGCCGCGGGTCTCGTGCTGCTCGTCGCCATGATCGGCGCCATCGTCCTGACCTTGCGTCACAAGGAAAACGTCAAGCGCCAGAATATCGGTGCGCAGGTCGCGCGCGGGCCGGCGACCTCGATCGAAATTCGCAAGGTCAAGCCGGGGCAGGGGGTGTGATGACGATCGGTCTCGGACATTATCTCTCGGTCGCCGCCGTCCTGTTCACGCTCGGCATTTTCGGCATTTTCCTGAACCGCAAGAACGTCATCATCATCCTGATGTCGATCGAATTGATCCTTCTGTCGGTCAACATCAACTTCGTCGCCTTTTCGAGTTTCATGGGCGATATCGTCGGCCAGGTGTTCGCGATGCTGGTGCTCACGGTCGCCGCCGCCGAAGCCGCGATCGGCCTTGCCATTCTCGTCGTCTATTACCGCAACCGCGGCTCGATCGCGGTCGAAGACATCAACCTGATGAAAGGCTGACATGTATCAGGCGATTGTCTTTCTTCCGCTGCTCGGCTGTCTGATCGCGGGCTTTTTCGGCCGCATCATCGGGCCGCGCCCGTCCGAGATCGTCACCACCGCGTTCCTGTTCGCGTCCATGGTGCTGTCCTGGATCGCCTTCGTGCGCGTCGGCTTCGGCCATGTCGACGAGCGCATCGTGCTGATGACCTGGATTCAGTCCGGCGATCTCAAGGTCGATTGGGCGCTCCGCATCGATACGCTCACCGCCGTGATGCTGGTCGTGGTCACGACCGTGTCCGCGTTCGTGCACCTTTATTCCATCGGTTACATGGAAGAGGATCCGCACCGGCCGCGCTTCTTCGCGTATCTGTCGCTCTTTACGTTCGCGATGCTGGCGCTCGTCACCGCCGACAATCTGGCGCAGCTTTATTTCGGCTGGGAGGGCGTGGGGCTCATGAGCTATCTCCTGATCGGATTCTGGTATCACAAGCCGGAAGCGAACGCGGCCGCGATCAAGGCGTTCATCGTCAACCGCGTCGGCGATTTCGGGTTCGGGCTCGGTATTTTCGCCGTCTTCATGATGACGAAGTCGATCGACTTCGACATCGTCTTCGCGCAGGCGCCGGCCCTGGTCGGCAAGACCATCAATTTCTTCGGCTGGCAGGCCGACGCACTCACGCTCATCTGCCTGCTCCTGTTCATGGGTGCGATGGGCAAATCCGCGCAATTCCTGCTGCACACCTGGTTGCCGGATGCGATGGAGGGCCCGACGCCGGTCTCGGCGCTCATTCATGCCGCCACCATGGTGACCGCCGGCGTGTTCATGGTGGCCCGCCTGTCGCCGCTCTTTGAGTTGGCGCCGAACGCGCTTGCCGTCGTGACGTTTGTCGGCGCCACCACAGCCTTCTTCGCCGCGACCGTCGGTCTCGTGCAGAACGACATCAAGCGGATCGTCGCGTATTCGACCTGCTCGCAGCTCGGCTACATGTTCGTCGCCATGGGTGTCGGCGCGTACTCGGTCGGCATGTGGCACCTGTTCACCCATGCCTTCTTCAAGGCGCTCCTGTTCCTTGGCTCCGGCTCGGTGATCCATGCGATGCACCACGAGCAGGACATCCGCCACATGGGCGGATTGCGCAAGAAAATCCCGTTCACCTACTGGATGATGGTGATCGGCACACTGGCGCTGACCGGATTCCCGTTCACCGCCGGCTATTTCTCCAAGGACGCGATCATCGAGGCAGCCTATGCCGGGCGCAATCCGATGGCGCTGTATGCGTTCATCATGACGGTGATCGCGGCCGCGCTGACCTCGTTCTATTCATGGCGCCTGATCTTCAAGACGTTCCACGGCGAGCCGCACGATCACCATCACTACGAAGAGGCGCATGAAAGCCCGCTCACCATGCTGGTGCCGCTCGGCGCTCTTGCGGCGGGCTCGATTCTCGCCGGCTATCCGTTCAAGGAATTATTCGCCGGCCAACACGTGACGGAATTCTTCCGTGAGTCGATCAGGTTCGGCGACGGCAACACCATCATCGACGACATGCACCATGTGCCGCTGGCCGTCATGCTGACGCCGACGGTGATGATGGCGCTCGGCTTCGCGGTCTCCTGGTATTTCTATATCCGCGATCCGTCGGTGCCCGCCGAGCTCGCACGCCAACACAACGTGCTTTATCGCTTCCTGCTCAACAAATGGTATTTCGACGAGATCTACGAATATTTCTTCGTGCGCCCGGCGAAATGGATCGGCTATACGCTGTGGAAACGCGGCGACGGCTGGCTGATCGACGGCTTCGGTCCTGACGGCGTCTCCGCGCGGGTGCTCGACGTCACGCGCAATGTCGTGCGCCTGCAGACCGGTTATCTCTACCACTATGCCTTCGCCATGCTGATCGGCGCGGCCATGCTCATCACCTATTTCATGTTCGCAGGGGCGCGCTGATGGCGAGTTGGCCGGTTCTCTCCGTTACGACCTTCCTGCCGATCGCGGGCGCGCTGCTGATCGTGCTGCTGCGCGGCAGCGAGGACGCGGTCAACCGCAATGCACGCTGGATCGCGCTCTGGACCACGCTCATCACCTTGGCGGTGTCGCTGGTCCTGGTGTGGAAATTCGATGCCTCGTCGCCGGAATTCCAGTTCGTCGAGAAGGCGAAATGGCTCGCCAGCTTCGCCAATTATCACATGGGCGTCGATGGCATCTCACTGCCGTTCGTGATCCTCACCACGGCTTTGATGCCGTTCTGCATCATCGCGAGCTGGGTGACGATCGAGGTCCGCGTCAAGGAATACATGATCGCGTTCCTGGTGCTGGAAACGCTGATGGTCGGCACCTTCTCGGCGCTCGATCTCGTTCTCTTCTATCTGTTCTTCGAAGGCGGCCTCATTCCGATGTTCCTGATCATCGGCGTCTGGGGCGGTCCGCGCCGCGTCTATGCGAGCTTCAAGTTCTTTCTCTATACGCTCCTTGGCTCCGTGCTGATGCTGCTCGCCATCATGGCGATGTATTGGGCGGCTGGGACCACGGACATCCCGACACTCATTCGCTTTTCCTTCTCGCCCGAATTGCAGAAATGGGCATGGCTGGCCTTCTTTGCCTCCTTCGCGGTGAAAATGCCGATGTGGCCGGTGCACACCTGGCTGCCGGACGCGCATGTGGAAGCGCCGACGGCAGGCTCGGTGATCCTCGCTGCCATCCTTCTGAAAATGGGCGGCTACGGCTTCTTGCGCTTCTCGCTGCCGATGTTTCCGCTCGCTTCGGCGGATTTCGCGCCGCTCATCTTTGCGTTGTCGGTGATCGCGATTGTCTACACCTCGCTGGTTGCGATGATGCAGGACGACATGAAGAAGCTGATCGCCTATTCATCGGTCGCGCATATGGGCTTTGTCACCATGGGCATTTTCGCAGCGACCGCGCAGGGCGTCGGCGGCGGCATTTTCCAGATGGTGTCGCACGGCATCGTCTCCGGCGCGCTCTTCCTCAGCGTCGGCGTGGTCTATGACCGCATCCACACGCGCGAGATCGCGGCCTATGGCGGCCTTGTCGAACGCATGCCGCTCTATGCCGCGGCCTTCATGGTTTTCACCATGGCCAATGTCGGCCTGCCGGGCACGTCCGGCTTCGTCGGCGAATTCCTGACGCTTCTCGGCACCTTCAAGGTGAATATTCCGGTCGCGACGCTCGCGACATTGGGCGTCATCCTGTCGGCGGCTTATGCACTCTGGCTTTATCGCAAGGTGATTTTCGGCAAGCTCGAAAAGCCGAAGCTCCTCGACATCCAGGATCTCGGCTGGCGCGAAGTCGTCGTGCTCGCGCCGCTCGTCTTCTTCACCATCCTGTTCGGCGTCTATCCGAAGCCGGTGCTTGACATGTCGCAGGCGTCGGTGACGTCGTTGGTCGAGCAATATAATCAGGCGGTCGGCGGCAAGAAGGCCGCTGCGTTGCCGCAAGTACGGGCGGAATGAACGCGCCATGACCTCGACCGCTCAAGTCCCCGCACTTTTGCCGGCCTTGCCGGAACTGCTGCTCGCCGGTGGCGCCATGCTGCTGTTGATGCTCGGCGCCTATCGCGGCGAGCGTTCGGCGCCGGTCGTGGCGCTCGGCGCGATCATGATCCTGATCGCCGGCATCGGCGTGATCGTGTGGCTGCCCGGCGGCAAGACCGTCACCTTCGGCGGCAGCTTCATCCTCGACGACTTCGCGCGCTTCCTGAAAATTCTCGCCTTCGGCGGCTCCGCCGCCGCGATCCTGATGTCGCAGACTTACTTCGAGCGCGAGAAACACAACCGCTTCGAATATCCGATCCTGATCCTGCTCGCGACCGCCGGCATGGGCATGATGATCTCGGCCGGGGACCTGATTGCGCTTTATCTCGGCCTCGAATTGATGAGCCTGTCGCTCTATGTGCTCGCCGCGGGCAATCGCGATTCCGAGCGCTCGACCGAAGCCGGCCTGAAATATTTCGTCCTCGGCGGTCTGTCGTCGGGCATGCTGCTGTATGGCTGCTCGCTGATCTACGGCTATACCGGATCGGTGGCATTCCCGGCGATCGCGCAGGCCGCCTCGCAGGGCGGTCTCGGCCTGATGTTCGGTCTCGTGTTCCTGTTCGCAGGGCTCTGCTTTAAGATCTCGGCGGTGCCGTTCCACATGTGGACGCCCGACGTCTATGAAGGCGCGCCGACCCCGATTACGGCGTTCTTCGCCGCGGCTCCAAAGGTCGCCGGCATCGCGCTGTTCCTGCGCGCGACGATGGGGGCCTTCCCGACCATCGTCGTGCAGTGGCAGCAGATCATCGTGTTTGTCGCCATCGCCTCGATGGCGCTCGGCGCGTTCGCTGCGATCGGGCAGAAGAACATCAAGCGGCTGATGGCGTATTCCTCCATCGGCCATATGGGCTTTGCGCTGGTTGGCCTCTCGGCCGGAACGGTCGAAGGCGTGCAGGGCGTTCTGGTCTATATCGCGATCTACATGGCGATGACGCTCGGCGCTTTCGCCTGCATTCTGTCGATGCGCCATAACGGCCGCATGGTCGAGGAGATCGCCGATCTCGCCGGCCTCGCGCGCACCAAGCCCGCGATGGCGTTCTTCTTCGCCGTTCTGATGTTTTCGCTCGCGGGCATTCCGCCGCTCGCGGGGTTCTTCGCGAAATATTACGTGTTCCTCGCCGCCATCAAGGCGAACCTGTTCACGCTCGCCGTCATCGGCGTCGTCACCAGCGTGATCGGCGCTTATTATTATCTCCTGATCGTCAAGACGATGTATTTCGACGATCCGATGAAGAGCTTCGAGCCAATGCCGCTCGAGCAGGCGGTTGTGCTGGCCGCAGCCGGCCTGTTCAATCTTCTGTTCTTCGTTTATCCGGCACTATTGCTGGATGCCGCGACGGCCGCCGCCAAATCGCTGTTCTGATCGATGGCCTTTGCGCTCGGCGCCCGCGCGGCGGAAGCGGGGCACAGACTCGAAGCCTTCGATAGCCTCGACTCGACCAACTCCTCGTGTCTGGAACGCGCGCGCTCCGGCGAGCGCGGTCCGCTCTGGGTTGTGACCGCCCTGCAGACCGGCGGGCGCGGCCGCCGCGGGCGCGAATGGGCCGGCGGGCAGGGCAACTTCGCCGGCAGCCTTCTGATGACCATGAACTTGGCTCCGGCCACCGCGGCAACACTCGGGTTTGTCGCCGGGCTTGCGCTCGACGAGGCCCTGCGGCTCTGCGCGCCGGGGGCGGAGGTTGCGCTCAAATGGCCCAATGACGTGCTTTGCGGCAATGCCAAGCTCGCCGGCATCTTGCTCGAGGCCGAGCGCGCGCCCGAGGGGCTTGCTGTCGTGATCGGCATCGGGGTCAATCTCGCGTCCGCCCCGGACGGCCTGCCTTATCCCGCAACCTGCCTTGCCGCGCGCGGATTTATCGTGCATCCCGAGCGCATGCTTTCAGCTTTGTCCGACGCTTGGATCAGCTTCGAACGCCTGTGGAATGGCGGGCGCGGCATGCCGCAGATCCGCGACTTGTGGCTCGGCAAGGCGGCCGGGCGCGGCCAGCAGATCTCGGTGACCATCGGCGACCGTGTGACCGATGGTGTTTTCGAAACGCTCGATGATTCGGGGCGGTTGATTTTGCGCGCCCCTGACCAGTCCGAAGTCGCCATTGCCGCGGGCGAAGTGCATTTCGGCCAAGCCTCGAGCGCGAGCGCGAAGGATCTCTGATGCAAGGCGGCCTGGTCTTTGCGCCGCTTGGCGGCGTCGGCGAAATCGGCATGAACCTGGCGCTCTACGGCCTGGGCGACGAGCGGCGGCGGAGCTGGATCGCGGTCGATCTCGGCGTGTCGTTTGCCTCCGAGGAGCATCTGCCGGGCGTCGACCTGATTTTCCCCGATATCGGATTCCTGATCGAGGAGCGTAGGAACATCGCCGGCATCGTGATCACGCACGCGCATGAGGACCATTTCGGCGCGCTGATCGATCTGTGGCCGAAACTGAAAGTGCCGGTCTACGCGACGCCGTTCACGGCCGCCTTGCTGGAATCCAAGCGTGCCGGCGAGCCCGGCGCGCCGGAAATCCCGGTGAATGTGGTTCCGCTCGGCGGCCGTTTTAAGCTGGGCGCTTTCGACATCGAACTCGTCTCGGTCGCGCATTCGATCCCGGAATCCAACTCGCTCATCCTGCGCACGCCACACGGCAATGTCCTGCATACCGGCGACTGGAAGATCGACCCGACACCGATGATCGGGCTGCCGACCGATGAAGCCAAGTTGCGAAGACTTGGCGAAGAGGGCGCGCTCGCGATTATCGGGGATTCCACCAATGCCGTGCGTGAGGGGCGCTCGCCATCCGAAACCGACGTCGCCAAAACGTTGCGAGAATTGATCGCCGTCGCGCGCGGGCGCGTCGCGGTGACCACCTTCGCCTCCAATGTCGCGCGCATCCGCGCCGTGGCGGACGCTGCGCGCGCCTGCGGCCGTGAAGTCGTGGTGGTCGGCCGCGCCATGGAGCGCGTGATCGGGGTCGCGCGCGAGACCGGCTATCTCGAAGGTGTGCAGCCGTTTCGCGGCACCGACACCTATGGCTATCTGCCGCATGACAAGGTCGTTGCGTTATGCACCGGCAGCCAGGGCGAGCCGCGCGCGGCGCTATCGCGCATCGCGCAGGACGACCATCCCGACGTCACGCTCGGCAAGGGCGATACGGTGATTTTCTCCTCGCGCACCATCCCCGGAAACGAGAAGGAGGTCGGCCGCGTGGTCAACGGCCTGATCAACCAGGGCATCACCGTGATCACCGACCGCACCCATCTTGTGCACGTGTCGGGTCACCCGCGCCGCGCCGAGCTCGAGGAGCTGATCGGCTGGGTTAAGCCGCAAATCCTCATTCCGGCGCACGGCGAAGCGCTGCATCTGTCCGAACATGCCGCACTCGGAAAGAAGCTCGGGATTCCCCACGTCCTGCAATGTCGCAACGGCGACATGGTCCAGCTCGCCCCCGGCGCGCCCGCGATCATCGACAGCGTGCCGTCGGGCCGGATGTTCAAGGATGGCAAGTTGCTGATCGGCGCCGAGAGCACGACCATCCAGGAGCGCCGGCGTTTGAGTTTCGGCGGGATGATCTCGGTGGCGCTCGCGGTCACCGAGAAAGGCGCGCTGGCGGCCGATCCCGAAATCGATCTGCAAGGTATCCCGGAACACACGGCCAATGGCGAGCTTTTCGCCGATCTCGCTTACAATGCCGCGCTCGACACCTTCGAAAACATGCCGAAACAGCGGCGCCGCGATCCGGACACGGTCGCGGAAGCCGTGCGCCGCGCGGTGCGTGCCGCCATTGCCATGCATTGGGGCAAGAAGCCGGTATGTCATGTGCATGTGTTGACGGTATAATGGGGTGAGAGAACGCAAATGATCGGCCGGCTCAATCACGTCGCCATCGCGGTCCGCGACATCGAGAAGGCGGCGCGCATCTATCGCGACACGCTCGGCGCGGAGGTCTCCGAGGCCGTGCCGCAGCCCGAGCACGGCGTCACAACGGTGTTCATCATGCTGCCCAATACCAAGATCGAATTGCTCGAGCCGCTCGGCGCCAATTCGCCGATCGCGAAATTCCTGGAGCGCAATCCCGACGGCGGCATGCACCATATCTGCTACGAGGTCGACGACATCATCGAGGCGCGCGATCACCTCAAGGCTGAAGGCGCGCGCGTGCTCGGCGACGGCGAGCCGAAAATCGGCGCGCATGGCAAGCCGGTGCTGTTTCTGCATCCGAAGGACTTCTTCGGCACGCTGGTCGAGATCGAGCAGGCCTAGAGCATGATCCCGAAAAGTGGGAACCGGTTTTCGGAAAAGATCATGCTCAAACAAAAACTTGGAAGCATGGTTCTGATTCAGTCAGAACCGGTAGAGCTCTAACGCCACCGGAACATCATGTCGGTCACAACCGCGGTCGCGATCTATTTCCTGATCTGGTGGATCACGTTGTTCGCGGTGCTGCCGTTCGGCGTGCGCTCGCAGCATGAAGGCGGAGACATGGTTCCGGGCAGCGATCCCGGCGCGCCCATTCTTCCGCGCCTGTTGTGGAAACTATTATGGACCACGATCGTCTCGGGCGTGATCTTCGCGATCCTCTACGTGATTTACGTCTACAAGCTCATCACCTTCGACGACATGACGAAGCTGTTCGGCATGCCGCGCTAAAAAGATTTCGTTTGGAACCCGAGCAGGTTCCATTCGCGCATCACGTGGCGGCGGCAAACGATTCAATCGGGAGTTTGAAATGACGACGAGTTCCTCCACACGGAACTTCGTTTGAAAACATTTGCGTCGTTGCGATTCACACTCTGGTCAGTTTGCGTGGGTTAGATCGGGGCAGAACAGATTCGGTGCAGTTGGAATTCACGCCAGTCGTTACGATGACGGCAAGTGTCCTTCGTGCCGGTCGCAGTGGAGGACATGTGAATGGCGGACATCCAGCTCGCGCCGGGCGCGCGGGAAAGCGATATCATTGACGCAATCAACGCGCTGCCCAATGGCGGCACGATCATCCTGCCGAAAAACGCGACGATCTCGATCACGACGGGTCTGACGATCAGTGTCGCGAGCCGCGATATCACCATCGATCTCAACGGTTCCACGCTGCGACAGGACGCGAATGTCTCGGTCATCACCGGTCGCGGCAAGCATCCGACGCCGGACGCCGTTTCGCTCGGCCAGGATGCGTCCGGGAACACCACGCTGACCTATTCCGGGACGGTTCCCGATGTCTCATTCGGTTCCTGGATGAAAGTGGTCTCCGACGAC
>CAYJNT010000072.1:11202-14204 GCA_964370945.1 uncultured Hyphomicrobiales bacterium | reverse complement strand
ACGAAGCCGCGTCGCGGCACATCGCTTCGATCTGGGCGAGGGTGATCGTTCCGTAAATGGCCGGCTCCCGCTTGCCGAGGCGATTGAGGTTCGGTCCGTTCAGCACATAGATCGGTTTTGTCATTGCATCAGCCCTGGTAGCCAAACAGCCGCGGCACTCCGAGCGTGATCCACGGCATGTAGGTGATCAGCGCGAGCACGATGATCATGACGGCGAGGAACGGCATCAGCTCGCGCACGATGTCCTTGAGCGGCACGCCGGTGACCTTGACCATCATGAACAATAGCAAGCCGTAAGGCGGCGTGCACAGGCCGATCATGATGTTGACCACCACCATCACGCCGAAATGCACGGGATCGATGCCAAGCGCATAAGCGGTCGGCAACAGGACGGGGACAAAAACGAACAGAATGGTCGTCCCTTCCAGTATGCAACCGAGCAGCAGGAGCAGAAGGTTGACGAGCGCCAGGAATGCGAATTGCGACATCTCCCACGTCTTCAGCGTGGCGGCCAACGCGCGAGGAATATTTTCGACCGTGATGACGTAGTTGAAGGCCATCGCGCCCGCGATCAGCATTCCGATCGAGGTCGTGATGCGCGCGCTGCTCAGCAGCGAAACGTATGCGTCGCGCCAGCTCATCGCGCGATAGACGAGCGCCGACACCGCGAGCGCATACATGGCAGCGGCCGCCGCCGCCTCCGTGGGCGTCGTCGCGCCGCTATACAGGCAGCCGAGCAGGATCACCGGCATCAGCAGCGCCGGGAACGCTTCGAAGGTAATGCGCGGAAGCTCACGCAAGGGGACAGGGCGTTCGACGGGAAAATTACGCCGCCTGGCGAGCCAGGAGATCAGCGCCATTTGCGCAACGCCGATCAGGATGCCTGGAATGACGCCTCCAAGCAGCAGAAAACCGATGGAGGCGTCCGAGACGAGGGCGAACAAGACGAGCGGAATGGAGGGTGGAATCACCGGCCCCATGACGGCCGAAGCCGCCGTTAACGCGGCGGCGAAAGCCGGCGGATAGCGGCCGTCCCGCGTCATCAGCGATTGCATGATCTTGCCGGAGCTCGCAGCGTCGGCGAGCGCGGAGCCGGACATCGCCGAGAACACCACGCTTTGCAGGACATTGACTTGCGCCATGCCGCCGCGGAAGCGTCCGACCAGCGCGTTACAGAACCGAAGCAATCCGTCCATGATCGCGCCGTTATTCATGAATTCGGCGGCGAGGATGAAGAGCGGGATCGCCAGCAGGAGCGAGCTCGAATACATGCCGTTGAGCAATTGCTCGGCGGCGGTGCCCAGATCGAGACCGGCGAGCAGGAGATAAAGCACCGAGCCGCCGATCATCGCGTGACCGATCGGGAGCCCGAACATGCTGAGCATAAGGATCGCCAATACGGCGATGCCGAAGAAATTGCTGGCGGTCATAGCCCGGACGCCGCCTTGGTCACGTCGGGCGTTTCAGGCTCTTTTCCGCGCAGCAGACCCCATAGCAGCCACAGATAGCGAACGATCACCGCAACGACGAAGACGAGATAGATCGAATACAGCCAGTTCATCGGAATTTTCAGGTAGGAGGATTTCTCCACCTTCATGAAGGTGACGTAGGAATACGTCGCCGGCAGCGCGATGACATACAGAACGATGATCGCAACGCCGGCGAGCAAGGCCATGATAAGGCGCGTGCGGCGGCTCACCATCGATGTGACAAGATCGATCCGGATTTCCTCGCTTTCCCTGACCACGAAGGCGGCGCCCCACAGCACCAGCCACAGCCAGGTGATGAGGGTCAGCTCCGTGGTCCAGCCGGTCGGAAGGTTGAAGAAATACCGGAAAACGATCTGCACCATGAACGCGGCAAACATCACGCCGAGCAGAGCGGCGAGAACATTCTCCGCGCGCCGCCGCAGCCAGGCCGCGGCCTTCCGAATGAATGGCATCCGATGTTTTCCCGTTGCGCGCGTAACCGCCGGCCGTAATGCGGCCGGCGGTCATGGCCCCCTCACTTCAGCGCGTTGATCTTCTCAAGCAGACCCTTCGGCCAATCCTTGGCCTGATCCGATGCGAGGTAGATCTTCTGAGCGTGGTCGCGGAACGCCGCGACATTCGGGGTATTGATCTCAAGGCCCGCTTTTTTCATCTCGTCCGCGAGTTCCTTTTCGCGCTTGAGATGCTCGTCCGTGCTCCACTTGAGCGCCTTGTCGACCGCGGCCTGGAAGGACTTCTGCTTCTCCGGCGACATGGCGTTCCAGGTTTTCAGGTTGATGGTGAGAAGGTCGTAACCGATGAGGTGCGATGTGAGCACGATCTGGGACATCACTTCGTTGAACTTCATCGCCTGAACATTCGGAAGCGGATTGTCCTGGCCGTCGACCACGCCGGTTTGCAGGCCGGTATAGGTCTCGGCGAACGCCATCGGCGTCGGATTGGCGCCGAGCGAACGGCCGAGGAGTTGCCACGCGTCGCCGGGCGGCATCCGGAGCTTGATGCCGGCCATGTCGGCGGGCGTATTGATCTTCTTCTTGGGTTTCAATCCGACCTGCCGGGTGCCGAAGAAGGTCGGCCCCAGGATTTTCACCTTGGCCTGGTCCTCGGTCATTTTCTTCATCTGCGCGCCGAGATTGCTGTTCCAGAACGCCGCCAGGTGATTGGCGTCGCGGAACACGTAAGCGGCGGTGAGGATCGACCACGCCGGAATCTGCTTGGAAATGTCCTGCGGCGCGACGTTGCCAAGCTCGAGATTGTCACGCTGCAACGCGACCAGTTCGGTGCCCTGCTTGAACAGCGTGCCGTTGTAGAACGGCTCGATCTTGAAATCCTTTTCGACGTCCTTGGCGAGCATTTCGATCATCCGCGCGCGGATGTCGCGATCGGAGAACACCGCTGCGAAGCGAATGTTGGTTTGCGCGATCGCGGGTGCGACCGCGGCGGTCAACAACACCGCCGCAAGAACGAGCCGGCGGCTCATGGATATTGTCATGTTTCACTCCCTCTCTTTTT
>CAYJNT010000072.1:1668-11102 GCA_964370945.1 uncultured Hyphomicrobiales bacterium | reverse complement strand
CCGCTTGAACGCCTTGGTGCCTGCGACCCTAATTCACCTATAAAATCAGAGTCAAATGAGGATTTGCATTTCATATGATATTTTTGTATTCGTATGGCAATTAAATTCAACGCGTAGAGCGGGTGCTGTTCGTGTAAGACGCGGATACGCGTCCGCCTTATGGATTCGGGGAAAGCCGTTGCTGGATCGGATCAAAGACAGCGACACCGTCGGCGACGATGGCTATCGGCGCATCCGCGGCGACATCATTTTTGGCCGCCTGCGTCCCAATCAGAAATTGCGGCTTGAAGCCCTTCGGGACGATTACGGCGTCAGCATCTCGACGCTGCGCGAGATCCTGAGCCGCCTGTCCTCGGAAGGTTTTGTGATCGCCGAGGGACGGCGCGGCTTCGAGGTCGCGCCCGTGTCCGCCGCCAATCTGCGGGAGCTCGCGGAATTGCGCACGCTCCTCGAATGCCACGCGATGGAGCGGTCCTTTGCGCGCGGCGACATGGAGTGGGAAGGCCGCGTGGTGTCGGCGCATCACAAGCTCGCCGCCGTCGAGCAGCAGATGAATGCCGGCAAATCCGAAGACGCGCTTTGGAAACGCTATGACGGGGAATTTCATCAGGCGCTGATTTCGAATTGCGGCTCGCGCGAGCTGATGGACGCGCACCAGCTCGCATTCGACAAATATTTCCGCTACCCGATCCTGTCCGCGGATCGCCGCGGGGCGGAGCCGATCAAGCAGCATCGTCAATTGCTCGAATGCGCGCTGGCGCGCGATTCCAAACGCGCAGCGACCGTGCTCGTCGCCCATGTCAACAATTGCGTCGAATATGCGCTCAAGGGCGGCGTGCTGCGCTAGCAACGATACGTGTCCGAGGCAGATGTCGGGTGATCAGAATGTCTGCCGCGGGCCTGTTGGCGATCTGGAGCGACGTCGCTCCGCAATCCGAAACCGACTATCTGCATTGGCTGACCCGCGAACACGCCGCCGAGCGGATAAGCACCGCAGGATTCCTGAGCGTCCGGGTTTTTCGGGCGATGGATTTCGACATCCGCCGCTACTTCATCGTCTATGAGCTGGACAGCCCGTCGGCGCTGAGCGGCGACGATTACGTCCGGAAACTCAACAATCCAACGTCCTGGTCACAGCGGATCATGCCGACGCTGAAGAACTTCGTGCGCGGCGGCGGACGTGTGATGCTCGCCGCCGGCGTCGGGCAGGGCGGATTCGCCGCCGCCGTTGCGCTCGACGATATCCAGATGATCGAGGCCGACACCCTGGTCGCCCGGCTCGTCCGGATGGACCGGATATGCAGCGCGCGCCTGCTCAAGGTCGACAAGGCCAAGACGTCGATCCCGACGCGCGAGAAAAGCCTGCGGCGCGAGGATCAATCCTTCGCCAATCTGCTGGTGTTCGACGGGCTGGATGCGGTGGCCGTTCGGTCGGCGCTGGACACGGTCAAATCGCCCGCGGGCGACGCTGCCATGCCGCGCTTCGTCTACAAGCAGGTCTATCAGCTTGATCGCCGGCAGATGGTCGGCGTTTAGCCGGCGATTCACGCCAGCGCACGCGCTCCAAACAAAAGCCCCGCCGTTTCCGGCGGCGACGTGGGCACGACGCTGCGCGCCTTTTGCACGCCAGCATTCCCGGAACCCCAAGGATAAGCCCCGCGTTTGTCAGCTGCACAGGAGTTCGGCGCGCAGAAAGTGCGCCGATTTTCGCGCTTGTCACATGCGCCCACGAGCCAGGAGGCTCGGCCATGAAACAGATTTTCGATCAATTTCTGCAGTTCCTGCAGCAAGGAATTGCCGCGATCTTTCGCTTCGTCAGGCTCATTTGGTCATGGTCGATCGATCAAATCACCAAGGTGGCGCAGGCGCCCTGGGAGGGCTGGCCGCTCTGGAAGCAAGTCCTGCTCGTCGTCGTCATCGCGGCGGTCGTCTATTTCCTGTTTCTCGCTGCACGGCAGCTTTGGGCGGCGGGCGTGCGCGTCTTGTCCGCCTTCGCGAGCTTCCTGGTCACGCTTGTGATCACGCTGCCGACCATCCTGATTGCGGGTCTCGTATCGCTCGGCGGCTTGTGGGTGATCAATAACATCAACCTGTCATCGCTGCCGTCGCTCACGATTACCGATCGCGGAAACGAAGCGAAGAAGCCGCAAACCACCGGGCAGGGCACGCGCGAGACCACCGGCAATAAGCAGCAGCGATAGAGCCTAAACAAAAACCCCGCCGTTTCCGGCGGAGTTGAAGTTCAGAGAGAGCCTTCCAGAAGAATCAAGCCGGAATTCTTTCGTCGGCTTCGGACGGCTCGCGCAGCACATAGCCGCGGCCCCAGACCGTCTCGATGTAGTTCTTGCCGCTCGAGGCGTTGGCGAGCTTCTTGCGCAGCTTGCAGATGAAGACGTCGATGATCTTCAGCTCCGGCTCGTCCATGCCGCCGTAAAGGTGGTTGAGGAACATTTCCTTGGTGAGGGTCGTTCCCTTGCGGAGCGAAAGCAGCTCCAGCATCTGGTATTCCTTGCCCGTCAGGTGCACGCGGGCACCGTTCACTTCGACGGTCTTGGTGTCGAGATTGACGACGAGATCGCCGGTGTTGATCACCGACTGGGCGTGACCCTTGGAGCGGCGCACGATCGCGTGGATGCGCGCGACGAGCTCGTCTTTGTGGAACGGCTTGGTCATGTAGTCGTCGGCGCCGAAGCCGAGGCCACGGACCTTGTCCTCGATTCCGGCGAGGCCGGAGAGGATGAGGATCGGCGTCTTCACCTTCGAGACGCGAAGCGAGCGCAGAACCTCGAAACCCGACATGTCGGGCAAATTCAGATCCAGAAGGATGATGTCGTAATCGTAGAGTTTGCCGAGGTCGACGCCTTCTTCACCGAGGTCGGTGGTGTAGACGTTGAAGCTCTCGGATTTGAGCATCAACTCGATCGACTGCGCAGTGGCGCTGTCATCCTCAATCAGCAAAACGCGCATGCCAGTCCCCTTCTTCGCCGCTGCGGGGCTTTAAGTCGGCGCACCGTTCGGGTGCGCCCTCGGACGCCTTGCAACGCTACGATTCGGGAACACTATGCCCGCATGGTTAACAAAACCTGATTCCCGTCTGCAAGCATTCCCTAGGCGATTTTGGTCGAATCGGCCTAAAATCTTGTCAGACAGAGGTTTTTCACCCATCCAGTCGCTTAGGTTCCACTTTAAGAGCCGGGCCTAACCGACTCTCAAGACTCACCCCGCCAGTGCGGCCGGGCGAACGGTCCGTAAAGTCACAAAGCAACAGTGTCGTAATGATTAACGACGCGGGTAAACACGAGGTTAAGGCGGAACATCGCCGGCAACCTTTTCGATAGAGAATCATGAAGGCGCACGAATCATGAAGGCGCAGGTCCCTTGAAAGCACTTGTCTCTTGAAAGCACTTGCCGAGCAGATCGGGGAACTCGACGGGGTCGAGATCTACGGCCGGGTGGTCGGCGTGCGCGGATTGATGGTGGAGGCCGCGGGCCCCATCCATGCCATGTCGGTCGGGGCCCGGGTGATCATCGAAACCGGGGCCGGCCGCCCGATCCCGTGCGAGGTCGTGGGCTTCGATGGCGGCCACGCGCTCCTGATGCCATTCGCCAATCTGGAAGGCGTGCGGCGCGGCTGCAAGGCGGTGGTGTCCTCGGTCGCCGGCGCGGTGCGCCCGTCGCTGGGCTGGCTCGGCCGCGTGGTCAACGCCATGGGAGAGCCGATCGACGGCAAGGGCTTGCTCCCGGCCGGACACTCACCTTACGGTTTCCGCAACGCACCGCCGCCCGCGCATGCCCGAAGGCGCGTCGGCGATCCGCTCGATCTCGGCGTGCGCGCGCTCAACACCTTCGCCACCTGCTGCCGCGGCCAGCGCATGGGCATTTTCGCAGGCTCCGGCGTCGGCAAGTCGGTGCTCCTGTCGATGCTGGCCCGCAACGTGACCGCGGACGTGATCGTGATCGGCCTCGTCGGCGAGCGCGGCCGCGAGGTGCAGGAATTCCTGCAGGACGATCTCGGCGACGCCGGCCTTGCGCGTTCGGTGGTCGTGGTCTCGACCTCCGACGAGCCGGCCTTGATGCGCCGGCAGGCAGCCTATCTGACGCTCGCGATCGCCGAGTATTTCCGGGACGAGAGCAAGGATGTGCTGGTGCTGATGGATTCGGTCACCCGCTTTGCCATGGCGCAGCGCGAGATCGGGCTCTCCGCCGGCGAGCCGCCAACCGCCAAGGGCTATACCCCGACGGTGTTCACCGAATTGCCGCGCCTTCTGGAACGGGCCGGGCCCGGCACCGAGGGGCAGGGCACCATCACCGGCCTGTTTACGGTGCTGGTCGACGGCGACGACCATAACGAGCCGGTCGCCGACGCCGTGCGCGGCATCCTGGACGGCCACATTGTGATGGAGCGGGCGATCGCCGAGCGCGGGCGTTACCCGGCCATTAACGTCCTCAAATCGGTGTCGCGGACCATGCCGCGTTCGGCCGATCCGGCCTATTTGCCGACGATCATGCGGGCCAAGCAGGTCATGGCAACCTATTCGGACATGGAGGAGTTGATCCGGCTCGGGGCCTACCGGCCGGGTTCCAGCGCCGAGGTCGACGAGGCCATCCGCCTGCACGGCCCGCTGGAGGCCTTTCTGGGCCAAGCCAAGGAGGAGTCGACCGGCTTAATTGAGGGATATCAGCGCCTTGAATCGATTTTACCCGCCTTGGAAACCGAAAACTAACGTTATCCCCCCAGTATCGGGCCGAGTTTTGTTGGACGGCCATGACGCCGCGCCCGGCAGGATGCCGGTTTTAGACCGTTCCGTACGAACGGGCCCCGCGCGGGCAGAATTGGACTTCGGGGGAGTATGAGTCGATGAAGTCACGAGAGACCCTGATCCGGTTGCGGAAATTCCAGGTGGACGAGAAGCGCCGCCGCACCGCGCAGATCGAAACCATGATCGCCGAGTTCGACCGCATGAGCGTCGACCTCGAGCGCGAGATCAAGACCGAGCAGGATCGCGCTGGCATCAACGATCCCGCGCATTTTGCCTATCCGACCTATGCCAAGGCCGCGACCCAGCGCCGGGAAAATCTCCGCCGCTCGATCGACGACCTGAAAGTGCAGCTTGACGAAGCCAAGGCGCAGCTCGGCGAAGCCTTCGAGGAATTGAAGAAGGTCGAGTTGCTCAACGAGCGCGATCAGGCCAACGAGCGCGCCGCCGAGAACGCGGTGGAGCAGCGCGAGCTCGACTCCATCGGCATCATGCGCATCCGCGACGCGGCGCGGGCTTAATTCATCTTCGTCATTCCGGGGCGCCGCACGCGCAAGTCGTTTACCCGACTTGCGCTACTATTTGAGTTGCTGATCTCGGGTAAACCCGAGATCAGTGCGGCGAACCCGGAATCCATATTCCCGAGCAGGGGTTATGGATTCCGGGCTCGCAGGCTAACGCCCGCGCCCCGGAATGACATCCACCTCAACGATGATCCTTGCGCCCGCCGGCCGAAGGCGCGCCGCCGCCGATCGGGCCGACGCGATATTCGATCTCGATCGTGCCGGCTTTCTCGAACACGAGCGTGCCTTTGACGCTCTCGCCGTTCTTCAGGCCGCGCTTCAGTCCCATGAACATCATGTGATAAGCGCCGGGCTTGAACTCGACGGTTTCACCCGGCTTGATCTCGATGCCCTCGGGCAGCGGGCGCATGGTCATCACGCCGCCTTCGGTCTTCATTTCATGGATCTCGAAGCGCGACGCGTTCGGGAATGTCCCGCCGGTCAGGCGATCGGCCTCCGTGCCGCTATTGGTGATCTTCATATAGCCGCCGGCGACCTGCGCGCCCCCGGGCGTGGCGCGCGACCACGGCGCTTCGATGGAAATGCCGCCGGCCTTGAAGGTCTGGCCGGAATCTTGCGCGGCCGCTTGCGCCAGTACGATGCGCGCCGAAGCGCCCGCTTGGTGCTGATGAAGAGGACAGGCAAACGCGGCGGTGGCGGTTGCGATGACGGGCAGCGCACAGAGCGTGCGCACAAAGAATGACATGACGATCTCCTGCAGATGACGGGTGACGATGCGGCGACGCCGCGTGCGATCACGCGTTCTGCGGAGGGCCTTGCGCGAGTTTTGGAGATGATCGTTGCGAAACGACGAAAGCCGCCGCAAGGCCGCGTTCGCCTTGATCTCGCGTCGTGGAAATAAGATCGAACGGGATATCCGATGGCAGGACCGCGGTGGCGTTCAGCCCTTGCGCGCAGCTCAATACACAATCTGCGGCGCCCGCCGGTGAATGGGAGGGCTGCTGGCTACCGTCGCCGCCATAGCAGATGACGGCTCCATCGGCCTGTGGCGTCATCGCCAGGCCTGCGGCCATGACGCTCGCGAGCAGAACCTGCAGCGCGAGCGCATAGGCGACCGCCAATGCGGTGCATGCCCGCGCGAGGTTCACCGAATATGACAGGCGATGATTCATGCTGTGTCCGGTGTTCTCCTAACATCCGCCATCAGGGCGGGAAAGGGCAAGCCCCGGCGTTCGTGCAGGCTGCCGCAACGGGATAAGGAGAAACAGCGATGCGTATCCGGATTGCCGCGATTGCAACGATGATGGCCGGAATGCTGTGGGCGCCATCCGCATCCGCCGCCGAGCTGAAAGTGCTGACCGCCGGCGCGATGAAATCGGTGGTGCTCGCGCTCGTGCCGCAATTCGAAAGCCAGGGCCACAAGGTGATCCTCGACAACGGCACCGCGGGCGCATTGCTCAAGCGTATCGAGAGCGGCGAAGCGTTCGACGTGGCCGTGGTTACGCCGGGCGTGATCGACACGCTGATCGAGAAAGGCAAAATCGCAGCGGGCACGCGCGCCAATCTCGCACGCGTCGGCGTCGGTGTGGTGGTGAAAGAAAGCGCGCCCGAGCCGGACATCGGCAATGTCGAGGCGTTCAAGCAGGCACTGCTCAATGCGAAGACGGTTGCTTATATCGATCCCGAGAGCGGCGGCTCGAGCGGTATCTATATTGCAAGTCTGCTGAACAAGCTCGGCATCGCAGACGCCATCAAGCCGAAAGCGAAGCTGAAGCGCGGTGGCCATGTCGCCGATCTGATCGCGAGCGGCGAAGCCGAACTCGGTCTGCACCAGATCAGTGAAATTCTTCCCGTGAAAGGCACGGCTCTGGTCGGGCCGTTGCCGGCCGAACTCCAGAATTACACGACCTACGCGGTCGGCTTGAGCGCCACTGCCAGGGATACGAATGCGGCCAAGGCCTTTATCGATATCCTCCGGGGTCCGGCCGGTACGGCGGTGCTGCGCGAAAAGGGCATGGAACGTCCGTCTTGATCTTGCTACGGAAGGGCAATAATCCGCAGCGCAGCAATCGTCTCGCCCTGCGACATTGGTTTAGAGCCCCTTAACGCATGTCGACCCCGGCTGAACTCGTGGAATGGCTGAACGCGGTCTCGCAGGGGGACCGCGCGGCTTTCGAGCGGCTTTACGGGGCGACACGGGCGAAACTCTACGGCGTCGTGCTCCGTATATTGAGGCGTCACGATCTCGCCGACGAGGTCTTGCAGGAGGTTTATCTGAAGATCTGGAACAGCGCGGGGCAGTTCAATCCCGGCGTTGCTTCCCCCATCACCTGGATGGTGACCATCGCGCGCAACCGGGCCATCGATCTTGTCCGCAAGCGCCGGGAGGTGTCCATCGAGGAGGAGCCGGAGGCCATGGACGTGGCGGCTGATCTTCCCAATCCGCTCGCGCGACGCGAACTGACGGAAGAGGTGCGCCGCCTGATGGGCTGCATCGAGCGCCTCGAGCCGGAACGGCAGAGTCTTGTCTTGCTCGCCTATCGCAACGGCTGGAGCCGCGAGCAGCTTGCCGCGAAGCTCGGCAAGCCGGTCAACACCATCAAGACCTGGCTGCGCCGGGCGCTCCTTGAGATCAGGGAGTGCCTCGGGTCATGACCATGAACGAGGACCGCGAAGCGCTCGCCGCCGAATACGTGCTCGGCACGCTCGATGCCGACGAGCGCGCGCGCGTCGAGCTCATGCTGGAGACCGATCCGCCGTTCGCGACGCTGGTCCATGCCTGGGAGAAGAAGCTCGGCGAATTGCATCACACCATCGATCCGGTCGAACCGCCGGCGCATGTCTGGCGGCGGATCGTCGCGCGGCTTGACGGCGAGCCGGTCGCGCAAGGCGCCGGCGCCGTGGTCATCGATCTGACCAAGCGGCTGCGCCGCTGGCGCAGCGCGGCAATGGTGTCGGGCGCGTTGGCGGCGAGCCTGATGTTGTTCGTCGCGGTGAAGGAAACCGCGCCGGATCTGTTGCCTGCGCCGTTGCGGCCGGCGGAGCGTTTCGTCGCCGTGCTGCAGGAAGGCAACGGCTCGCCCGGCTTCGTGATGACCGTCGACCTGAGATCGAAATCCTTCTCGGTGCGCAAGGTCGGTGGTGAGGCGCCTGCGGGCCGCTCGTACCAGATGTGGTTCGTGCATCCGTCATTCCCGGGCGGGCCGCGTTCGCTCGGCGTGTTCACCGATCGCGTGCCGGACATCTCGGCGACGCTCGCGCAATACAGCCCCGACATCGTCAACAACGCGACCTACGCCGTCTCGATCGAGCCGCTCGGCGGTTCGCCGACGGGCTCACCGACCGGTCCGGTGCCGTTCCACGGCAAGCTGATCGAAGTGGACCGGTGAAAGAAAAAAGCGCTTCCGAAGAAGCGCGCAGCGGGGGAAATCAGGGAGGTTCAAACCCTGATGAGGATTTTCAAGATCAGCGGATGGTGATGGCTTCGCCGGCCGAGAACGCGGTCGGCTTGGTCGCCTTGATCACCGGGCCCTTGGCTTCGAGCCGCGGGTTGCCGCCGACATCGGTGCCGAGATCGAGACTGGAGCGCGCCGCGATGCCGACGCCGATCACCATCATGCCGGCGATCAGCGCCACCGCGACGATCTTGACGTGCGTCGCGCCGTCGGCGCTGCGCAGCGAGGAATTGTTCAGCGAGGAATGGTCCATTTCACTCTCCCCGTTTTCCCTTGGTCGTTGCCGGGAAAACAAAGGTTCAATTTCGGTTTTCGGGGCGCACAAAACCGTCCCCAGCCCGGCTAGGGCTCAGCCGTCCGGTCCCACACTCCCGATGACATGGTAGAAACGTAGGAATGGCCGTTCGGGTTCCAAGTGGCGTTCACGAACGCTTGAACTTGTGGGTCCGCCGCGCCGCTACCAGCCGATATAGAGGTCGGCCACATCCTCGCCATCGCGCACCAGCGGCAGATCCGGCGGGACGTCCGTTAACTCTGCCTCCGACCACAGAAAATGCAGGTCGCCGCGCGCGCACCGTTTTTGCGCCAGATGGTCGCCCCAGGCCTGCGCGGCGTCCGCCGTCTGCGCGTCGATCAGGAAACAGGCCGGGAATTCGTAGCCCTGGTCATCGGGCTGCGCCGAAAGGTCGCGGAGCCAG
>CAYJNT010000072.1:0-1568 GCA_964370945.1 uncultured Hyphomicrobiales bacterium | reverse complement strand
AGCCGCGAGGGCTGCATCGCAAGGCTCTTGTCCTCGCCCTGGCCGATGATCGACTCGTGGAAGGCCTGCTCCCATTTGGCCGAGAGCGCGATCAGCGGCAGGTAGCCCGCGGGCGTCGTGTATTGCGCGCAGATCTGCCGCGACAGGCGCGCGCGCACGTGCTCGACGATGACCGCCGGATTGCGCGAGAAGGCGAGCGCGTCGGCGATGCCTTCCAGGATGGTCGAGAGGTCGCGGATCGAGACGCGCTCGGCCAGCAGCAATTGCAGCACGCGCTGCACGCCCGACATGGTGATCTGGCCGGGGATGATGTCCTTGACCAGCTCGGCCTGATCTTTGGGCAGTTCTTTCACGAGCTTCTGCACCTCGCCATAGGAGAGGAGGTCGGCGGTGTTGGTCTTCAAAAGTTCGGTCAGATGGGTGGACAGCACCGTCGCGGCATCGACGACGGTATAGCCTTTGACCGCCGCTTCTTCCTTCTGCGCCACGTCGACCCAGGTCGCAGGGAGCCCGAATGTGGGCTCGACCGTGTGAATGCCCGGCAGGTTCACCTGACCGCCGGCGGGATCCATGACCATGAACTGGGCCGGCCAGATCTTGCCCGAGCCGGCGTCCACTTCCTTGATCTTGATGACGTAGGTGTTGGCCTCGAGCTGAACGTTGTCGAGGATGCGCACCGCCGGCATCACAAAGCCCATCTCGATTGCCAAGGCTCTGCGCAACGCCTTGATCTGCTCGGTCAGCCGGTCGCTGCCGTCTTGTGAGTTCACCAATGGCAGCAGCGCATAGCCGAGCTCGATCTTGAGATCGTCGATCTTGAGCGCGGCCGAGATCGGCTCCTCGCCGGGCGCGACTTCGGTTGCCGCGGCTTCGGCCTCTTTCTCGATCAGGGCCTGCTTCTTGTTGCGCTTTTCGGCGTAATAGGCCAGCGCCCCGGCGCCGCCGGCGAGCGCGACAAACGGCAGCATCGGCACGCCGGGCAGGAGCGCCATCACCAGCATCACCGCGGCCGACATGCCGAGCGCTTTCGGATAGCCGGACAGCTGCGCCACCAGCGCCTTGTCGGCCGCGCCGGTGATGCCCGCCTTGGAGACGAGCAGGCCCGCGGCGGTCGAGACGATCAGCGCCGGGACTTGCGTGACTAGGCCGTCGCCCACGGTCAGCAGGGTATAGGTCTTGGCGGCTTCGGCGAACGGCATGCCCTGCTGCGCGATGCCGATGATCATGCCGCCGATGACATTGATGAAGACAACGAGAAGCCCGGCGATCGCGTCGCCGCGCACGAATTTCGAGGCGCCGTCCATGGCGCCGAAGAAGCCGCTCTCGTCTTCCAGCGTCCTCCTTCGCCGGCGCGCTTCGTGCTCGTCGATCAGGCCGGCGGAGAGATCGGCGTCGATCGCCATCTGCTTGCCGGGCATGGCGTCGAGGTGGAAGCGGGCGGCGACTTCCGCGATGCGGCCGGAGCCTTTGGTGATGACCACGAAATTCACGATCACCAGGATCGTGAACACGATGATGCCGATCACGAAATTGCCGCTCATCACGAAATTGCCGAACGCCTCGATCAC
>CAYJNT010000071.1:0-14725 GCA_964370945.1 uncultured Hyphomicrobiales bacterium | reverse complement strand
CGGCGCGGATGGTGAAGGGTCCGACATGCGTCATGATGCCGTAGAGCACGACGGCGATGATCAGATTGCCGATGAAGACGAGCAGGAACGGAAGAAAGCCGCCCAGCTGTCCGGCCTTCGCCGCCTGTTCGGCCTTGGCGGATTCCATGGTCTTGCCTTGTGCCGCCAGCCAGGGCTTGGAGAAGACGGTGTACCAGATCGCCCCGACGACAAAGGCCGCGATCGCCGCGACGAAGGCGGCAAGATAATTGACGTTGGCGAGTTGCTGCATCGCGTTTCTCCCTGACGTCTAAACTTTCACGCCGCCGAGGTGGCAGATCATATTCCATTGCTCGGTGGTCACCGGCTGCACGGACAGGCGGGCATATTTCACCAGCGCCATGTCCTTGAAGCGCTTGTCGGCCTTGATCTGCACCAGTGTCACCGGTTTTGGAAACGGCTTGACCGCCCTGACGTCGACCGATTTGAACACGCCCTTCTCGTCGGTCGGATCCGGATAGGCTTCCTTGATCACCTCGACAATGCCGACGATCTGCTTCTCGTCGCCGGTGTGATAGAAGAAGGCCTTGTCGCCCTTCTTCATCTCGGTCATGTAGCGCCGTGCGGTGAAATTGCGCACGCCACTCCAGGGCTCGCCCTTCGCGCCCCGCTTCATCTGCATGTCCCAGGAAAATTCGTCGGCTTCGGTTTTCAGGAGCCAGTACGCCATCGGTCAACCCATCGTTTTGAAAATGTCCCGCGTCACTTCATAGCGCAATGTCTTGCCGGCCTGCCACGCCTCGAATTCCTCGATCGCGCAATCGGCGAGCCGCGTCACTTCGTGCCCGGTCGTGCCGCCGATATGCGGTGAGATGACGACGTTCGGCAGCCGCCAAAGTTCCGAATCCGGCGGCGGCGGCTCCGGCCAGGTGACGTCGAGCAAGGCGGTGAGATCGGGCCGCGCTTTCAGCACCGCGATCATGTCCGCCTCGACCACTTGCGCGCCGCGGCCGGTGTTGATGAAGGTCGCGCCGTCGCGCATGCTCGCGAACAGCTTTTTGTCGAGCACGTTGCGCGTATTTTCCAGATCGGGAATGTGATTGCTGACGATATAGGCTTTCGCAAACAATTCCTCGAGTGAGACCGGTGTCACGTCGAGTTCGGCGGCGCGTTCCCTGGTTAGAAACGGATCATGCGCGATCACCTTGAGCGGATAGTCGCGCAGCTTCTTTCTCAGCAATGAGCCGATATAGCCAAGCCCGATCAGGCCGATCACTTCGTCCTGCACGCCCGGCCGCCAGTATCTTTTGGCATCAAAGATTTTGTGCTCGCGATATTGCCGGACGGTGCGGAAATAGCCGCGCAGGCTGAGCAGAATTTGCGAGAGACACATTTCCGCGGGCGGGACGGCGTTGATCGCCCAGGCGCTCATCAAAGGAATGCCGTGCTCGATCAGGCTCGGGGCGAAGGCCTTCACATTGCCGGCGGCATAGAACACGGCTTTGAGCTTGGGCAGTTTCGCCCGCTGCGCCGCGGTGAAATTCATCATGCCCCAGGTCGCGAAAATCACCTCGATATCGGCGAGCTTGGCTGCATGTTCGTCGAAATTTCCGGCGTGCACGACATGCGGATAAAGATCGGTCAGCGCGGCGATGCGCTCGCGCCGGCCTTGCCCGAAGACCTCGCCTTCGATCGCGGAAGAGTAATTGTAAAAGAGGGCCGCCTTGATCTTGCTCATGGGGTTATTCCGCGCGGAAAGGCCGTGTCATCAGCGATCCGATCGCTTCGTCCACGCTCATCGCGCCGTCGAGCACGGCGGCGATGGCGGCGGTGATCGGCATGTCGACGCCGTGGTCGGCCGCCATCTCGGCGAGCACCGAAGCGGTGAAGGCGCCTTCAGCGAGCTTTGTCGATTTGCGCGCCTCCTCGGCGGACAGGCCTTTGCCGAGCGACAAGCCCAGCGAATAATTGCGCGATTGCGGGCTGGAGCAGGTCAACACCAGATCGCCAAGCCCGGACAGGCCGGTGAGCGTTTCCGGCCGTGCGCCGAGCTTGCGGCCAAAGCGCACGAGCTCGGCAAAGCCGCGCGTGACCAAAGCTGCCGCCGCGCTCGCACCCAGCCCGCGTCCCGACACGATGCCGGTCGCGATCGCGAGCACATTCTTCGCCGCGCCCCCGATCTCCACACCGCGGAGATCGGTTGAATGATAGGGCCGGAACGTCGCCGAGCCGAGCGCCTGTGCAAGATCCGCCGCGATCGCCTCGTCCGCGGCCGCAAGCGTGACGGCGGTCGGTAGTCCGCGCGCAACGTCATCGGCGAAACTCGGGCCGGACAGGATCGCGGGGATGGCGTCGGGCGCTGCTTCCGAAATAATTTCGGTCATGAATTTCCGCGTGCCGCGCTCGATGCCCTTGGCGCAGGAGATCACCGGCGTGCCGGCGCGCAGCGACGGCGCGATCCTTGTCGCAAGGGCGCGCAGCGACTGCGCCGGAACGGCGGCGAGGATGGCATCGGCTTTCAGCGCATCGGCAAGCGACGACGTGACGGCGATCCGCTTGTCGATGGCGACATTCGGCAGCAGCGGATTCGCGCGCGTCGTCGCCATCGTCTCGGCCGCTTTTGCGTCGCGCGACCACAGCACCACGTCGCGTCCCGCGCGCAACGCCGCATGCGCGAGCGCCGTTCCCCAGCTTCCGGCTCCGAGCACCGCGATCCGTTCGAAGGCCATTGGCGGTGTCCGTTGCGGGGAAACTATCGCGCCGCGCCGGCGACGTCTTCGAGCGGCCAGCGCGCGCGGGGGCTGAGCTCGAGCGTATCGACAAGCCCGAGCGCCAGCCGTTCGGCGCCGGCCCAGGCGATCATCGCGCCATTGTCGGTGCAGAGCGCGGGCGGCGGAACGACAAGCACGGTTCCGCTTTCGAAGGCGAGGCGATGCAGGATTTTCCGGATTGCCTGATTGGCCGCGACCCCGCCGGCGGCGACCAGGGCGGTCGGGGCTTTGAATTTCTCACGGAAGATCGCGAGCCCCGTACGTAGCCGGTCGGCGACCACGTCGACCACGGCCTGCTGGAACGAGGCGCAAAGGTCCGCCACGTCCTGATCGCTGAGCGGCGCGATCTTCTCGGCTTCGAGACGCAACGCGGTTTTCAGGCCCGAGAGCGAGAAATCGGCTTCCGGCCGTCCGTGCATCGGACGCGGCAGGGCGAATCGCTCCGGGTTACCCGCCATCGCTTCCTTCTCGACCTGCGGTCCGCCGGGATAGCCGAGCCCTAAAAGCTTCGCGGTCTTGTCGAAGGCTTCGCCGACGGCGTCGTCCATGGTGTTGCCGAGCAGCACATAATCGCCGACGCCGCGCACGGCGAGAATCTGTGTGTGCCCGCCCGACGCCAGGAACAGGCAATAGGGAAACGGCACCGCGTCGGTCAGGCGCGCGGTGAGCGCATGCGCTTCGAGATGATTGACCGCCATCAGCGGCTTGTTCGCGACAAGCGAAATCGCCTTGGCGGTGGTGAGCCCGACGATCACGCCACCGATCAGGCCCGGACCTGAAGCGGCGGCGACGCCGTCAAGCTTGTCGAAGCCGATGCCGGCTTCTTCCATCGCTCCGGCGATAATGTGATCGAGCGCCTCGACATGCGCGCGCGCGGCGATCTCCGGCACCACGCCGCCGAAGGCCGCGTGCTCGCTGGTCTGGGAGAGCACGATATTCGACAGAATCTTGCCGCGGCCGTCTTCCAGCCGTTCGACCACGGCTGCGGCGGTCTCGTCGCATGTCGTCTCGATTCCGAGTACAATCATTCTAGTGTCCCGATTCCGAAGTTCGCCTCATTCCGCGGCACCCTTGTCAGCGAACTTCGGAATCGAAGGACACTAGCAAAGTTATGATTCTAGTGTGGTTTTGGTTCAGAAATTCCCTAGGGTGGATTCGCGGCGAGAATGAAGGGAATTTCTGAACCACCACACTAGTCTCGCGTCCCGCGGGTTCCTTCATCCCGGCCTAGCATTGCGAGGTGGAATGGCGCAATCGTCAACAACAGCCGCAAAACTGCGCGTCGGCACGCGCGGTTCGCCGCTGGCGCTGGCACAGGCGCATATGGTCCGGGCCGCGCTGGCGGCCGCCCATGGGCTGGATCTCGGGCGCGATCCGGCCGCTATCGAGATCGTCACAATCCGCACCAGCGGCGACCGCATCCAGGACCGCCCGCTGGCGGATTCCGGCGGTAAGGGGCTCTTCACCAAGGAGATCGAGGACGCGCTCATCGCGGGCGATGTCGATCTGGCCGTCCATTCGGCCAAGGACCTGACGACATTATTGCCGGCCGGATTGACGATCGCGGCCTGCCTGCGACGCGAGGACGCGCGCGATGCCTTCATCAGCCGCAAGGCCGCGTCGCTGGCCGCGCTTGCGCAAGGCGCGACGCTCGGCACCGCCTCGCTCCGGCGGCAAGCGCAAGTGAAGCGATTGCGGCCGGACCTCAACATCGTGCCGTTGCGCGGCAATGTCGAAACGCGGCTGCGCAAGCTCGATGAGGGCGCGATGGACGCGACCATTCTCGCGCTCGCCGGACTGAAGCGCCTTCAGCGCGCCGATGCCGCCACCGCCATTCTCGATCCGCATGATTTTCTGCCCGCGGTCGGCCAGGGCGCGATCGCGATCCAGGCGCGCGAGAACGACGAGGCGACGCGCGAAAAACTGGCGGCAATCAGTCATCCGGCGACGCTCACGGCGCTCGTTGCCGAACGCGCCTTTCTGGAAATCCTCGACGGCTCCTGCCGCACGCCGATCGGCGGCCACGCCGTGGTCGAAAACGATCGCTTGCAATTTCGTGGTATGATCATCCGTTCTGACGGCAGTCAGGTGCATGAGACCGCGCGGGAAGGCAGTGTGCGTGATGCTGCCGCGCTTGGTGTCGATGCTGGCCGCGAACTGAAAGCCAAAGGCGGGCCTGACTTTTTCAAGGGATCGTGATGCGCCTCCTTGTCACGCGCCCGCTTGCCGAGGCCGAGCGGACGGCGGCGCAATTGCAGCGGCGCGGGCATTCGGCGTTGATCGCGCCGGTCCTGACCATCGCACCGGTCGCGGACGCGGCATTCGATCCAACGTCCTTCAACGCAATCATCATGACCAGCGGCAATGCCGCGCGCGCTTTGACTGCGCATCCCGCCTTGAGCCGCTCGCTCAAGCGTCCGCTCTTGGCCGTCGGCGGACAGACCGCGCAGGCCGCGCGCGACGCCGGATTTTCCGATGTGGTGTCGGCCGACGGCGATGCGGCCGACCTGCTCGCGCTTGTTCGCGCCCGATGGGCGGCGGGCGCGCGGCTCCTCTATCTCGCCGGCAGCGACCGGTCGCGCGATCTCGCGGGGGAGCTCGCCGCAAATGGGATCCACGTCGAGACTTTGGTCGTATATCGCGCCGACGCGGCGACCCGCTTGTCCGACACCGCCGAGCAGGCGATCCGCACGGGGGCCGTCGAGGGCGTTCTGCATTATTCCCGTCGCAGCACCGTCATCTTTCTCGATTGCGCCGACGCGGGCGGGCTGCATGCCTCGGTCCAGATGCTGCGACATTATTGCTTGTCGGCCCGTGCGGCGGAGCCGCTTTCGGCGCGACAATTCAAGCGTATCAAGGTCGCGCCGCATCCGGACGAGGCGGCGTTGCTCGATCTCGTGACGCCGGATTGACGGCCAAGTTGCCGCCATCCTGTGTCCGCAGTATCGAAGTGAGACCGGGCTCAAGGTTTGATTCTCGAGGAGCCCCGGCGAGCCGAATGGAGACGGCGATATGGCCAGCGATGACAGCGGATTGCCGCCCGAGCGCCAGCGGCCGGCGCCGACCATCGACCTGAAGGCGAATGAGGTGTCTTCGCGCGCGCTCGGCGGGGAGAAGCCGGCTTCCGACGCCGCGGCGAAATCGTCGGAATCCGCGAAAGAATCGCCGTCAGAGACACCTGCTGGACCGGCACCGGCATCCGGCGAAACACCTGTGGATTCAAGGCCGCTGCATTTGCGACCCGTGGTCTGGGCGGCTTGCGCCGCCGCGGCGATCGTTCTGCTCGGGGTCGGCGTCTGGCTTGGCGTCTCGTTCATGGATCGCGACGATCAAATCGCGCAAATCGCCGCGCGCCTTGGAAAGATCGAAGCGGTTCTCGCCAATGCGCCGGCCACCGACACCGCCATCAAGGCCACCGACACCGCCATGAAAATGACGGCGGAGAATATCGCCTCGCTCGGCAAGCGGCTCGACGACATTGCCGCAAACGTGCGCGATACGCGCACGCGCGCGGACAATGCCGTAACCGCCGCCGAAGCCGCGCAGAAAGCGGCGGGAAGCGCATCGGCACAGGGCGGCGGCGACACCGAGGCGCTTGCGAACCGGATCGCGGCGCTCGAACAATCGACGCGTTCGAACGAGCGCGAACTTGCCGCCGACGACAAGGTCAGCCGCCGCGCGGTGGTCGCGTCCGCCTTGCGCGACGCGGTCGAGCGCGGCGCTCCGTTCACGGCGGAACTTGCGGCGGCCAAAGTGTTTGCCGCGGATGCGGGCGCGCTCGCGCCGCTGGAAACCTTCGCGGCCACGGGTGTTCCGTCCGTTCCGTCGCTGGCCCGTGAATTGTCGTCGCTGGCGCAGCCGATGATGAAGGCGATCGGCGAGCCGGCGCGCACCGGCTCGGTGATGGAAAAACTTCAGGCCGGCGCCGAGCGGCTGGTGCGTATCCGCCCCGTCGGCGACGTGCCGGGCGACGATCCCGCGACGGTGATCGGGCGGATCGAGGCGAAGGCCGCGCGCAACGATATTGGCGGCGCGCTCGCGGAATTGAACAAGCTGCCCGCGGCCGTGCGCGCGCCGGCCGAACCGTGGATCAAACGCGTGGCCTCGCGCGATGCCGCGATTGCGGCCGGCCGTCAATTTGCGCAGGAATCGCTCGGCGCGCTCGGAAAGCCCTCGCTATGAGGCTCGCGCGCGCATGATCCGGGTTGCCCTTTTTCTGATCGTGGTCGCGCTGGCGGCGCTCGGCGCCGCCTGGTTCGCCGATCGCCCGGGCGAGGTCGCGATCGTCTGGGGCGGCTGGCGGGTCGAGACCACGGTCATGGTCGGCGCGGTCGCCATTCTCATTCTGGTCGCGGTGCTGATCCTGATTTGGAGTTTGTTCCGCAACGTGATCGCGGGCCCGCGCCGCGTGAAGGAATACTGGCAGCGCCGCCGCGGCGCGCAGGGGCATCTGGCGATTTCGCGCGGCCTGATCGCGATCGGCGCCGGCGACGTGCGCGCGGCACAGAAATACACCGGCGACGCGCAGCGGCTGGCGCCCTCCGAGCCGCTGACGCTTCTTCTTGGCGCGCAGACCGCGCAATTGGCCGGTGACCGCGCGGCGGCGGAAAAAACCTTCCGCGCGATGGCGAGCCGCGCCGACACCAAGCTCCTCGGCTTGCGCGGTCTGTTCGTGGAGGCGCAGCGGCGCGCCGACGGCAATGCCGCGAAACTTTATGCAGAAGAGGCTGCGCAATCCGCACCGTCTTTGCCCTGGGCCGGGCAGGCGGTACTGCAGCTTCGCAGCGCCGCCGGCGACTGGGCCGGGGCGCTTGAGTTGCTCGAGCGTAACAGGAAGACGGCCGCCGCCGACAAGGCCGATTACCGGCGCACGCGCGCGGTGCTTCTGACCGCACGCGCGCTCTCGCTCGAACATTCCGACCGCGACAATGCGAAAGCCTTCGCGCTCGAAGCCGCGAAGCTCGCGCCGGACTTCGTTCCGGCCGCCGTGCTCGCGGGCCGCTTCCTCGCCGAGGCCGGCGAATTGCGCAAAGCCTCGCGCGTGATCCGCGCGGCCTGGAAAGACAATCCGCATCCCGATCTGGCGTCGGCTTATATCCATATCCGCTTCGGCGACACCGCGCGCGAGCGGCTGTCGCGTGCGAAGGAGCTTGCGGCCGAGCATCCCGATCATCCCGAGAGCACGCTGGCGGTCGCGCGCGCCGCGCTCGACGCGCGCGAGTTCGCCGCCGCGCGCGATGCGCTCAACCCCCTGATGGAGCGGCCGACACGGCGCGTGGCGCTCTTGATGGCGGAGATCGAGCGCACCGAGCATGGCGACGAGGGCCGCGCGCGCGAATGGATGGCGCGCGCGCTCAATGCCGCGCGCGATCCGGTCTGGACCGCGGACGGCATCGTGTCGGATCGCTGGCTGCCGATGTCGCCGGTGAGCGGACGGCTCGATGCGTTCGCGTGGAAGGCGCCGCTGGCCGAGCTCGAAGGTCCGCGCGCGCAAGATATTCCGGAGCCGCCGCCCGCGGCGATCGAGCCGGAGACGCCTGTTCGCGAGACACCGGCGCCGCGCCTCGACGTCGATAAACCGGCGGCCGCTGAACCGGAAAAGAAAGAGGAGCCGGCGGCTGCGCCGGTCGCGCCGCGCCGGCAATATCGCGACGGCGTCTTTGCCGCGCCGCCGCCGGCCGCCGATATCGTCATCCCGGTGGTGCCGGCGCCCGACGATCCGGGCCCGGAGCCGGAGCCCGATCCGGAGCCGCAGCGGGATGTTCCCGTATCCGGCTGGCGCGCCTTGTTTCGCTCCTGAAACCTTGCCATTTCGGGCTGCGGCCGTTATCAGGGGCGCGAAATCCGCCGCAATAGCTCAGTTGGTAGAGCACATCATTCGTAATGATGGGGTCGGGGGTTCGAATCCCTCTTGCGGCACCAAGACCCTTCCACATAGCTTCTCATAGATGCGCAGAACCACCTGATACACTTTGGTTTCTTGGATTTTTATCTCGCATGAGTTTCATCGCTTTCCTTCCCTTCTCCTAAAAATGAGGGTACGTTTGCGGGTACGAAATCGCACCCAGGAGGGCGTACCCGCATGGCTCTAACGCAGTTTGCGATCGTAAACGCTGCGCCGGCCAGGAAACCGTACAAGCTCAGCGATGGAGGTGGATTGCACATTCTTGTGCAACCGCACGGGAGTAAGTTGTGGCGGCTTCGATACCGTTTCGGTGGCCGGGAGAATATGCTGGGCTTGGGTTCCTTCCCAACCCTGACGCTTGCTGAAGCCCGGAGAAAACGGGACGACGCTCGAAAGCTCTTAATCGCGGGTATCAATCCGGCTCAACAAAAGAAGCTCGACAGATCGAGCGCTGCCGCGACTACGGAAAACACCTTCGGAGCCGTCGCTTCCGAGTACCTAGCAAACCTTGAATCCAATAACGCTGCCGAGACCACGCTGGGCAAAAACCGTTGGCTGCTTGAACAATTGGCGGCTCCCATTGCCAATAGACCGATTGCCGAGATCATTCCGGCCGAACTCTTGGGAATTCTCAAGCGGATCGAAAAGAGCGGCCGCCGCGAGACAGCAAAGAGATTACGCGGCGCTATGGGCAGTGTATTTCGTTACGCAATCGTAACTCTTCGCGCGACCGCCGATCCTACATCTGCGCTTCGGGGCGCACTCTTGAAACCGATCGTCAAACACCGCGCGGCCATAACCGATGAGGTGCAGCTTGGTGCGTTAATGTGTTCGATCGATGAGTATGATGGCTGGCCGACGCTTCGTGCGGCTCTTTTGCTTACAGCTCTCACCATGACTCGCCCCGGTGACGTACGGGGTATGCGGCGATCTGAAATTCACTTCGAAAAATCGCTGTGGCGTATCCCTGCCGAGCGAATGAAGATGCGACGACCGCATGACGTGCCGCTGTCGAAGCAAGCAGTCAAAGTGCTCAAGGAAATTTGGTCGCTCTCCGATCATGGCGACCTCGTGTTGCCATCCATTCGATCTCCTAATCGTATGCTTTCCGAGAACGCGATGAATTCTGCGCTCCGAAGAATTGGTTACACGAAAGAGGAGGTGACCGCGCACGGCTTCCGATCTTCCGCGAGCACCATCTTGAATGAGCGTGGTTTCAATTCAGATGTGATCGAAGCAGCACTCGCGCACGAAGACGACGATCCAGTCAGGCGCGCCTACAACAGGGCAACCTATCTGCCGGAGCGGACAAAGCTTATGCAGAAGTGGGCAGACTTGCTCGATAGCTTCAGAAAACAGTCACTTGCTCCGCAACGGGCAGCATGAGCGACTATGTTCATGTTGCGGCGCGCTCCATCTGAACCTATGCTTTGCGGTGCCCAGGGCTAAACCGGGGCTTGCAAGCTCCCTTCACGAGGGACTTGCGATGACACGGAAGCTCGTATCGAAGAAGGAACTCAAATCGGTTTATGGCGTCCCGTATTCTTTTGCTCACATAGCGCGCCTCGAAGTCGCCAGCCAATTCCCCCAGAGGGTACGGCTCGGAGCTTGCAGGGTCGCGTGGGTAGCCGAAGAGGTGGAATGCTGGATCGAGGAGAGAATCGCCAACCGCGCTCAAACATCTCCTTCTTAAGAAGGCAAGGGGCCTGGTTCCACCCAGGCCCCTTTTGCGTTTCGATGGCATTACTCGCGAGTTCGAACCTCTATTGATCGTGTATGCCCTTTTTTCCTTTTGGGGATAACCGGCGGAGATGTGTGTCGCCGGGTTATCATGCAGTAATGAACGACGACCAGTCGCGACCTGTCGCGACAAGCCCCGTCAGCGAATACACCCTCACCATTGAAGACGCTGCCCTGCTGTACGAGCGTGCGGGACATCCCCGCACTGACCGGACGATCCAGCGATATTGCGCCAAAGGCCACCTCGATTGTCGTCGCGTCGAGACGCAATTCGGCGAAAAATTCCTCATAGTCCCCGCATCCGTCAGCAAGCACATCGCCTATATCGAAGAGGTGCGACCTGTCGCGACAGGACGCGACTTGCCGCGACAAGCCGCGACCGATGTCGCCGCAGAAGGGCGCCACGATGAGCGGCGACAAGGACTGACGACACCTCCCGACATGTCGCCGCCTGTCGCGGATGCCTTCCTGACGCAACTAAAAGGGGAGAACGAATTCCTGCGCGGACAGATAACCGTGAAGGACAAAACCATCGAGGCACTGCTGGAGCGCGATCGGGAAACAAATATACTGGTCGGGCAGCTCCAGCAGATGCTCACGCCTCTGCTCAGCCGACCGGATGACAGTTCCAGCGGCAAGCAGCCCGACAGGGGATAAACGCCGTTGTCGCGCACCGTTCGCGTATAATGCAAAGGCATGGAGTTCCAGGCTCGCGCCATCGGCGACATTCTCAAAGAACGAAACATCGAACTGGTTGGAGCCGACCCGGTTACTCGACAAGGCTTCACGCAAGTCCCAAACTTCATTCTCACCAAGAACGATGTCTCGGTGGGCGCAAAACTCGCCTACGCGATGCTGCTAAAATATGCTTGGGGCGACGACGCCTGCTTTCCCGGTCAGACAAAGCTTGCGATCGATATGGGGTCAGGGGAGCGCAGTGTTCGCCGCTATCTGGAAGAACTCGAAAAGTCTGGCTTGCTTGAGATCGTTCAGCGCGGCCTTGGAAAGACTAATCTCTACCGGCTCTTTCTGACTATCCAGAAGACAGCAACGCGTGGCCGACGCTGACCGGCCAAATTGGCCGGTCAAGACCGGCCATTGTTGCCGGACTGGAGCGGCCAAATCTGCCGGTCTCTCTATATAAGAATACGCATCTAAGAATACTCATAATAAGAAGACCCAGAGAGGGAATTCATTTTCAAATAAGAAGGGCGTGTTGACGAAACAGAAATTTCGTGGCGCGATTTTTCATTTTTAATTGCATCACATGAGCCGGTAGGGGATGTCGTGGTAAAATAACGGCACGCGACAATTCGCGGCGCCTATCAATCTCTCGAAAATAATTTTGGTCCTCGGACAGTTTCGATCGTTACTCGCAGCGCGCGAGTTTTTCAGCTTCTTCCTGCTTATCAGCGTCTGCGTTCTCATCGCGTCGGCAGCACTCGCGTGGAGTGGCCCTACTGCGACCGCCCCGGGCGGCAACGTCGCCGCACCCATCAACGTCGGCACGACTGATCAGGTGAAAGATGCGGGCATCTCCGTCAATTCGCTCGCAGTCTTTGGCAGTCAGTACATTCAAAGCAAGCTTGGAATCGGACGTGAGAGCCCCGTCGTTCCGCTCGATGTGAACGGGACCATCCGGATCGCGAATAGTGGCGAAGTGTGCCAGCCGGTGACGGAAGGTGCTGTTCGATACAATTCGACATCCAAAGAGCTTGAGCTCTGTGATGGCACGAGCTGGGGGAGCATCGGTGGTGGCGGCGGAGCCGCACACACAGAGACGTACACGAATATCGGCAATAGCACTTTCTCTGTCCCGGGCAGCTACTCATCAATCTCTGTCGAAGTGAAGGGCGGTGGCGGTGGTGGTGGTGGGAGCGGGACCGCCCAATGGGCCGGCTGCGGTGGAGCATGTAGCGGCGGCTCCGGCGGAAGTGGCGGCCAATCGAAATTCAATTCATCGACACCGGTCGTCTCAAGCGGCGGAGCCGGAGGCGGAGGCGGACAAGCAAGTGATTGTACTCATGCAGGAGCTACCGGTGCGGCGGGAGCAGCGGGGACTGCCTCCGGAGGCGACACGAATACGACGGGAGGCGGCATGAGCGGAGGTACTGGCGGGGTTGGCGGAGGTTCGTATTGTTACTCTCATGGCTCAGGCGGCACTGGCGGCGCGGGAGCCAAGTCCGTGAAAACCTGGACGAGCGGCTCTGCAGGCGCACCGACTCCCGGGAGCAGCATCACGATCACAGTAGGTGCTGCGGGAGGTGCAGGCTCCGGCGGTTTTGATGGCGCAAGTTATTCCGGAAATCCGGGAACAGCGGGTACCGCAGGTTCGGTCGTTGTGACGTGGACTGAATAAGCGTATGGCGACGCTCGCGTTGCTCTGGCCGAAAGCTGTTCTGCTTGGGCGCTGGGCATGGCGCTATCGTCTTCTTCTCGCGATCATCTGGGTTATTGGCGTTTACACCGTCCAGTTCACCGCGCTTTCGATACCGCAAGCGCAAGCCGCATACACCATCGCAAATTCCGCGCGGTTCAACAATGATGACAGTGCATATTTGAATCGCACGCTTACGACACCGACGAGTAGCAACAAGTGGACGTGGAGTGCGTGGGTAAAACCGGGTAATTTAACAATAACGCGCAATCTGTTCACTGCCGGCGCTGCCGGCGCAGATGACGCTATAGCTCTCGGTAGCTCCGACAACCTTGACGTGTACTTCAACATTGGGACAAATGGTCGTCGCATCAGCACTGCGGTGTTTCGCGACCCGAGCCACTGGTACCACGTCGTTGTGGCTACCGACACGACGCAGGGGACGGCAGCCAATAGGCTGCGTATGTACGTCGACGGAGTTGAGCTGACCTCGTTTGGCACCGACACCGCGTTTACCCAAAACTACACGACCAAGATTAACAGCGCCGTCGCCACGTACATGGGGCAACGCGGCAATTCCACACAATATTTTGATGGCTATATGTCCGACGTCTACTTTGTCGACGGGCAGGCGCTTGCGCCGACGGATTTCGGCGAGACGGATGCAAATGGGTACTGGCGGCCCAAGAGTTATGCGGGCACCTACGGCACCAACGGCTTCAAGCTCGATTTCGCGAGCGGCTCCGACCTCGGCAACGACGTAAGTGGCAACAACAACGATTGGACGGCGAACAACATCAATGCAACGGATCAGGTCATCGACACGCCGACGAACGGTTTTGCAACCGGCAATCCGCTCATCGTCCCCGCTGGCGGCACCTATAGCAACGGCAATCTGCAGAACACCGGTACTGCACGAGGCACATTCTTGATGACAACCGGTAAATGGTACTGGGAAGTCTATGCCAATGGCGCGAGCGTGACTGCGGGCGTGATATCAGAGACGGGCACCGCATCCACCACCAGCATCGCGAGCGGATCGACCTACGGCTTCCTCTACGACGCCGATAGCAAGATTTTGTACTACGCGACTACGACGTCATCCTTCACACAATTTGCCACAGCCTACAGCGGCAACCAATTTCCGTATGTGACCGGCGGTTCGACCATCGTGAATTATGGCCAATCGGCAAACGCAACTTCCACCGCTACCACGCTGACCTACCGAAGCGGCTCAGGTGGATACTTCTTGTACCAACCGACCACTGTATCCGGCTCCGGATCGCAGACCTTTACGGGCAACGGCACGTTCACGGTGCCGACGTACGCGAGTCTCACTGCGACGGTAAACGGCGGCGGAGGCGGAGGCGGCGGCGGAGGCGGGAGCAACTTTTGCGGCATATCAGCAAGGGGAACTGCCGGCACTGCTGGAGGGGCGAGTTCATTCAATAGCACGGTGGTTGGCAACGGTGGCGGCGCGGGCGGAGGAAGTGGAGTTGGGATATGTGGTGATTCCATTGGCGCCGGCGGCGCCGGCGGCACTGCTTCCGGAGGGGACACGAATACTTCTGGCAGCGCCGGAGGTGCAGGACAAAGTGCCGCGTCTGGTGGAGCCGGGGGGTCTGCTGGCTCTCCCCGCGGAGGGGCAGGAGGTGCCGGCGGTAACGGTAACGGTGATGGCGGTGGCGGTGGCGGTGGCGGCGCGACAGCCACAAAAACCTACAGTGCTGGAGGGCTGACTGTAGGGGCCGGCATTTCTGTAGTGGTGGGCGGTGGTGGTGGCGGCGGTAGTGGTAGTAATGGTGGTGGTGCAGCGGGCACCTCCGGCACTGCTGGCTCGGTTGCAATCACGTGGACTACGAGCGCCTCTATCTCAGACTACAAAGCCCTCTCGATCTCGAATCTTCCCGAGCCCGCGATCGTGGTGCCGAAGGATTATTTCGACGCGGTGCT
>CAYJNT010000070.1:0-14823 GCA_964370945.1 uncultured Hyphomicrobiales bacterium | reverse complement strand
CCGCTCGAGCAATGGACGCAGAAGATCAACGACGGACAGGCGACCACCGAGCAATATTTCGTCCTGAAAAATCTTTGCGCACGCATCGACGAGTTGATCGCCGCGAAAGGCGCGTAAGTCGCGCGCGGGCTTCGTTTGCGAAAAGCGGTGGCTTTGTCCTATCCGAGTAGGTGCCGATGCGGCTTGAATATTTCCAGATGCTCGACCGCTTCGTGGATGTGAAAGCCGATGAACGCTGGATCAAAACGGAAAGCAAAGTGCCGATGGAAAGCCCGGTCTTCCAGGGGCATTTTCCCGGCTATCCGCTCATGCCCGGCGTGCTCCTGATCGAGAACATGGCGCAGACCTGCGGCTGGCTGGTGAGCGCAATCACCGGCTTCACCGGTTTGCCGGTGCTCGCGGGCGTGAAGAATGCGAAGATGCGTGGCGCCGTCTTTCCCGGGATGGAGCTTCAGACCGAAGGCAAAATCATCCATGACGGCTCGGGCTTTGCCATCGCCGAGGGCGCGATCAAGTCAGGCGACACGCCGATCGCCGACGCGCAGCTGACCTATCGCCTCATTCCCTATCCGAGCCCGGAATTCCAGAACACCATGGTGACCTGGGCGAAGGAGCTCAATTTTCCGCTTGAGGATTTCCGGAAGTGAGTGCGCGCCGCGAGGTCTGGATTACCGGGATCGGTCTCGTCTCCGCCGCTGGCGAGGGGCTCGATCAGCATTGGGACAAGCTGATGGCGGGCGGCACGCCGGCTTATGACGACAAGACCTTCGCGCCTTACATCACCTTCCCGGTGGCGCCGCTCAATCTCGACACGCAAATCCCGAAAAAGGGCGATCAGCGCCAGATGGAAGCCTGGCAGCGCATCGGCGTCTATGCCGCCGGTCTCGCGCTCACCGATGCGGGCATCGCCAAGAATACGGAGATCCTCGACAAGGCCGACATGATCGTCGCCGCCGGCGGCGGCGAGCGCGATGTCGCGGTCGACGCCGCGATCCTCACCGACGTGCGCAAAACGAACAAGCGCGACGCCTTCGTCAACGAACGGCTGATGAGCGATCTGCGCCCCACTCTCTTTCTGGCGCAACTGCCGAACCTCCTCGCCGGCAACATCTCGCTCGTGCATGGCGTGGTCGGCTCCTCCCGCACCTTCATGGGCGAAGAGGCTTCGGGCGTCGATGCGCTGCGCGTCGCGCATGCAAGGATCGCCGCCGGACAAAGCGAGCTCTCGCTTGTGGGCGGCGCTTACAACGGCACGCGCTGGGATCTCGTACTCCTCTTCCGGCTCGGCACGCCGCTCCTGGAAGCGCCGTTCAAGCCGGTCTGGGATCGCGGGCCGGACGGCGCGCTCACGCTCGCCGCAATGGGCGCCTTCGTTGTGATCGAGAGCCGCGAACATGCCGAGAAGCGCGGCGCCAAGCCGCTCGCGCGCCTTACCTCCGTGCAATCGAGCCGAAATCTCCGCAAAGCCGGCGAATCCGAGAAAACCCTGCGCGCCGAATTCAATGAGATTATGGGTTCGGTGAAGAAGGATGCGGCGGTCGTCATTTCCGGCGCATCCGGCGCGGAGCCGGCGACCTCCGAAGAGAAGAAAGTTTTGGGCGAGACCGGGCTTCCGGTCCGCGCCACCGCCACCCATATCGGAAACGGGATGGAGGCGCAGTTCCTCGCCAATATCGCGCTCGGTTGCCAAGCGGTACGCAAAGGCACACTCTTTCCGCCATCCGGCAGCGGCGATACCGGCGGCGCTCCGGCCAAGGGCATTTCGCAGGCGCTTGTCACAAGCGTCGGGCACTGGCGCGGCGAAGGGCTGGCGCTGATCGAACGGATCGATTGAAGGGAGCTTTCAAGATGGCTTCACGGCGCGACAGCAAGGGACGTCCGGTCGTGGCGGTCACCGGCATGGGCATCGTCACCCCGCTCGGCACCGGCAAAGACGACAACTGGAAAAAACTCACGGCCGGTGAATCCGGCATCCGCACCATCACGCGTTTTCCAACCGACGGGCTTCGCACCACCATCGCCGGCGCAGTCGACCACGTGTTTGAAAACGGCATGCATTCCGCGGAGCTCTCCGAAAAGCTGGCGCGGCTCGCCGGCACCGAAGCGATCGCCGAATCTGGCATCGGCTCGAAAGGAAATTTCCCCGGGCCCCTCTTTCTCGCCTTTCCGCCGATCGAGATCGAATGGCCGCAGCGTTTCGCGCTTGCCGGCGCCTCCGCCGCGAACGAGAAGATCGAATATGGCGACCTCGTGCGCGCGGCGTTGAAGCCTGAATTCCACTCCTTCTATGAGACCTCTAAATACGGCGTCGTGCCCGACAATCTGGCCGAGCATTTCGGCACACAGGGCTCGCCGATCTCACTCACCACGGCGTGCGCGTCTGGCGCGACCGCGATCCAGCTTGGGCTTGAGGCAATCCAGCGCGGCGAATGCGACGCGGCGCTTGCGATCGGCGCGGACGGCTCGATCACCGCCGAATCGGTCGTTCGCTTCTCGCTTCTGTCCGCGCTCTCGACCAACAATGCGTCGCCTCAGGGTGCATCCCGTCCCTTCTCGAAGAACCGCGACGGCTTCGTGCTGGCGGAAGGCGCGGCGGCGCTCGTTCTGGAAAATTACGATCATGCGGTCGCGCGCGGCGCGAAAATTCTCGCGATCGTCGAAGGCTGCGGTGAAAAGTCCGACAATTTCCACCGCACCCGCTCGAGCCCGGACGGCAAGCCGGTGATTTCCTGCATGCGCAACGCCCTCGCCGATGCCGGCGTGACGCCGGGCGATGTCGATTACATCAATGCACACGGCACCTCGACGCCGGAAAATGACAAGATGGAGTATCTCGGGGTCTCGACCGTGTTCGGCGATCACCTGAAAAACATTCCGATCTCGTCCAACAAGTCGATGGTCGGGCACACCCTGACCGCGGCCGGCGCGATCGAAGCGGTGGTTTCGGCGCTGACCATCATCAACCAGCGCATTCCGCCGACGATCAACTATCAGGTTCCCGATCCCGCCATCCCGCTCGATGTGGTTCCGAATGCGGCCCGCGACGCCAAGGTGCGCCGCGTGATCTCGAATTCGTTCGGTTTCGGCGGGCAAAATACCTGCCTGGTCCTGACGGGCGACCTTCGCTGACCGGCCTTCCCGCCCACTATGCGTGGAGGGCGGGTGGGGTTAAGCTTTCCTCTGCTCACCAGCACGAGGAACGAGCATGAGAGCTTTGGTGATTGCGGCGGCCCTGCTCTTTGCGGTCACGCCCGCTTACGCGCAGAAGAAATCCGATGCGGAGAAGGCTGCGGACGCAGCGCGCCAGAAGCAGCAAGACGAGCACTATAAGGCCTCGCTTCGGCGCATTCAGGCGAAAGAAGCGGCGACGAGCGATCCCTGGGGCGCCGTCCGCAACGATCCTTCGCAAGGCAAGCCGAAGACCCCGGCCAATACGGCCCGGTGACGCCCTCCCTTCCACTCGGCCCGGATCAAGCGGGTTGACGGCCATATTGGCCGGACGATAGGCATCGCCGACCCTCCCTTTCACCGGAAAGCTTAATCCGCATGCGTGCGCTTGCCTTGCTCGGGGACCGCAAACTCGAGTTGACCGACGTTCCTCCGCCGCCGCCGCCCGGCCCGGGCGAGGTGCAGATCCGGGTCCGCGCGGTGGGCTTGAATCACATCGACGTTTGGGGCTATCGCGGCATGGCCTTCGCCAAGCGGAAATATCCGCTGATCGTCGGCGCGGAGGCCGCCGGCGAAGTCGTCGCCATCGGCGCCGGCGTGACGACATTCAAGGCCGGCGATCCGGTCGTGATGTATGGCGCGCTGACCTGCGGCACCTGCAAATATTGCAAGGAGGGGCGCGATAACCTTTGCGAGAATGTCGGCGGCATCATGGGCTTCCATGTCGACGGCTTCGCCTGCGAGCTCGTCAACATGCAGGAGCGCCTTGTCATTCCGGTGCCGAAGGGGGTCTCGATGCGCGACGCGGCTTGCGCGCCGGTCGCCTTCTCGACCGTCGAGCACATGCTGTTCGACAATGCGAAATTGCAGCCGGGCGAAAGCATCCTGGTACATGCGGCGGGCTCCGGCATCGGCACCGTTGCGATCAAGATGGCAAAGGCGATGGGCTGCATGGTGATCACCACCGTCGGCTCAGACGACAAGATCGAGAAAGCCAAAGCGCTGGGCGCCGATCACGTGATCAATTACCGCACCGACCGTTTCGAAGGCCGCGTGCGCAAGATCACCGGCAAGAAAGGCGTCGACGTCGTGTTCGAGCATGTCGGCGGTGAAGGCTTCAACGGCTCGCTGCTCTGCTTGAAGAAGGGTGGGCGCCTCGTGACCTGCGGCGCGACGGCGGGACCCGTCATTCAGTTCAACCTGATGCAGCTCTTCCAGCAGCAATACAAGATCCTGGGCTCCTTCGGCGCGTCGATGCGCAACATCCGCGATGGACTTGCAAAAATGGCGAACGGGCTCTTGCCGGTGATCGATACCGAGGTCGGGTTGGAGGACCTCGAGCGCGGGCTTGAGCGGCTCGAAGGCCGCCAGGTGTTCGGAAAAGTCATCGTCACGTTTTAGATGCGCATCAGAATTCCGAATGGTTTACGTGACGCGGTGCTTGGCCCGCTCGCGGTCGGCATGCTGAAGGCGATCCGCTGGACCGATCCGCACCGGATGTCGGATTTCGCCGGCAATCTGATGCGCAAGGTCGGGCCCAAATTGCGCGAGCACCGGATCGGGCAGGACAATTTGCGCCTCGCCTTCCCCGAAAAATCCGACGCGGAGATCGAAACCATACTCGGCGGCGTGTGGGACAATCTCGGCCGCATCGGCATCGAATTCGCCCATCTCGACCGCATCTGGGACCACGACCCGAACGATCACAGCAAGGGTCACATTGAATTCTCGCAAGCGACGCTCGATCGCTTCATCCGCCTGCGCGATGACAACAAGCCGGCGCTTGTCTTCGCCGCGCATCTGGCGAACTGGGAAATGCCGGCGTTGCCGGGCGCTGCGCACGACCTGCCGAGCGCGGTGCTTTACCGCGCACCCAATATCGGCGCGGTCGCCGACATGGTGCTCAACACGCGTGGCGTGAATATGGGTCAGTTGATCAAGACCGGGCTCGACGCGCCGATGAAGGCAGCCGACGCGCTCGCTGCCGGCAAGCATGTCGGCATGCTGGTCGACCAGTATTATGTGCGCGGCGTGCCCGTGACGTTCTTTGGGCGCCAGACCATGGCCAATCCGCTGATCGCGCGGCTCGCGCGCCAGATCGATTGCCCGATCCATGGCACGCGCGTCATCCGCCTGCCCGGCCACCGCTTCCGCGCCGATCTGACCGAGGCGGTCGAGCCGGTGCGCGACGCCGACGGACGCGTGGACGTCGCCGGCACCATGCAGATCATCACCAATGTGGTGGAAGGCTGGATCCGGGAAAATCCGGAACAATGGCTGTGGCTGCATCGCAGGTGGCGGTAGCCGACCTCGCGCTCGCGGCGATGATGACCGCCGGCTCGTCGGCAATCGCGCAAGAGCCGAAAGCGTGCCGGCCGCGGCTTCCGGACCTGAGATCAGCGGACGGAAAAACGTTCAAAGCGCAGGCCTATGGCTCTGCGCGCTGGATGCAGCGCGTGGCGAGCGGCAAGCGCCTTCCTTACGCGATCCCATTCTGGAAAGGCAAAGCGAGCGGACGCGACGCCTATCTCACCTTCGATGAGATCCCGGGAACATCCGGGCCGAACTATCACATGGATGATCGGCTGAAATCCGTGCCGACGAAAATCGACTGGACTGCGCGCGATCCGCGCTTCACCTTCGACGCGCGGGTCATTGTCTATGACGGCCCGCTCGCCGGCGAATGGACGATCACCAATTGCGCCGGGGCCGTGACGGCGCCGATCACCGGCCGGTTTTGATCCTGGTCCAGAGCCGGTTCATCGTGCGTTGCGTCTTCTGGTCGTGCGCGACGATGGTGTAGAGCGTCTTCATCGTGGCCTCGTCCGGATACACGGTCGGATCGTTCAGGATCGCCTTGTCGACCAGTTTCTGGCTCGCGAGATTGCCGTTGGCGTAGGAAACGAAATTCGAGTTCCGAGCCGCCGCCTCCGGCCGCAGCATGAAATTGATGAATTCATGCGCCTCCTCGACATTCTTCGCGTCCTTCGGGATCGCGAAATTGTCGAACCACATCTGCGCGCCTTCCTTCGGAATCGCATAGCCGATGTCGATCCCGCTCCTGGCTTCGACCCCGCGCTTCTGCGCCTGCTTGATGTCGCCGGACCAGCCGACCACGAAACAGACCTCGCCGATCGAGAGCGCATTGATGTATTCGGAGGAATGGAATTTGCGCACGGACGGACGCACCTTGGCGACAAGACCGGCGGCCTTCTCGAGATCCGCGACGTCCTTGGTGTTGGGATCGAGCCCGAGATAGCGCAACGCCGCCGGCAGGATGTCGTCGGATGAATCGAGCATCATCACGCCGCAGCCTTTGAATTTCGAGAGATTCTCCGGCTTGAACACCACGTCCCAGCTGTCGACTTTCGCATCGGCGCCGAGAATGTCGCGCAGCTTTTTGACGTTGAAGCCGATGCCGGTGGTGCCCCACATGTAATTGACCGCGTAAAGATTGCCGGGATCGTAGGTCGCAAGGCGCGCGGCGATTTCCGGCCAGACATTCCCGATATTCGACAGCTTGTTGCGGTCGAGCTTCTGGAACACGCCGGCCTTGATCTGCCGCTCCAGGAAATAGGCGGTCGGCACCACGACGTCGTAACCGGATTTTCCGGTCAGGAGTTTCGTCTCAAGCGTGTCGTTGGAATCGAAAGTGTCGTAGCGGACCCTGATGCCGGTCTGCTTGGTGAAATCCTCGATCACCGCCGGATCGATGTAATCCGACCAATTGTAGACGTTGACGATGCGCTCTTTTTTGGTCTGCGCGGCAAGCGGGCCGGCGCCGACAATCAGCGCAATCGGAATCAACACATACCAAAACAATCGGCGCATCGGTCTCATCCTTCGGATTTGGCCGGCAAGCCCGCCTCTCTCCAGGCCTTCATGCCGCCCTCGAGATGCGCGTCATAAGGCAGGCCGGCCTCCTGGGCGGCAAGCGACGCCGCTATCGATCGCTTGCCGGAGCCGCAGGCGAAAACGATCTCCTTGCCGCCGGGGTCAGGCAAGGCGGCCGGGTCGAACTGCGACATCGGCATCTGGATGGCGTCGGGATAGGCCGCGACCGCGATCTCGCTCGGCTCGCGCACGTCGACCAACATGATTTTCCCTTCGGTCAGCCCGCGCGCGACCTCGGCCGCGCTCAGATCCCTGACCGTTGGCGTGCGGCTGAACAATCCCATTTGCGTCTCCTTGCAACGCGAACAGGACCATTGCCGGCGCGCGGCGTCAATGCACGCCGGCATGATCCTCTGGAGTCCCGGATCGTGACTTTAGATCGTTACCTGGGTCCCGACTTCAACCACCCGTCCGGTCGGAATCTGGAAGTAATCGGTTGCGTCGTTTGCACTCCGCGCGAGGATGATAAACAGGCGATCCTGCCAGCCTGGCATGTCCGACTGCGCCGACGCTTTAAGGGCCCTCCGCGACAGGAAGAAGGAGGTCGACATGATGTCGAAGCTCCAGCCCTGCTTGCGCGCGACGGCGAGCGCACGTGGCACGTTCGGCCATTCCATGAAGCCGAATTGCAGCGTGATCCGCAGGAACGACGGGCTGATCGCTTCCAGTTCGACGCGCTCGTTTTCATCCACGCGCGGCGTCGACGCGTATTTCACCGTCAGGATCGCATTCTGCTCATGCAGCACCTTGTAGTGTTTCAAACTGTGCAGCAATGCGGTCGGCGCGCTGTCCGCGTCGCTTGTCAGGAACACGGCCGTTCCGGGAACGCTCTGCGGCGGTTTCTTTTCCAGAGACCTCACGAGATCGCCGATCGGAATTTCCAGCTTGCGGGTTTTCTGAAACAGCAAGCGGCTTCCGCGCCGCCATGTATACATCACCAGCATGACGATCGCGCCAAGCGCCAGCGGCACCCAGCCGCCCTCGAGCACCTTGAGGAGGTTCGCCGACAGGAATGTCAGATCGATCAGCAGGAATGGCACGATGACCGCAGCCGCGAAAATCGCGTTCCATTTCCAGACTTTCCAGATCACGACGAACGCCATCATCGCGGTGACGACCATGGTGCCGGTGACGGCGATGCCGTAAGCCGATGCGAGCGCGCTCGAAGAGCGGAAGAAGACCACAAGCACGACGACACCGATGAGCAGCAGCGTGTTCACGCGCGGCATGTAAATCTGCCCGAACTGTGATTCCGACGTGTGCCGGATTTCAAACCGCGGCAGCAAGCCGAGCTGGATCGCCTGACTGGTGATCGAATAGGCGCCCGTGATAACGGCTTGGCTCGCAATGACGGTCGCGGCCGTTGCGAGCCCGATCATCGGGAGTAACGCCCATTCGGGATAGAGCAGGAAGAACGGATTTTCGATCGCTTTCGGATCGGCGAGCACCAGCGCGCCCTGCCCGAGATTAATTGAGCGTCAGCGCCGGCAGCACGACCGTGAGCCACGCCATGCGAATCGGATTCTTGCCGAAATGGCCGAGGTCGGCATAGAGCGCCTCGGCGCCGGTCACGACCAGGAAGACGGCGCCCAGCGTGAGCAGACCGACAATTCCGTGGTTGACGACAAAGCTTACGCCGTAGGTCGGATCGAATGCGCGCAGGACAGAAGGATTTTGTGCGACATGCCAGATACCGGCGGCGGCAAGCGCAATGAACCAGACGAGTGTGATCGGCCCGAAAAAGCGCGCCACACTCGCCGTTCCGCGCGACTGAACCGCGAATAACGCGAGCAGGATGAGGACGGTCAGCGGCACGACATAGGAATCGAAAACCGGCGTCACGACCTTGAGCCCCTCGACCGCCGACAGCACGGACAAGGCCGGCGTGATCATCGCGTCGCCATAGAACAGCGCCGCGCTGATGATGCCCAGCAGAACGACAATGCCGCCGCCGCGCTCGAGCGCACGATGTGCGAGCGCCATCAGCGCCAGCGTGCCGCCCTCGCCCTTGTTGTCGGCGCGCAAAAGGATGATGACGTATTTCATCGTCACCACAAGGATCAGCGCCCAGATGATGAGCGACAGGATTCCGAGAACTGCGGTTTCAGTTGCGGGATTTCCCGCGCCGACCGCGGCGGTAACCGACTAGCGCACAGCGTAAAGCGGGCTCGTGCCGATATCGCCGTAGACAACGCCGATGCTGCCGAGCGTCAGCGTCCAGAAACCCGCCGCGACATGTTTTTGGCGCGCAAGCGAGGTGCCGTCGGCCGCGCCGGCGGCGGTTGATGAAACCATGGCGGGAGGTCCTTTTTGGATGTTGCACCGCAATATGCGGGCTGGCGCTATAACGCCAAACGGTCTCCGGAGTCCCTTAACGAGGCCGCGACTGGCTCGTCCCAGCCATGCGGAAACGGCCTGACTGGGGAACGGAGCAAACCATAAATCATTGATTTATAACGTATTTTTTGACAAGCGACGTTAGACCGTCACCTGCGTACCGACCTCGACCACGCGGCCGGTCGGAATCTGGAAGAACTCGGTGGCGTCGCTCGCGCTACGGGCCAGCCCGATGAACAGCCGATCCTGCCAGCGCGGCATGCCGGAATGCGCCGCCGGCTTGAGCGTCCGCCGCGAGAGGAAGAACGACGTCGACATGATGTCGAAACTCCAGCCCTGCTTGCGTGCGATCCCGAGCGTCTTCGGCACATTCGGCGTTTCCATGTAGCCGAATTTGAGCGCCACGCGCGTGAAATGCGGCGACACCGGCGAGATCGTCACGCGTTCCTCTTCGGTCGTGCGCGGCGTGTCGGCGGTGATGATGGTCAGAATGACATTGTGCTCGTGCAGGATCTTGTTGTGCTTGAGATTATGCATCAGCGCGGTCGGCGCGAAGGCGGGATCGCTGGTCAGGAAGACCGCGACGCCCTTCACGATATGCGGCGGCTTCTTTTCCAAGCTGCGCAGGAGCGTTTCGAGCGGAACCTCCATCTTGCGGGTCTTGTTGGCTAGAATGTGAGTTCCGCGTTGCCAGGTAACGATCAGGAGAATCAGCACCGCTCCGAACAAAACCGGCACCCAAGCCCCCTCGGCGAGCTTCATCATTGTTGCCAAAAGGAAGGTTGAATCGACAAGAATGAACGGAACCATCAGCAATGCTGCCGTCCAAAGCCGCCACCCCCACAGCTTCCAAATCACGATCAAGCCGAGCAAGGACGCCATCAGGCTCGTCGCGGCCACAGCGAGCACATAAGCGGACGCCAGCGCGCTCGACGTGCGGAACAGACCAACCAGCACCAGGACGCCGATCAACAACAGGGTGTTCACGCGCGGCATGTAGATCTGGCCGTAATGGGCTTCCGACGTATGCCGGATCTCCAGGCGCGGCATCAGCCCGAGTTGAATTGCCTGCCGGGTGATGGAGTATGCACCGGTGATGACCGCCTGGCTCGCGATCACCGTAGCGGCGGTGGCCAAACCGACCAAGGGCAGCAACATCGATTCTGGAACCAACCGGTAAAACGGATCGTCTATTGCCGCCGGATTTGTAAGAATCAGCGCGCCTTGTCCGAAATAGTTGATGAGAAGCGCGGGCAGGACCAGAAACAGCCAAGCGGTCTGGACCGGCTTCCTGCCGAAATGCCCGAGGTCGGCGTAGAGTGCCTCGCTCCCGGTCACAACGAGGAATACCGCCCCGAGCGTGACCAACGCGACCACCCCATTCCCGACAAGAAATTGAGCCGCGTAATACGGATTGAGGGCCAGAAACACCGCCGGATCGTCGAAGAGATGGATGCCGCCGGCGATCGCAATGACAATAAACCAGATCAAGGTGATTGGCCCGAACAGCGCCGATACCTTGGCTGTGCCGTGCGATTGCACGGCAAACAAACAGACGAGAATGACCACAGTGAGCGGAAGGACGTAAGGCTCGAACGCGGGCGTGGCGATTTTCAAGCCTTCGACTGCCGACATCACCGAGAGTGCGGGCGTGATGAAGGACGAGCCGTAGAACATTGCTGCGCCGACGATGCCAAGGATCAGGACCGTTTGCGTTCGCTGGCCAAGCGCGCGAAACGCGAGCGCCGTGAGCGAGAGCGTGCCGCCCTCGCCGTTGTTATCGGCCCGCAACAGGATGAGAATGTACTTTAGCGTAACGACAATGATCAGAGACCAGACGATCAGCGACAGAATGCCGAGCACAATCTCGCGTGTGACGACGCCGCCTCCGGTCGCCGCGGTCACCGCCTCGCGGAACGCGTAAAGCGGGCTCGTGCCGATATCGCCATAGACGACGCCGACGCTGCCAAGCGTGAGAGCCCAGAAATTCGAAGATTGACCCGGCTCCGATCCGGCAACTGCCGCAGCCGGCTCCGGCGCGGCGCTACTTTGAGCCATTTCTGATGACCGTACTGAATACGCTTACCGCGCAAAGACGGGCGGCTTATAGCACGCCTTCCGGGACAGCAAGGCGTTTCTGGCCTGCGGCGTTTTGCCTTTGATTCCAGTCAGTTAAGGCTTGAAATTGGCAGGCATTGGGGGTGCTTCGCGCATCAGCGTGATGGTCACCCGCCGGTTAGACGCGATGTAGGGATCGTCCGGGAACAGCGGCTGCGTATCGGCCTTGCCCGCCACCTGGAAGAAATGGCCGGGCGGCACGCCCTCATCTTCGAGAATCTGACGGATTGCGTTGGCGCGATCGGCGGACAGCTCCCAGGGGCCGTAGCCGCGCTTCGCCGGCACCCGCGACGCCGAGGTATGGCCGGCGATGGTCATGCGGTACGGCATCGCCTTGAACTGCGCTGCGAGCTTCTGCACCACGCGGCGGGTGCGCTCATAGGGTTCCTTGCCGCCGTCGGGGAACATCGAGCGGCCGTCCTGATCGACGATCTCGATATTGAGGCCGTCCTTGGTCTCCTCGACCATGACGTTCTTGGAAATCTCGGTGATCTCCGGAAGATCCTGCAAAGCCTGGCGCAGCGACGCGGATGCGAGCGCGAAGCCCTTGTCCTGCTTCATCCGCAGGCCCTGCTTGTTGTCCTTTTCGAGATCGTCCGGGGCCGGCGTCGACGTCGAGTCTTCCGGATTGATATGCGCGACGTTCTTCAGCTTGGGACGCGTCGGCAACCCGTCGACCTCGATGATACCGGAGTAGCGGACATTCTGCTGCACGCCGAAGGCTTCGCGCATCGAGCCGGCGACGATCTGCAGCTTGGCCTGGTCCTGCGTCGAGAACGCCACCAGCATCACGAAGAACGCGACGAGCAGGCCCATCAGGTCGGCGAAGGTGACGAACCAGCCGTGCCCGCCGCCGTGCGCCGCGCCTCTTTTCTTTGCCATGATTTCGATCCGTTGGCTGCTACGCTGGCGCCAATTCAGCTTCCTCATGACGATGCTTCTCCGGCAGATATGCCAGCAGCATTTCACGTACGAGCGCGGGACTCTTTGAGTCGCGCATCATCAGGACGCCGTCGATAATCAGCGTTCGGTTGATCTCTTCGTCGAGCAGCTTGACGTGGAGCTTGTCGGCGATCGGCAGACAGAACAGGTTTGCCACCGCTGCGCCGTAGAAAGTCGCAAGCAGCGCGACCGCCATATAGGGTCCGAGCTTCGACGGATCGGTCATGTTGGCGAACATCTGCACCATGCCGATCAGCGTGCCCACCATGCCGAAGGCCGGCGCACAATCGCCGATCGCGCGGTAGATCTTCTGGCCCTCGTCGAGATGGGTCAGGAAGTTGTCGCGGTCGCGCTCGAGATTGTCGCGGATGAAGTCGGCGTCGTAGCCGTCGGCGACGAACCGCACGCCCTTGGCGAGGAATGGATCGTCGACCTCCACGCGTTCGAGGCCCATCGGGCCGTTCTTGCGCGCGATTTCGGCGAGGCCTGCGATCTCGTCGACCAGTTCGCGCTGCGACATGCGGCGCAGCGTGAAGGCGAATTTCATCCCCATCGGGATGCCGTGGAAGATGGAGGCGAGCGGAAAGCGGATCAGGGTGGCCGCGAAGGAGCCGCCGAAAATAACGATGGCGGCGTGAACATCGAGGAACATCCCGATCTCGCCGCCCATCATAATGAGCGTCACGAGAACGAGGGCGCCTGCAATAAGGCCAAGCCCGGTCGCAATATCCATTGAACTCTACCCCGACGCCACGCTTACAAAGGCCCACAGAATCCGGCCTCGGGTTCCACTTTAGGGTGTCCGCGCTTAAAGGACCGTAAAGGCTAACAATTTGTCGCCTTCTGTCACCGGAACGCTTTGCAGCGGCTTTGCGCCTGCGCTATCCCAATCGGCAAAAGGGCCGCTCAGGCCCCGGGTACAGCGTCAGGGAGGATGAAGAATGCGCGAAATCGGTCATTTCATCGGCGGTAAGGCGGTCAAGGGCAAATCCGGCCGCTTCGGGGACGTCTTCGACCCCAATACCGGCGAGGTGCAGGCCAAGGTCGCTTTGGCGACCCGCGCCGAGGTCGAAGAGGCCATCGCCAATGCCGAGAAAGCTCAAGTGGGCTGGGCTGCCACCAACCCGCAGCGCCGCGCCCGCGTGCTGTACAAATTCCTCGAACTGATCGCGAAGGAGACGGATTCGCTCGCCAAGCTACTCTCCTCCGAGCACGGCAAGACGCTTCCCGACGCCAAGGGCGACATCCAGCGCGGCGTGGAGGTGGTCGAGTTCGCCTGCGGCATTCCGCATCTCTTGAAGGGCGAATACACCGAAGGCGGCGGTCCCGGCATCGATCTCTATTCGATGCGCCAGCCGCTCGGCGTCGTTGCCGGCATCACACCGTTCAATTTCCCGGCGATGATCCCGATGTGGAAATTCGCGCCGGCGATCGCCTGCGGCAACGCCTTCATCTTGAAACCGTCGGAGCGCGATCCGGGCGTGCCGATGCGGCTCGCCGAACTCCTGGTCGAAGCCGGCTTGCCGGAAGGCGTGCTCAATGTCGTCAACGGCGACAAGGAGGCGGTCGACACGCTGCTCAAGGACCATCGCGTGAAAGCGATCGGCTTTGTCGGCTCGACGCCGATCGCCGAATACATTTACTCGACCGGCTGCGCGCATGGAAAGCGCGTGCAATGTTTCGGCGGCGCCAAGAACCACATGATCGTGATGCCGGACGCCGACATCGACCAGGCGGTCGACGCGCTGATCGGCGCGGGTTACGGCTCGGCCGGCGAACGCTGCATGGCGATTTCGGTCGCGGTGCCGGTCGGCAAGAAGACCGCCGACATCCTGGTCGAGAAACTGATCCCGCGCGTGGAAAGCCTGAAAGTCGGTCCTTCGAGCGACCCGCAGGCCGATTACGGTCCGATGGTGACCAAGGCGCACATGAACAAGGTGCGCGACTATGTCGAGACCGGCATCAAGGAAGGCGCCAAGCTTCTGGTCGATGGCCGCAACTTCAAACTGCAGGGCTACGAGAACGGCAACTTCATGGGCGGCTGCCTGTTCGACGACGTCACGCCGAACATGCGCATCTACAAGGAGGAGATTTTCGGACCCGTCCTCTCGGTCGTGCGCGCGAAGGATTATGCGGAGGCCGTGCGGCTTCCGTCGGAGCATGAATATGGCAACGGCGTCTCGATCTTCACGCGTGATGGCGACACCGCGCGCGATTTCACCAATCGCGTGAATGTCGGCATGGTGGGCGTGAATTTCGCGATCCCGGTCCCGCTCGCCTATCACACCTTTGGCGGCTGGAAGCGCTCGGGCTTCGGCGACCTCAACCAGCACGGGCCGGACTCGATCCGCTTCTACACCAAGA
>CAYJNT010000069.1:7070-14956 GCA_964370945.1 uncultured Hyphomicrobiales bacterium | reverse complement strand
CAATCCAAGCCTTTTCATGCATTCGCCAATGCCTTCCATCATTTCCGTCTCTGCGCTGTCGAAGACCTACAAGTCGGGCTTCCAGGCGCTGAAGAACATCGACCTCGAGATCAAGCGCGGAGAGATCTTCGCCTTGCTCGGGCCGAACGGCGCCGGCAAGACCACGCTGATCTCGATCATCTGCGGGATCGTGAACCCGACGCAAGGCAAGGTGTCGGTCAACGGCCATGACATCCTGAAGGACTTCCGCGCTGCGCGCGCCGAGATCGGCCTCGTGCCGCAGGAATTGACCACCGACGCGTTCGAGACCGTGTGGGCGACGGTGTCCTTCAGCCGCGGCCTGTTCGGCAAGCCGGCGAACCCTGCGCATATCGAGAAGGTGCTGAAGGAATTGTCGCTCTGGGACAAGAAAGACAACAAGATCATGACGCTCTCGGGCGGCATGAAGCGCCGTGTGCTGATCGCGAAAGCGCTGTCGCACGAGCCGACCGTGCTGTTCCTCGACGAGCCGACCGCGGGCGTCGACGTCAATCTGCGCAAGGACATGTGGAACGTGGTGCGCGCGCTCCGCGCCTCCGGCGTGACCATCATTCTCACCACGCATTACATCGAGGAAGCGCAGGACATGGCCGATCGCGTCGGCGTGATCTCGAACGGCGAACTGATTTTGGTCGAAGAGAAAAACGAATTGATGCGTAAAATGGGCAAGAAGCAGCTGGCGCTGCATCTGCAGAAGCCGCTGACCGCGATCCCGGCTTCGCTCGCCGCGCATAATCTCACGCTCGCCGACAACGGCAACGAGCTCGTCTACACCTACGACACGCAAGGCGAGCGCACCGGCATTACCGCGCTGCTGCACGATCTCGGCGAAGCCGGCGTGCGGTTCAACGATCTGCAGACCACGCAATCCTCGCTCGAGGACATTTTCGTCGGCCTGGTCAGCAAGAAGCCGGCCGTTGAGGCGCGCTCATGAACTGGCATGCCGTCCGCGCGATCTATTATTTCGAAATGGCCCGCACCGGCCGCACGCTGATGCAGAGCATCGTGTCGCCGGTGCTCTCGACCTCGCTCTATTTCGTGGTGTTCGGCGCCGCCATCGGCTCGCGCATCACCCAGATCGACGGCGTCGAATACGGCGCCTTCATCGTTCCCGGCCTGATCATGCTGACGCTGCTCACCCAGAGCGTCATGAACGCGTCGTTCGGGATCTATTTTCCGCGCTTCACCGGCACGATCTATGAAATCCTCTCGGCGCCGATCTCCTATATCGAGATCGTGCTCGGCTATGTCGGCGCCGCCGCGACCAAGTCGATCGTCCTCGGCCTGATCATCCTCGGCACGTCTTTCTTCTTCGTGCCGATCCGGGTCGAGCATCCGCTCTGGATGGTGGCGTTTCTCCTGCTCACTGCGGTGAGCTTCAGCCTCCTTGGCTTCATCATCGGCATCTGGGCGGAAGGCTTCGAGAAATTGCAGATCATTCCGCTTTTGGTGATCACGCCTTTGACGTTTCTCGGCGGCAGCTTCTATTCGATCAACGTGCTGCCGCCGGTCTGGCAGACCGTCACGCTGTTCAATCCGGTGGTCTATCTCGTCTCCGGCTTCCGCTGGAGCTTCTTCGGCAATGCCGATGTCGGCGTCGAGATCAGCCTTGGGATGACGCTGTTCTTCCTCGCGCTCTGCGTCACCATCGTGTGGTGGATTTTCCGCACCGGGTACAAGCTGAAGAATTAGGCCGTCTGTCTCCGATTTCTCCGCTGCCATGCCCGGCCTTGACAAAAGAAGAAGCCCCCGGCTCGCGCCGGGGGCTCAAGTCTCGGGAGGATCGTCCTTGATCGCGTGGCTTAATGACCGCTCGGCCAATCGGCCATCATCAGCGTGCCGTTCTGCATGAAGATAACGACATTGCGCGGGATTTTTTTCGCCTTGGACATCATCTTTTTGACCATCGGCGCGGGCAGGTCGATGATCTTGACGTTGCCTTTCATGTCGATGCCGTAGCCCATGTTGGGTCCGAGCGGCCTCATCTCCCCGCCGCCCTGAGCGTAAGCGGCTCCAGCGAGACCCGCCGCCAGGCCGAGCGCGATCACCGTTTTCGTAAGCGCTGACATGTGTTGTTCCTTTCTTGAATATCGAACGCCACATCGCGTGTGGCTGGCGCGGACCATATCGGCGGGCGCGAGAAGCGGGCGTCACGAAGCGATGCCGCGACTACATCTTGCGGTGACGAAACCTCACGGCGATCTCACGCGGGTCTGACGAAAACGTGACGGCAAGGGGCTTGCGCGAGCGCAGCGGAGACTCGCAGCGTCCTCGACTTTCAATAATCCGGCCGCTCCTCGGCGCGCATTTTCTGCACGGCGAGCGCCTCGCTGCCCGCCCATTGCACGCGCATCGCCTCGCGCACCAGCGCGCCGATCGCGGGCGAATGCGGCCGGCCGCGCACGGTGACGAGATTCACCTCGCGCCAGATTTCCGGCTCGACCAGCGGGCGGACCACGATGTCCGGCGCGTCGGCCGCGCAATATTGCGGCATGAAACCGAAGCCCAGGCCCGCGCGAACCATGGCGAGAATCCAGTCGTCGCGCTCGCTGCGATAGACAAGGCGCACGCGCGCGCCTTGCTGCGAGAAAATATGGCCCGCATGCGACGCGTATTCGCAATTGACGCGGTTGAGATAACGCTCGCCGTTCAGGTCACGGACGCGGATGGCGTTGTTCATCGCCAGGCGATGCTTCGGATGGACGGCGATGACGAATTGCTCGCGAAACAGCGGCAGATAGTGCAGCCGGTCATCGGGCGGTCCTGGCGTACAGGAAATGGCCGCTTCGAGCTCTCCGCTCAGCAGTTTTTCGTGCAGCATTGACGCGCCGGCGTCGGTGATCAGCAACTCGATCTCCGGATAGGAAGCCTGCAGATCGGTCAGCAATCCGACGAGGTTGGTCGGGCTGATGGTGCACATGATGCCGAGCTTGAGCGGCGTCTTCTTCAGGGCCGCAAAGCCCGCCGCCAGGTCCTTGGCCTGCTGCGCGCGCGCATAGACCTCCTCCAGGAACGGCCGCACCGAGTTGCCGAGCTCGCTCAAGTGCGTGCGGTTTCGCTCGCGATGGAAGAGGGGGCCGCCGAGCTCATCTTCCAGGAGCTTGATGGCGCGGGTGAGGGAGGGTTGCGCGACATGGCATTTTTCGGCCGCGCGCGTGAAATTCAGTTCGTCGCAGACGGCGAGAAAGTACCGCACTTGCTGCATTTCCATGGCGGTCTTCTCTGCCTAAACCCCGGCGCCGTGACCCGATTCCGGCGCAACCATAGCCGCAACGCATGGAAACGAAAGCCAATTGATACTGGCCGTTTAGGCCGGTCTGGCGCCATTGTCGGGGCATCCAGAGCTTCCCGGTCAAGCCGGAAAAGCCAAACAAAGCCAAGAGCAAGGATGTTTCTCATGTCCAACCTCACGCTCGCTTCGGCCAATCCCACGCTTCCCTATATTCCGACCACCCAATGGGCGCATGACATCCGCAATGCGCTCGCGGTCATGAGCCTGCATCTCGAGACGCTCGAGCGGCTCTCCGGCGCGAGCGGGCGCAAGGCGGCGAGCGCCGCCCAGGCGGTGATGAAACGCACCGCCGGCATGTGCAACGCCACGCTCGAGCACGCCGTGCGCCTCGACCAGAACGGCCGGCGGCGCGGCTTCGATCTTGTCAAGATCGCCAAGGAAATCGCGGCCATCCTCGATCCGGTCACGCCCGAAGGCTTCGAGATCAGCGTCGCGGCCGAGGGCTCCTGCATCGTGATGGGCGATTCCGGCGATGTGTTCCGGATCATCTTCAACCTGGTGCAGAACGCGGTCGCGGTCGCGCGCGGCGGCCGCGCGATGAGCCATGTCACAATCGCGATTTCGCATACCGGCCCGATGGTGACGGTGCGGATTTCCGACGACGGCCCGGGCCTGCCGAAAGCGGTGCGCACGAAGCTGTTCCGTCCGCAAGGCAATTGCAAAGCCAGTTGCGGGGGCTTGGGCATGTCCATTGCGCGCGAGCTCGCCGAACGCAACGGCGCCACATTGCGCCTCGCCGAGAGCAAGAAGGGCACGGCGTTCGTTCTGGAATTGCCGGGCGTGCGCAGCATTTCGCTTGAGAGCGGTGCCGCGATGCCGTCGCTCGGGTGAAGAATGAGAGCGCGGCAGGCTTCCCCGGAGCACAATGCCCCTGCTTGGTCCCTGGCGCGGCGCGGGCCCGTTGAGGCGGAGAGTTCTTGCGACGCAATCCGGAAATGCGCATTCTGTCGCTCGCCGTCGACGCGAGTGAGGGGTGCGTGCCATGGAATTGCATCAGGTCCGTTATTTTCTCGCGGCCTGCGAGACGCTGAATTTCACGCGCGCCGCCGAGCGCTGCGCTGTCAGCGCGCCCTCGCTGAGCCGCGCGATCCACTTGCTCGAGGAAGAGCTCGGCGGGCAGCTCTTTCGGCGCGAGCGTCATCTGACCCATCTGACGGACCTCGGCCGGCTGATGCAGCAGCATCTCGCGACGATGAATGAGGCCGCCAACGCGGCCAAACGCGACGCCGGCGATTATACGCGGCTGTCCGGTTCGCGTCTCAAGCTCGGCATCTTCGCCTCGATCGGGGCCGATCTGCTGACCGGCTATCTGGCGGCCCTGCGGTCCGAGGCGCCGGAACTGGAATTGCACATTTGGGAGGCAAATTGCGAGGAGCTTGAAGCGGCTCTCCTCGGCGCCGAGATCGACATCGCGCTGACCAGCGCCGCCCAACTCGACGAGCGCATTCGCGCGGTGCCGCTGTTTCGCGAGGCCTACCACGTCGCCTTCACGCAAGGCCATCGCTTCGGCCAGATGAACGCGGTGCCGATGCGCGAACTCGAAGGCGAGGACTACATCAAGCGTCTTCACTGCGAATTCCCGTCGAACTTCATGCGGCTTGGCGTGGCCAAGCCCTACCAGGCGGTCGTGGTGCGCTATGTCGGCGAACGCGAGGATTGGGTGCAGGCCATGGTCAGGGCCGGGCTCGGCTGTACGCTGATGCCGGAGCATTTGCCGCTGTTGCCGGGAATCGAAATGCGCAAGCTGGTCGATCCCGAGGTCTACCGGCAAATCAATCTGGCGACCGTGGCAGGGCGGCCGCACAGCCCGCCGGTGGCGGCGGCAGTCGCGGCGGCGAAGCGGTACACCTGGCCGGACGATGCGGCGAAGGATAACGCAGCCGGCGCCCGGGCGTGATCCGTGTTCCGCCGCGACCTGACGCTCAAGCTAACGTAACGTTAGCCGTCTGACGGCTATCGGCCGGCGGCCGGCGCGATCATCTTCTCCCTCGACAATCGTCACCAAGGGAGAAATGGTCATGCGCATTCGCAAGCACACCGGTTGGATCCGGCGCGCGTTGCAGAATCGCGACTGATCTTCAGACTGCCATGGAAATGCATCAAGTCCGCTACTTTCTGGCGGCATGCGAGATGTTGAATTTCTCTCGCGCCGCCGACCAGTGCGGCGTCAGCGTCGCTTCGCTCAGTCGCGCCATTCGCGCGCTCGAGCTGGAGCTTGGCGGCCAATTGTTCCGGCGCGAACGCCATCTGACGCATTTGACCGATCTCGGCCGGCTGATGCAGCAGCATCTCTCGGCCGTGCGCAACGCCGCCGACGCGGCCAGACGCGACGCCGAGGATTACGCGCGGCTGCACCGGTCGCGCCTCACGCTCGGGGTCTTCGCCACGATCGGAGCCGGCGTGCTGACCGGCTATCTCGCGGCTTTGCGGGCTGAGGCGCCGGAACTGGAGCTGGAAATCTGGGAAGCCAATTGCGAGGAGCTCGAAGCCGCTCTGCTCGGCAGCGAGATCGACATCGCGCTGACCAGCGCGATGCGGTTCAACGAACGCATCCGGGCGATGCCCTTGTTCCGCGAGGCCTACCACGTCGCCTTCGCGCCCGGGCATCGTTACGGGAAGATGGCGGCCGTGCCTCTGCGCGAGTTCGAAGGCGAGGACTACATCAAGCGGATGCACTGCGAGTTTCCGTCGCATTTCACGCGGCTCGGCGTGGCCAGGCCTTATGCGCAGCTCCGCGTGCGCTATGCCGGCGAGCGCGAGGACTGGGTGCAGGCGATGGTGCGTGCCGGGCTCGGCATGACGCTGATGCCGGAGCATCTGCCGCTGCTCGACGGCATCGAGCTGCGCCGGCTGGTCGAGCCGGAGGTCGCCCGCCAGATCAGCCTCGTGACGGTGGTCGGAAGGCCGCACAGCGCGCCGGTCGAGGCGGCGATGGCGGCCGCGCAGCGCTATCGCTGGCCGAACGGAGTCGGTACGAGCAAATGAGACGGGCGCGAGAACGGCAACCAAAAGAGAGAAATTCAACCATGTGGCTCAAAATCTCCGGAGCATTGCTGGCATTGGTGATTGTCGTTCTTGCCGCGGCCTATGTCGTGCTGGTGCCGCCGGAGGCCGTTCGCCCGCCGCCTTCCGCGGTCGCCGAACCGGTGCTCGTTCCGATCCCGGCGCCTTTTGCGCACCGCTGGTCGAAGGCGACCAGTCATCCGCTGCTTGCGGCGGCGGCCATCGATTTCGACGGCAGCGGGCGCGATGCGGTTTTTCTCGGCGGTTCGGACGGGCAGCCGGATGCGCTGCTTGCATGGCGGGACGGAAAACTCGTCGACATCGCCGCGCAGGCCGGTCTCGGCGACGACCAGGCGACCTATGGGGCGCTGTCGATCGACATCGACGGCGACGGACGCGTCGATCTTCTGACCGCCGGACATGCCGGGCTTGTTCTCTGGAGCAATCGCGGCGGGCGGTTCGAACGCAGGCAGATCGACGTCGCGTTTGCGGCCGACGCGGTGCCGATGGCGATCACCGCCGGGGATTTCGACCGCGACGGCAAGGTCGACCTTTACCTGAGCATGTTTGTCGCGCCGGCGAAATTCCGTTCGCCGGTGTTCAATGATCCGTCACACGCCAAACGCAATGTGCTGTTGCGGAACGACGGCGATCTCAAATTTACCGATGTGACGGACGCTGTCACCGGCGGACTTCAGAACACGTTTGTCGCGTCGTTTGTCGATCTCGATCGTGACGGCTGGCTCGACCTCGTGCTGGCGCAGAACACCGGCGAGATCGAAATTCTGCGCAACCTCGGCAACGGCAGGTTCGCGCGGGCGGATTTCCGTTCCGGCTACGGCTTCTGGATGGGGCTCGCCTTCGGCGACGTCGACGCCGACGGCGATCTCGATATTTTCCTGAGCAACCTCGGCAACTCGATCCCGGCCGGACTGGTCAAGGGCGATCGGCGCGACGACCAGAAGCCGGCCCATGAATGGCTCATGCTGCGCAATGACGGCGACTTCCGTTTCAGCGACGTCACCGTGGAGGCCGGCGTCGCCGGCTTCGGATTCGGCTGGGGCGCGGCGTTCGAAGACCTGAATCTCGACGGCATTCTGGACCTGCTGGTCGCGGAGAACTACGTCAAATGGCCGGTGCATCGTCTGTTCAAGCTGCCGGGCAAACTCCTGCTCGGCGGGGGCGGGACCTCTGCGCGGTTCTACACCGCGAACGCCGCCGCGAATGCGAGTTACGGACATGTGCCGCTGGTCGCGGACCTCGACGGCGACGGGCGCAACGACATCGTGTGGGCCAATATGGATGGCCCGGCACGAGCGTATCTCAACAGGACGGAAGGACGCTTTTTGTCGGTCAGGCTGCCCGACACCGCGCAAAGCATCGGCGCGCGCATCCGGTTCGAGGGATTGCGCGTGCCGGTCCACGCGCACATTGCCGGCGAAGGGCTCACCTCGGATCGGACCACGCAGTTCACGGTCGGATTGCCGAAGGACAGTCCGGCGCCCACGGCGCTCGTGATCGAATGGTTCGACGCAAGGATCACGCGGATCGC
>CAYJNT010000069.1:5703-6970 GCA_964370945.1 uncultured Hyphomicrobiales bacterium | reverse complement strand
TCGTCGACTTCCAGCGCACGGCTGCCGCTCGTAAACCATTCCGAGCGTATTGCGGCGCGCCGCCGGCCCTTTTCGTCGATGGGCAGCCGGAGCGCCGCGAGCAGTGCGTAAACCTCCTGCTGCGCCATGATCTGGGAATGGCTCGGGCGTTTGCCGAGCGTCGCCTTGCTGATGTCGAGCGCGGTCAGCCCGCGCGGGAAGAATTCGCGATAGACGGTCCGTTCGGTGAAGCCTTCCGTGCAGCGGAAGCCGAGCTGCAGGCCGAGTTCGTTCAAGCCCTCGGCCAAATGGCGTTTGTTGCGTGAACTGACGCTCGCAAGCCGGTTGCGGACCAGGATCCAGTCGAGGTCTCGCTGATCGATTTTGCGGCGCGCGCGCCGCGCGTCGCGCACCATGCCGGAATAATGGCTGGTCTGCGTCAGCGCATAGGTGACCGGATCGACGGCGCCGAGCACGTCGAAATCCACGAAACTGTCGTTGAGCGGGGTGATCAGCGTGTCCGCCATCGCGTGCGCGAGCCGCATCAGATAGCTGTCGCTGCCCGGCGTATCGATCACGATGAAGTCGTGGTCGGACTCGGCGACGGAGATTTTGTCGATGAAGCCCTCAAACTCGGCATTTTCATTCTCGTCGTTGCGGACGCCATCGCTGCGCGCGACAAAGCAATGCGTCGGGATGTCGAGGTCGAGCCGGTTGCGCCGGCTCCACGCGCCGCGGTTCTCGATGTAATGCGTGAGGCTTTGCTGCCGGGAATCGAGATCGATGGTGGCGACGCGCTGGCCGGCCTTCATCAGGGCAATCGCGACATGGATGGCGAGCGTCGATTTGCCCGAGCCGCCTTTTTCATTGCCGACCACGATGACGTAGGCCGACTTGTCAGGGTTCTGGTTCGACTGGACCAACATCACGCGGCCCTCGCGCCCTACGCTTCAACGCGGGCGCTGATGAATTTTCCGCCCAAAGAAGTCGACTTGTCCATTGCAAACAGCGGGTGCGGCGATTGGGCGTCCGGCCGCGGCGCGATCGTGCCCATAACGCTAACCCTCGCTCCCATAAGCATCCGCCGTGACGCGCGGCATTCGATTCATGTCTTCGGCTTTTTGTTCGGGTTTGCCGTCCGGTGATCCTGCTCCCGCGCGCGCGAGGGCTTGAAATCGTGACTGCAGAATGGAATGACGCATTTGACGCGCCAGCCGCTCTGAATCGCATACCCGCCCTGGGGGCCACCGGTATTGGGAGTAGCAACGCCGCCGCGATTGTCGCGGAC
>CAYJNT010000069.1:0-5603 GCA_964370945.1 uncultured Hyphomicrobiales bacterium | reverse complement strand
TCCGGCGAGGCGAGAAACAGGATCGTCGCTGCGACCTCTTCGACCTTCGGCCACGCCTCAAAATTTGCCTTCGGCATCGCCTTGCGGTTGGTCGGCGTGTCCATGATCGAGGGCGCGACCGCGTTGACCAGGATGCCGTCTTTCGCGACTTCCTCGGCGAGGGAAGCGGTCAAAGCCGCGACGCCGGCCTTGCTCGCGGTGTAGGCGGTCATGCCCGCGCCCATGCGCGGCTCGAGCGCGGGGCGCGCGGCGACATTGACAATGCGCCCGCCGCTCTTTGCTTTATTCATCGCAACAACGGCCGCGCGGCAGCAGAGAAAGCAACTCACCAGATTGGTTTCGATCTGGCCCATCACATCGGCCTTGCTCGCGTCCGCGAGGGCTTGCATCGCAAAGCCGCCGGCGAGATGGATCGAGGCCCAGAGCGGCGTGATGCCGCCGTAAAGCTTTTCGACCTTTCCTTCGTCGGTGAGCTCGATACCGGGGTAAAGCGTCACCCGCTCGCTCTTGCCGTGCGCAAAGCGCTCGGCCTCCCGCTCCGCGATATAGGGCACATGGCAATGCGCGCCGGCCTGCAGCAGCGCGCCGACAACCGCGGTGCCGAGCGCGCCGGTGCCGCCCGTGATCACGACATGCCGGCCGGAGAAATTCATTTTTACTGGTGTCCCGAATCCGAAGTTCGCCTGATCTTGCAGCGCCCATGGTAGCGAACTTCGGATTCCAAGGGACACCAGAAACGTTATGAGTCTAGCTAGTGTGGTTTTGGTTCAGAAGTCCCCTAACGGACTCGCCGCATCCAGCAAGGGGACTTCTGAACCGCCACACTAGCTCCGCCCGCGCTTCTCGCGCACGGGGCGCACCTGATGCACGATCCAGTTCGAGATTTCCCTCACGCGGATCGACTTGTCGAGGATCATCTGATCGAGCGCGTGCCGCCACGTCAGCCATTTGATCTTGGGATCGACATTGATCAGATCGAGCTCTTTCGAATAGGCGAGCAGGTTCGCCTCGTCCGGGAAGAATCCTTGATCGACGAGCCTCTTGCCGTAGCGGCGCAAGGTCGCCGCGATGTCGCCGAGCGTGTATTCGGGATGATATTGCGTGCCCCAGGCGACCGCTTCGCCGTGGCGGATTTCCGCCGATTGCACCGCCGAGGTGAGATTGGAGGAGAGCACCTGCGTGCCGGGCGAAACCGATTCGACCTCGTCGAGATGCACGGTGACGGCGTTGAACACCTCGTCCTTGTCGGCATACATCGGGTGTCCGCGGCCCGACGCGGTGAGCCGGATGCGGCGGCCGAAGCCGATCTCGAGACCTTTTGGGTTCTTGCGCACGCTGCCGCCGGTCGCAACCGTGATCACCTGCAACCCCCAGCAGCTGCCGAACAGCGGCGTGCGGGCGGCGAGCACCGCCTTGGCGAGCTCGACCTGCGGATCGACATGCGGCCCACGGTCATAGACATGCAGAGCCGAGCCGGTGATGACCGCGCCGTCATAGCCCTCGACGCCCTCCTTGCCGGGGAGGTTGGCGCCCGCGTCGGCCGGATAGCAGATATCGATGACCGCGTCCGGCATCAGCTCGCGCAGCAATTCGGCATATCCGGCGCTCGGGGCGCGGCCCCCGGCGGCGGTGAGCAGGGCGCGGCCGTCGGCGGTATTGCCTTCGATGACGAGGAGGCGGGGGGCAGGCATCAAGCGTTCCGTCGGCGGTCAAACCCGCCGTGCAATTCTCTATGTAGTACAGTTTACGGCAAAGTTGGGAACAGGGCCATTAAACACAGGTCTGGGCCGCATTCACGTCATGCTTGAGCAACAGGGTTTCGCCAAGCATGCTGTGTAGAGAGTAAAGAGAATCAAAAATGGCCGACTTCGATCTTGCCGTCATCGGCGGCGGCATCAACGGGACCGGGATCGCGCGCGACGCAGCCGGCCGGGGCCTGCGCGTGCTGCTGGTCGAGCAGAACGACCTCGCCTCCGGCACCTCCTCGGCCTCGACCAAGCTCATCCACGGGGGCCTGCGCTATCTCGAGCATTTCGCCTTCCGGCTCGTGCGCGAGGCACTGATCGAGCGCGAGGTGCTGTTGCGGATGGCGCCGCACATCATCCGGCCGCTGCGCTTCACCTTGCCGCCGCACGAGGCCGAGCGCTCGAGCGTCATGCTGCGCCTCGGCCTCTTTATCTACGACCATCTCGGCGGCAGGAAATTGCTGCCGCCGACGAAAACCATCGATCTCACGCATCACATCGCCGGCGTGCCGCTCAAGCGCCGTTACAAATACGGCTTTCAATATTCCGACTGCTTTGTGAATGACGCGCGGCTTGTGGTGCTCAACGCGCTCGACGCGGCTGAGCGCGGCGCCGCCATCCGCACCCGCACCAAATGCGTGCGTGCGGAGCGCACCGACGATCACTGGCGGCTGGTGCTCAACTCCCGGGGCACTCGCGAAGTGGTCACCGCGCGCGTGCTGGTCAATGCCGGCGGCCCCTGGGTCAGCGAAGTCAGCGAGATGACGTTGCGGCAGGCGGGCCCGTCGCGCACGCGTCTCGTCAAGGGCAGCCATATCGTTGTGCCGCGGCTGTTCGATCACGACAGCGCGTATATTTTCCAGAATTCGGACGGCCGCGTGGTGTTCGCCATTCCATTCGAAACCGATTTCACCTTGATCGGCACGACCGACGAGGATTTCAAGGGCGATGTCAATTGCGTCGCGGCTTCGGGCGAGGAGATCAAATATCTCTGCGAAGCGGTGATGGACTATTTCCGGCAGGCGGTTTCGCCCGACGACGTCGTTTGGGCCTTCGCCGGCGTGCGCGCGCTGCACGACGACGGCTCGTCGAAACCGGAAGACACCACGCGCGATTATCACCTCGAACTCGACAAAAGTTTCCGCGTGGCGCCGTTGCTCACGGTGTTCGGCGGCAAGATCACGACCTACCGGCGGCTGGCGGAAGCCGCGTTGCAGATGCTCTCGCCGTTTTTCGCCTTGGGCGCACCGTGGACCGCACACGAGCCGCTGCCGGGCGGAAACATCGCCTGGGACGGCCTCGATGCGCTCGTTGCAAAAACACGCGAGCGCTGGCCGTTCCTCACCGAAGCGCATGCCAGGCGGCTGGCGCATGCTTATGGCACGCGGCTCGAGGATATTCTCGGCGAAGCGAAATCGCTCGAGGATCTCGGCGAAAATCTCGGCGCCGACCTGACGGCGCGGGAAGTGCGCTATCTGATGGAGCGCGAATGGGCGCTCGATGCCGACGATATTCTCTGGCGGCGAGGAAAGCTCGGCCTGAAATTGTCGCACGACCAGCGCGGCAATCTCGCGCGCTTCATGGCGCAGCCGCGCGGGCTGAACGCAGCGGAATAAGGCCATGGCCCATCTGCTCGCGATCGATCAGGGCACGACATCGACGCGGAGCATCGTGTTCGATGCCGAGCTCAATCCGGTCGCGTCGGCGCAGCGGGAATTCCGGCAGATTTATCCTTCGCCGGGTTTTGTCGAGCATGATCCGGAAGAGATCTGGGACAGCGTTCTCTCGACGGCGAGGAATGCGATGGCGAAGGCGGGCCTTGCCGCGAAGGATATTGCTAGCATCGGCATCACCAACCAGCGCGAGACCGTGATCGTCTGGGATCGCGCGACGGGAAAACCTTTGCACAACGCGATCGTCTGGCAGGACCGCCGTACCGCGGATGCCTGCGAGGTGCTCAAGGCCGGCGAGCATGAGCCGATGATTTCGGCGCGCACCGGGTTGCTGCTCGATCCCTATTTCTCGGCGACCAAGATCGTCTGGATTCTCGATCATGTCGCCGGCGCGCGCGAGGCGGCGAAAGCGGGAACGCTCGCGTTCGGTACCATCGACAGTTTTCTGCTGTGGCGGCTGACCGAGGGGCGCGTGCATGCGACCGACGCCACCAATGCCGCGCGCACGTTGCTGCTCGACATCAACAAAGGCACCTGGGACGGAGCGCTCGCCGATCTTTTTCGCATTCCCATGAGCCTGCTGCCGCAGGTGCGCGATTGCGCGACCGATTTCGGCATGACGAGCCTCTTCGGCGGACCGATCCGCATTCTCGGCATTGCCGGCGACCAGCAGGCGGCGACCGTCGGGCAGGGCTGCTTCCAGCCCGGGATGATGAAATCGACCTACGGCACCGGCTGCTTCGCGCTGCTCAATACCGGCGACAAGCCGGTCGCGTCCAAAAACCGGCTGCTCACGACCATCGCCTATCAACTGGACGGCGAGCGCACTTACGCGCTCGAAGGCGCGATCTTCATCGCCGGTGCCGCCGTGCAATGGCTGCGCGATGCGCTGAAGGTGATCACCGACGCGCCGTCGGTGAACACGCTCGCCGCTGCCTCCGATCCGGCCGAGGAGGTCTATCTCGTGCCGGCCTTCGTCGGTTTCGGCGCGCCGTATTGGGACGCGAAAGCGCGCGGCGCGATTTTCGGGCTGACGCGCAATTCCGGGGTCGCGGAACTGGCGCGCGCGACCATCGAGTCCGTCGGGTACCAGACGTGTGACCTGCTCGACGCCATGCGCGCCGACTGGCCGGATGCATCGGCTGCCGGCACGGTGTTGCGGGTCGATGGCGGCATGACCGCGAGCGAGCCGGCCATGCAATTCCTCGCCGACATTCTCGGCGCACCGGTCGACCGGCCCAAGGTGATGGAGACCACGGCCATCGGTGCGGCTTATCTCGCCGGCTTGCAGGCGGGCGTTTGTCCCGGCCTCGAGGGCTTTGCCAAGACCTGGAAACGCGAGCGCCGGTTCGTGCCGGCGATGGACGCCGCGACGCGCGATCGCAAGTGGGCGGGCTGGCGCGACGCCGTTGCGCGCACATTAACGCGGCGCTAACCAGCTAAATCGCCGCGGCCGCGCGCGATTTTTCGATTCCAATTTTAGCGAAGAGATTCACGCCACTCTAAAGCGAAAATGCTTAGATAATGCGTGTCTAATTGAAAGCGCAATCCGGCGAAGTGGAGAACCGGTTCGCCGCAAGATTGCGCGACATGTAAAGAGCATTCGGGTTGTGCCATGAATTCGGTCGCGAAGACCGGACTGAAGAGCATCGACGAGCTGATCACCTCGACCAAGGTGCTCGTGATCGATGACGATTATTACATGCGCAAGGTGATCCGCAGCCTGCTGCTCGCGGTCGGAATCAAGCATGTGCATGAGGCCGCGAACGGCGTCGACGGTCTCGAAGCCATTCCGCAGATCATCCCGGACGTGGTCGTGCTCGATTGGGAGATGCCGCAGCTGAGCGGCAGCGAATTCATGCGCATGCTGCGCGCGCCGAAGACCTTCTCGCATCCGGATGTGCCGGTCATCATGCTGACCGGGCATGTCGAGCGCGAGCGCGTGGTCGAGGCGATCCGGCTCGGCGTCAATGAATTCCTGTGCAAGCCGGTCTCGGCCAATGCGCTGAAAGCACGCATCATGTCGGTCCGCGGCAATCCGCGGCCGATGGTGCGGATCGGGGACTATTACGGCCCCGAGCCGCGCAAGGTGAAATCCAACGTCCGCCAGCTGACTGACCTGTCCGAAGCGGTCTGGGTCTGATCCGATCAGCTAATGCATCTACAATTGTCATCGCCCGCGAAA
>CAYJNT010000068.1:8207-15040 GCA_964370945.1 uncultured Hyphomicrobiales bacterium | reverse complement strand
GAGCAGGGCGTTCTCGTCGGCGGGAAATGCGCCGCCATGCTCTTTGGCCACCGCAACAGCACAGGCATGCAGGTTGCGCGCGCGGGCGTAGTAGCCGAGCCCGGCCCAGAGTTTGAGCACGTCCTCGAGCTTTGCCGCAGCCAAATCTTTCGCCGTCGGCCAGCGCGCGAGAAACCGCTCATAATAAGGAGCGACCGCTTTGACCGTGGTCTGCTGCAGCATGATCTCGGACAGCCAGACGCGGTACGGATCGGCTGTCTCGCCCGGCAGCGCGCGCCACGGCAGACGCCGGCGATGACGGTCATACCAGGCGAGCAAGGCGGCCGGATCGGGATGGTTCCCGCGTCCGTTTTTGGCGTCATTCTTTTTGGCGCCGTTCTTCTTTATGCGCTTGCGGCCTGCTAGTGTGGCGGTTCGGAAGTCCGCATCATGTTGCTGCGAGTTCGTCATGCGGACTTCCGAACCAAAGCCACACTAGATCGATAAGTTGCTAGTGTCCTTCGATTCCGAAGTTCGCGAACGAGGGTGCCGCATAATGATGGCGAACTTCGGAATCGGGACACTAGCGTCATGTCTCCCGTCTGACAGACCGGCTTTCGATGAACAAGCCCCGAAGCTATGCCCGTCCACTGGCCGATTTGGCGAATCCGCTGCTCGCGGGCAGTTTCGCCCGCCAGGGCTTTGCCTCGGCCGAGCTCGTCACGCGCTGGCCGGACATTGTCGGCGCCGAAATCGCGCAACATGCCGAGCCGCTGAAGATGCAATGGCCGCGCACGCCGGACGGCGAGACCCCGGAGCCGGGCACGCTGATGCTGCGGGTCGAAGGCCCGGCCGCGATCGAGATCCAGCATCTCGCGCCGCAGATTCTGGAACGCGTGAACCGCTTCTTTGGATTCCAGGCGGTCGGACGGCTGACGATCCGGCAGGCGCCGATTGCCCGGCGCGAGCGGCGCAAGCCCGCCGGGCCCGATCCGGACACGGTCAAGCGCATGGCGGAAAGCCTGCCCGGCATCGAGGACGAGAGCCTGAAAGACGCGCTGGCGCGGCTCGGCGCCTCGATCAAACGCGAGGGGCGCTAGTTGATTCAATCTCGAATGGATCAGACTCTCGTCTCGGTGACGTTCTCGACCGTGCGGCGCGGGGAATGCGGCGCCTCGCGTGTCGGGTATCCCATCCGGAAGCAGAATGCCGGGACGCCGTTTAATGGAATCCGCTGCTCGAGGGCGCGCTGCGTTTTGGGCGTCCAGCCGAGCTGACGCTCCCGGCTGATGCGTTCGGGAATCTGGTTGATCGGCTGGCAGGCGAGGCCGAGCTCCGTCGCCTTAAGATGCAGGCGCTGCCAGGCGCGCCCGACCGCAAGCGAGATCACGTCATCGAGCAGGCGATCTCGAGGGACAACGATTATTCCGATCTGCATGGCGGTGGCGAGTTGAACCGCGCGCGTGTTCCGCAGCCATGAGATATGCGCGGTCTTCTCCGACGCCTGCGGCAGCAGGCGCACGAGCGTCGTGAGCCATGGCGCAAACCCTTGCGTCTGCATGGTGAGGCCATCGCGGCGCGCGTCGATCGTTTCCTGCTCGTTGCGGTACCAGCGCGCGCTGTCGCGGCTCATTCTGGAATCGGCCACGATATCGCGCGTCGCCTGCATGGTGAGTTCGCGAAAATTCGCGGCTTGCGCGCTTGCAGGAGGGAAGAAGAGAAGTTCGAACGGCCTGTTGTCGTCGAGCTCGCTTTGCAATGCGTGGATGGCATCGCCGTCGACCGGGTGCGTTGTGTCATAAGGCCCGCGATCGGTCCGCCGCCGCGCGATGACACGTTCCAGCCGGTGCGGCAGCGCATCGGCCGGCGTCAGCGTGACACGCGCCGCCAGTCCTGTCTTGGCATCCGGCAGCAAGGCGATGTCGGCGGCGAAGCCGGCGCCCGGCGCCGCAATGGCGATATTCTCCAGCGCGCAGCCCAGTCCGATGAACATCTCGCGCTGAAACGGGTCCATGGCGCCGAGCGAGCGGGTGAAATCAGCGTGCAACAGGATCTCGTTCTCGCCGACCACAAAGCGCCAGGGCTGCGAGTTGTGCGGGCTCGCGGCCAGCGTTGCGGCCGAGATCAGCCGGCGCGTCCGAAGATCGAGACGGTTTTCAAACGCGACCCATGCCGCGAGCGAGGGGTCGGCCGCACGAAAGAGGCCCTGACGATGCGCCCGATAAAGAATGACGAAAGGGGCGGCCAAAGCGACAAGCGCCAATCCCCACACAAGAAATTGAATCATTCACTGGCCCTGAGGATCGGCGGGTGGGTTCGGGGCATAACCGGCCCGAAAAGCGCGGGGTTCCGGCCTCTTCATAGCCGAAATAAGCGGCCGCGGGGCGGCTTGGCGAACCGGCCCGCCATTGCCACATTTGCGGATAACAGATAGCCAACCGGGGGTCGGACGGCCCAAAGATTGCTCAAAGCGGCTTCAAGCACACGGAGTTTTCAGGTGATTACCCGACGCGAATTCGTTGCCGGCTCTGCCGCCAAGGCCTTTATGGGCGTGGCGCTCACGGGCACGGCCCTGTCCACCATCGAGTGGAATTTCATCGGTGCGGCGCATGCGCAGACCCCGAGCATGGCCGATATCGCCGTGGCCGGCCCCCTCGGCGATGAAGTGCTGGGCAAGGCCGACGCGCCGGTGACCATCATCGAATATGCCTCGATGACCTGCAGCCATTGCGCCACCTTCCACGCCAAGACCTATCCGGTGCTGAAAACACGCTACATCGATACCGGCAAGGTCAAATTCATCATGCGGGAATTCCCGCTCGATCCGCTGGCCGCGGCCGGCTTCATGCTGGCGCGCTGCGCCGGCAAGGACAAATATTATCCGATGATCGAGGTGCTCTTTCAGAAGCAAAACGAATGGGCCGTGCAGCAGCCCATCCCCCCGCTCACGGCGATCGCCAAACAGGCCGGCTTCACGCAGCAGACCTTCGAGGCCTGCCTGTCGGACCAGAAGGTTCTCGACGGTATTGAGGCAACGCGCGCGCGGGGCTCGGAAAAGCTCGGCGTCAATTCGACCCCGACTTTCTTTGTGAACGGCAAGGTGATGCGGGGCGCGGTGTCGATCGAGGAGCTGGAGAAGGAAATCCTGCCGCTGCTGAAGAGTTAAAACGGCTGAATTTCAGCGGTCCAGAAGGGCAAGATCCAAAGGACCTGGGGCTTTATCCGGCAAGGACTTGGGTACAACCGCGCGGGCGGCTTGCGGCGGGCCTAAGGCCTGTTCATTCTCGGTGCAAGACAGATTCGCCAAGCCGCATGAGCGGCTTAGCCCCTGTTTCATGGTCCCGCGCCCGGCGGGGCCGGGGAAGACCCTTTAAAGGGCGGAGTGCAATAACTCGATGAAGCTTACGCGACTGCGTCTCATCGGATTCAAATCTTTTGTCGAGCCAACCGATTTCCTGATCGAACCCGGGCTGACCGGCGTGGTCGGGCCGAATGGCTGCGGCAAATCCAATCTTGTCGAGGCTCTGCGCTGGGTGATGGGCGAGACCTCGCACAAATCCATGCGCGCCGCCGACATGGATGCGGTGATTTTCTCGGGCTCCGGCAATCGGCCGAGCCGCAACAATGCCGAAGTCGCGATGGCGATCGACAATGCCGACCGCTCGGCGCCGGCATCGTTCAACGAAAGCGACCAGATCGAGGTCTCGCGCCGGATCGAGCGCGAGCAGGGTTCGAGCTACCGCATCAACGGCCGCGAAGTGCGCGCCCGCGACGTGCAGATTTTGTTCGCCGACGCTTCGACCGGCGCGCGTTCGCCCGCGCTCGTGCATCAGGGCCGTATCGGCGAGATCATCCAGGCCAAGCCCGAGCAGCGCCGCCGCGTCTTGGAGGACGCCGCCGGCATTTCCGGCTTGCATGTTCGCCGCCACGAGGCGGAATTGCGGCTACGCGCCGCCGAGCACAATCTGCAGCGTCTGGAAGACGTGATCGGCCAGCTCGCGAGCCAGATGTCGGCGCTCAAGCGCCAGGCGCGCGAGGCGATCCGTTATCGCGATGTGTCGTCCAAGGTCCGCAAGCAGGAAGCCACGCTCTATCACCTGCGCTGGATCAACGCGAACAAGGAAGTCGACGAAGCCGACCGCGCGCGCGATCTCGGTACGCGCGAAGTTGCCGCCGCCATGCTGGCGCAGACCGAAGCCGCCAAGAAACAGCAATCCGTCGCCGCCGCCTTGCCGCCGCTGCGCGAGGACGAAGCGCGCGCCGCCGCCGCCTTGCAGCGGCTCGTCATTGCGCGCGAAACGCTTGACCGCGAGGAGGAGCGGGCACGCGAGCGGCTCGCGGAATTGAGCCGCCGGCTGGTGCAGCTCAATGAAGACATCGAGCGCGAGAAGCAGCTCGCGACCGATTCCGAATGGGCGCTCAATCGCCTCGCGGCGGAAAAGGAAGCGCTGACCGGCGACCTGCAGGCCGGCGCAGACAAAAGCAGCGCCATCGATGCGCGCGTCGCCGAGGCCGACGCGGTATTGACGGGTTCCGAAAAAAACTTCGGTGAGCTCACTGGCGCGCTCGCCGACCTCACCGCGCGGCGCAACCAGCTCGAAAATGGTGCGCGCGAGCAGGATGAGCGGCTCGCCAAATTCAAACGCGAGATCGCCGAGGTCGAGGCCGAGCTTGCCAAGCTCGGTGCCGCCGGCGCCGCGCAGCACGATCTGACCGCGCTCAAATCCGCGTCCGAAGCCGCGCACAATGCCGTCACCGAAGCCGAAACCGCGACCGTGCGTGCCGAAGCCGCGCATTCGGCGGCGCGGCAGGCGCTCGATGTGGCGCGCCGTCCGCTGACGGAAGCCGAGCGGCGCACCAACCGCCTCGAAGCCGAAGCCAAGGCGTTGGCGAAAGTGCTGCATGTCGATGCCAAGAATCTCTGGCCGGCGATTATCGATGACGTGAAAGTCGAGAAGGGCTACGAAGCCGCATTGGGCGCTGCCTTGGGCGATGATCTCGAGGCGCCCGTGGACCCGAAGGCGCCGATGCGCTGGAGCGGGGCGGCGATCGATCCGTCCGATCCGACATTACCCGACGGTGCCGAGCCGCTGACAAAGTATGTGACCGCCCCGCCGGCGATGGCGCGGCGGCTTGCGCAGATCGGCCTCGTCACGCGCGAGCAGGCGGCTGGCCTGCAACCGTTGCTCAAGACCGGGCAGCGTCTGGTGTCGCGCGACGGCGATCTCTGGCGCTGGGACGGTTTTGCCGTCGCCGCCAATGCGCCGACCGGTGCCGCACGCCGCTTGGCCGAGCGCAATCGACTGGCCGAAATCGAGGCGGAATTGCTGGCCGCGCGCGCCGAAGTCGAGGTCAAGCGCAGGACCGCGACCGCCGCGGAAGCCGAAGTCACGCAAGCGGCCGAGGCCGAGAGCAAGGCGCGTTCGCGCTGGCGTGATCTGCAGCACGAATCCGATCATTCGCGCGAACGCCACAGCGTCGCCGAGCGTGAGCTCAGTTCGCAAGCGGCGCGGCTCTCCGCGCTCACCGAAGCCAAGACGCGCCTGCACGCCAGCCACGCGGAAGCTCTGGCTGCCAAGGACGAGGCCAATCGGGCCTTGAGCGGCCTTGCGCCGGCGAGCGAACTCGAAGGTCGCCTCAACACCGTGCGCGCCGAGATCAACGGTCATCGCGCGCACCTCGCCGAAGTCCGTGCCGAGGCGCAGGCACTGGCGCGCGAGGCCGAGATCGCCAGGAAGCGGCTCGAGGCGATCGCGAACGAGCAGAAATCCTGGATCGAGACCAGGGAGCGCACGGCGACGCAGATCGCGACGCTCGAAACGCGCGTGACCGAGACCGCCGCCGAGCGCGACGGCCTCGCCAACACGCCGGAGGCTTTTGCCGACAAGCGCGTGGCGCTGATCAGCGAGGTGGAAGCGGCCGAGAAAACGCGCCGGGCCTCTGCCGACCGGCTGGCGGAAGCCGAAGCCGCGCTTGCCGAGGTGGACAAGGCGATGCGGCAGGCGCTGGACGTGCTCTCCGCCGCGCGCGAGCAGGCCGCCCGCTCCGAGGAGCGCGCCGAAGCGGCCAAGCGCCGCGTGGCGGACGTGGCGCACGAAATCCGCGATATGCTCGAAGTCGAGCCGGAACAGGTCGCCGAACTGGCGGAGATCACCCCGGACAAGGTGCTCCCCGATGTCGCCGATATCGAGGCCGAGCTCGAAAAGCTGCGCCGCGACCGCGAGCGGCTCGGCGCAGTCAATCTGCGCGCGGAAGAAGAATTGCGCGATGTCGAGACGCAGCACACGTCGCTCACAAGCGAACGCGACGATCTCGTCGAAGCGATCAAGCGGCTGCGCCAGGGCATCCAGAATCTCAACCGCGAGGCACGCGAGCGGCTGCTGGCGTCGTTCGAGATCGTCAACAACCACTTCAAGCGGCTGTTCAAGGAATTGTTCGGTGGTGGTGAAGCCGAGCTGCAACTGATCGAGAGCGAGGACCCGCTCGAGGCCGGTCTCGAAATCATGGCCAAGCCGCCCGGCAAGAAGCCGCAGACCCTGTCGCTTCTCTCCGGCGGCGAGCAGGCGCTGACCGCGATGGCGCTGATCTTCGCGGTGTTCCTGACCAATCCGGCGCCGATCTGCGTGCTGGACGAGGTCGACGCGCCGCTTGACGATCATAACGTCGAGCGCTTCTGCGACCTGCTCGACGAGATGTGCCGTTCGACCGATACGCGCTTCGTCATCATCACGCATAACCCGATCACGATGGCGCGCATGAACCGGCTGTTCGGCGTCACCATGGCCGAGCGCGGGGTGTCGCAACTCGTGTCGGTCGATCTCGAGGCCGCGGTCAAGATCCGCGAAGCGAGCTGA
>CAYJNT010000068.1:4640-8107 GCA_964370945.1 uncultured Hyphomicrobiales bacterium | reverse complement strand
CCGCCGCCGCCGTCGGCGCCGCGTTCGTCGTTGATCGTTTGTCCGCGCCGACCCAACGAGAAGGCGTAGACGTTGTCACAGCTGTCCCAGTAGCCGAATCCACGGCTCGAGTCCGTCGGCTTGAAGCACTGGTCTCCAACCTGGATCGTAGACTGCGCGGCCATTTTGGCGAGCAGGTTGTCGACACGAGGCGCCGCATTGGCCGGAACGATGGCCGCCGCAGTCGCGAGGATCGTCGTTGCGAGAATGAGCTTGTTCATGTCCGTTCTCCCTGAGTTGTGGACGCTCATTGGAGGGTTGGACGGGCATTCAGGTTCAAAGGCTGAAAACTGCTGTCTGGACAGGCGGTTGACGGCCGCGACCGGCCACGTCATTGACCTTGCAGGGGGGATGACCCCGTTTCAGGATTGCCGCCGATGCCTCTTCGTCTTGACGCCAGCGCCGGCGGTTTCAGCCGGCAATTCGAGGCTTTCCTCGCCGCCAAGCGCGAGATATCCGCGGATGTGGATGCCGCGGCGCGCGGCATTATCGACGACGTGATCAAGCGCGGCGACGCGGCGCTCGTGGACTTGAGCAAGCGTTTCGACCGCGTCGATCTTGCAGGCATCGGTCTGCGGGTGACGGCGGATGAGATCGCCAAGGCCGCGACGTCGTGCGAGAAGAAAGCGCTCGATGCACTCGCGCTCGCGCGCAGCCGGATCGAGGCCTATCACCTGCGCCAGGTGCCGAAAGACGAGCGCTTCATCGATGCGTTGGGCGTGGAGCTCGGCAGCCGCTGGACCGCGATCGAGGCGGTCGGACTCTATGTGCCGGGCGGCACCGCGGCTTATCCGTCATCGGTCCTGATGAACGCGGTGCCGGCGAAAGTCGCCGGCGTGCCGCGCATTGTGATGGTGGTCCCGGCGCCGGACGGAGTTCTCAATCCGCTGGTGCTCGCGGCCGCGCAGCTCGCCGGTGTCGACGAAATCTATCGGATCGGCGGCGCGCAGGCGGTTGCCGCGCTCGCTTACGGGACGGAGACGCTCAAGCCGGTTGCCAAGATCGTTGGACCGGGCAATGCTTATGTCGCGGCCGCAAAGCGCATTGTGTTCGGCAAGGTCGGCATCGACATGATCGCCGGCCCCTCCGAAGTCTTGATCGTCGCGGACAAGACCGGGAACCCGGATTGGATCGCCGCCGACCTGCTTGCGCAGGCCGAGCACGACGAAGCGGCGCAATCGATCCTGCTCACCGACGATGCCGCGCTCGCGGCGCAAGTGGAGAAGGCGGTCGATGCGCAATTGAAAACCTTGCCGCGCGCGAAAATCGCGGGCGCGTCCTGGCGCGACTATGGTGCAACGATCCTTGTTCGCTCGCTTGCCGACGCGGTGCCGCTGATCGACGCCATCGCTCCCGAGCATCTCGAACTGATCGCGGCGGACGCCGAGAGCCTGATCGGTCGCATCCGCAATGCCGGCGCGATCTTCATCGGCGGGCACACGCCGGAAGCCATCGGCGATTATGTCGGCGGCTCCAATCACGTGCTGCCGACGGCGCGCTCGGCGCGCTTCTCCTCGGGCCTCGGCGTGCTCGACTTCATGAAGCGCACCTCGATCCTCAAATGCGGCCCCGAACAACTGGCTGCGCTCGGCCCTGCCGCGATTGCGCTTGGCGAGGCCGAAGGGCTCGACGCGCATGCGCGCTCGGTCGCGATCCGCACCAACACATGAGCGGCGCAGCCAAAGACGCAAGGCTTGTGGCGATCACGCTCGATGAGAATTCCATCGGGCGCTCAGGCCCCGATATCGAGCACGAGCGCGCGGTCGCGATCTACGATCTGATCGAGCAGAATTCCTTCGCGCCGGACGGTCACGACGGCGGGCCGTATGCGCTGCATCTCTCCATGGCGGAGAACCGTCTGGTCTTCGACATCCGCCTCGCCGACGGCACGCCGGTGACCGCGCATCTTCTGTCGATGACGCCGTTCCGCAAGATCGTGAAGGATTATTTCATGATCTGCGACAGCTATTACGCGGCGATCCGTACCGCGACGCCGGACCGGATCGAAGCGATCGACATGGGTCGGCGCGGCCTGCACGACGAGGGCTCCAACATCCTGATGGACCGGCTGAAGGACAAGGTGGCGATCGATTTCGACACCGCGCGGCGTCTGTTCACCCTGATCTGCGTCCTGCACTGGAAAGGATGAGGGCGGGATGGCGGCGGGGCGTCCGCAATCGGTCCTGTTCGCCTGCGGGCTCAACTCGATCCGCTCGCCGATGGCGATGGCGCTGGCGCACTGGCTCTACGGCAAGAGCATCTATGTCGGCTCGGCAGGGGTGCATAAAGGCGAGATCGATCCTTTCGCCGTCAAGGCGATGGAGGAGATCGGCCTCGATATCGCGAAGCACAAGCCGCACACCTTCGAGGAGCTTGACGATTGGGAGGGGTTGAATTTCGATCTCATTGTCACGCTCTCGCCGGAAGCGCATCACAAGGCGCTGGAGCTGACGCGTACGCTCGCGGCCGACGTGGAGTATTGGCCGATGCCGGACCCGACCAATACGGCCGGCAACCGCGAACAGATGCTCGATGCCTATCGCGCCGTGCGCGATCAATTGATGATGAAAATCAAGCAGCGCTTCGGCGCCGCCGCGCCGGGGAATGAGTAGGATGCCGGTTGTGAATCCGCCCCGATTCCGCTATCTGTCCGCCCAATCGCGGACCCCGCGCAGCTTTCCCCGGATCAGTGAATTGCCACAATGATCGGTCGGCCCAAACTCGTACTCGCTTCGGGGTCGCCCCGGCGTCTGGCGCTGATCAACCAGGCCGGCATCGAGCCGGACGCGCTGCAGCCTGCCGACATCGACGAAATCCCGCTGAAAGGCGAATTGCCCCGCGCCTGTGCCAACCGTCTGGCGCGCGCCAAGGCGGAAGCGGCACTCGCCGCCGTGCGGCTGGATGAGGAATTGCGCGGCGCCTACATCATCGCCGCCGACACCGTGGTCGCGGTCGGCCGCCGCATCCTGCCGAAAGCCGAATTGCTCGATGAGGCCGCGCAATGCCTGCGGCTGCTCTCGGGACGCAATCACCGCGTCCATACCGGCATCTGCCTCGTCACGCCGAAGGAAGCCTTCCGCCAGCGCCTGGTCGAGACGCGTGTGCGCTTCAAGCGGCTCACCGATGACGACATTGAAGCCTATCTTGCCTCCGGGGAATGGCGCGGCAAGGCTGGCGGCTATGCCGCGCAGGGGCTCGCAGGCTCGTTCATTGTGAAGATGGTCGGCTCATATTCGAATGTCGTCGGCTTGCCGCTTTACGAGACCGTGGGTCTTCTGCAAGGCGAAGGCTTTCCGATTCATTTCGGTTGGCTCAATAGCTGAGCGGTTCTGCGCCCGTCCGATTGGCGCAGGAACAAATTACCTCTCATTTCCGTTGTTGCCGTCAGCGATGTTGACTGCATGTGCTCGCGTGCAGTGACGAATTTT
>CAYJNT010000068.1:0-4540 GCA_964370945.1 uncultured Hyphomicrobiales bacterium | reverse complement strand
GACGATCCCTCCGCCGTTGTTTTGGCGCAGGAGAAGGCGAAGAAAAACGAGACGCTGACGCAGAAGGCGAAACGCGTCTGGCGCAATCTGACCGGCTACAAATTCACGGTGAGCTGTCCGGCATTTCCGATCCCGCTGCTGGTGAGCCGCACCACCTGCACCGAAACCGGCATCAGCCGCGACGAGGCGCGCGGCAAATGCGCCTCGCGCCATCCGTTCTGCGCGATCACCGACGCGAAATAACCGTTGGGCATCAAGCAGGATCCCGGTCGAAATATCGGCCGGGGATTTTTACCGTGTGGCATCTGTCGCGAAAAACGCCTAGGCCGGAAGTTCCAGAATCTGGTTCGAGCCTTCCTGGCGGTCATACACGGCGACCTGAACCATCGCGAATTGCTTCTTGATCAGAATTCCCGCTGCTGCCGCGGCCTCGGCGGTGTCGTAGGATGACTTGGTTTGCCGGTCGATTTGCAGCCAGAAACGTCCCGGTTCGGTCGCGCGCCTCTGTCCGCGCGCTTCAGGCATATTGAGCGTCGTGGGTGCGCTGACGGTTTCAGCGTCCGGCGGGGATGCTGCTTCGCTGTCGGCCGCCTCTTTCGCTGGAAGCTTTAGTGGGCCCTTGGCCATATTCGACTCCTTTGGATGAGGCTCGTATGTATGCATCTGCCGTTGCGAATACCAGCTTTCTCGGCTCTTTCACCGGCCCGATCTGTTATGCAATAAACGGCATATGAACATCGCCCTTTGGCTCGAACGTGCCGGGAAAAGCCATTCCACGATGCCTGCGGTCGCGACCGGCGCGCGCGTCATACGCAGCTATGGGGAAGCCGCCGCGCGCGTCGCCCGGCTTGCAGGCGCGCTGCGCTCGCAATTGAAGCTCAATCCGGGCGATCGCGTCGCGATCGCTGCCAAGAACAGCGCCGACTATTTCGAGACGCTCTACGCCGTCTGGCATGCGGGGCTCGCCGCCGTGCCGGCGAATGCGAAGCTGCACGGCGCGGAGCTCGGCTACATCCTCGAACATTCCGGCGCGCGGGTATGCTTCGCGTCGAAAGGGCTCGATGCCGAGATCGCGCCGCATGCGCCGAAATCGCTCGAGCGTTTGATCGTGATCGGCGGCGCCGAATACGAAACGCTCTTCGCCGCCGGCACGATCTTCTGCGCGCCGCGCGATGGTGGCGATCTCGCGTGGCTGTTCTACACTTCCGGCACGACCGGCCGGCCAAAAGGCGCGATGCTCACGCACCGCGTCCTCGCGCAATCGAGTTTCGCATACCTGACTGAAGTCGACCCGACGTCGCCCGGCGATCCGATCCTGCATGCCGCCCCGATGAGCCACGGCTCGGGTCTCTATATCATGCCGCATGTGATGCGGCTCGGCGTCAATGTGATCCCGGAATCCGGTGGCTTCGAGGCGGAGGAAATCTTCTCTCTATTCAAGGCGTGGCCGCGCGCGTCGATGTTCGCGGCGCCAACGATGGTGAAGCGCCTGGTCGAGAGCGCCGCCGATTGTCCGTCGGAGAACATCCGCACCATCATCTGGGGTGGTGCGCCGATGTATTTCGAGGATGCCTTGCGCGCGCTCGACCGCTTCGGGCCGAGGCTCGCGCAGATATACGGGCAGGGGGAGAGCCCGATGACGATCACCAATCTGTCGAAGGGCGATATCGCCGATCGCACGCATCCGCGCTGGCGCGAGCGGCTCGCTTCGGCCGGCAAGCCGTATGCCTGCGTCGACGTGAAGATTGTGGACGAAGACGGCCGCGACCTGCCGCCGGACGAGGCCGGCGAAATCGTGTGCAAGGGCGACGTGGTGATGCCGGGCTATTGGAATAATCCGCAAGCGACCGCCTCGGCATTGAAAGACGGCTGGCTGCATACCGGCGATGTCGGCGCTTTCGATGCCGACGGCTATCTGGCCTTGAAAGACCGCTCCAAGGACATGATCATTTCCGGCGGCTCCAACATCTATCCGCGCGAGGTGGAAGAGGTTCTGCTCAAGCATCCGGCGGTGCGCGAAGTCTCGGTGATCGGCCGGCCCGACAAGGAATGGGGCGAGGTGGTGGTCGCATACGTCGCGGGCGAGGTGGCTGCGGGCGAACTCGACACGCTGTGTCTCAATGCGATCGCCCGCTTCAAGCGGCCGAAGGATTATGTCTTTGTCGACGCGCTGCCGAAGAACAATTACGGGAAGATTCTGAAGACGGAGTTACGCGCGATGGATGCGAAGCGAGGGCAGCATGGCTGACGCTGTTCTTTTCCTCCCCGCGAGGGGAGGGTCGCTCGCCGTAGCGTAGCGACGGCGAGCGGGGTGGGGCGATCTCAGCAATTCGCTATCGAACCCCACCCGGCTCATGCGCAAGTCGGGTCTACCCGACTTGCGCCTCTTAATATGCTGATCTCGGGTAAACCCGAAATCAGATGCTCGCCACCCTCGCCTGAAGGGGAGGGATGGGGTTCGGATTTTGGGGAGGCTCAATGGCAGACCGTCTGAAAGGCAAAGTCGCCCTCGTTGTCGGCGCAGGCTCGATCGGCCCCGGTTGGGGCAATGGCAAGGCGGCGGCGGTCGTCTTCGCGCGCGAGGGCGCGAAAGTGCTCTGCGCCGACGTCAATCTGAAAGCCGCGGAAGAGACTGCGAGCATCATCAAGGGCGAAGGTTTCGACGCGCAGGCGATTCATGCCGATGTCACGAAAAGCGCCGATGTCGAGGCGATGGTCGCGGCGTGCGTGAAAGCTTATGGCCGCATCGACGTGCTCGACAACAATGTCGGCATCGCGGAAGTCGGCGGTGTGGTCGAGCTATCGGAGGAGACCTGGGATCGCGTCATGGACGTCAATCTCAAGAGCGCGTTCCTGACCATGAAGCATGTGATCCCGGTGATGGAGCGGGGTGGCGCGGGCTCGATCATCAACATCTCCTCCATCGCCGCGCTGCGCTACACCGGCGTGCCTTATGCCAGCTATTATGCGAGCAAGGCGGCGCTGAGCCACCTGACGCGCACCACCGCCGTGCAATATGCGCATAAGAAAATCCGCGTGAACGCGATCCTGCCCGGACTGATGGAAACGCCGATGGTCGAGAAGGCGGCGGGCCTCGCGCAATCCTATGCCGGCGGCAATGTGGAAGAGATGTGGAAGGTGCGGGCGAAACAGGTTCCCATGGGCTTCGGCGGCAATGCCTTCGATGTGGCGCACGCCGCGGTCTATCTCGCTGGTGACGAGAGCCGCTACGTTACCGGCATCGAGCTCGTGGTCGATGGCGGCATCACTTTGAAATATTCCTGAGACCGCGCAATCCGGCAAAGTGGGAACTAGTGTCCCGAATCCGAAGTTCGCTCGATCTCGCAGCGATTCCGGTAGCGAACTTCGGATTCCAAGGGACACTAGCAATGCATAATTCTAGTGTGGTTTTGGTTCAGAAGTCCCCTGACGGACTCGCTGCGACGACTGAGGGGACTTCTGAACCACCACACTAGTTTCGCCGCAAGATTGCGCGGCAAATTAGAAGCCACTATCTCTGCCCCATGACCGCGCCAAGCCTCGCCCCCGGCAAACCGTGCCCGCATTGCGGCAAGCCTGCCGTCGAGAAATACAAGCCTTTCTGCTGCGCCCGCTGCGCGGATGTGGACCTCAATCGCTGGCTCTCCGGTGTCTACGCCATCCCCGTGGAGGAGGACGGCGAGGAGAACGCCAAGCCCGGCGACGCTTCCCAGGACGAACGTTCCTGACGGACTTTTCCTTCAGCTCCAACGCTGCGGGCACAGGGGGGAGAAGGGCTCTTCGCGGCGCTGGCGATCGCCGCTCGGACGCTTCATCCCGTCAAACGCCCGCGTGGCACGTCTCGGCCAAAGTCTCCCGCAGAACATTCGCCGGCGCAGGGCCGCTCTACTCCTGCACGCAGAAGCGGGCCACGCCTCCGCGCCATCAATTATGGAGCTTCGACCTTAATCCCGCCGAAGCAGTTCTCTCATCTGAGCAAATACACCAAAACGAGCGCTACACCCGCGCCGATCCCGGCCCAGATAAACTTATCCGCGAGGCTGCCGATTTGCTCGAATAGCTCCCAGCGGGCCCTATTCTCCTGGAGTATCTCCTTCTTCATGGCTTCCTCCAATTTCTCGCAATCGCTCATGCGGATGCAAGCGTTGCGGTAAGAATATATGCCTCGGCAGGAAGAAGGACAATCGTGACCGTCGTAAGCGAGCGGACGTATGTGCGCCCGCCGCGGGTCAAGCTCACCGCCGAGGAGATCGGGAAGATCGGCCATTTCATCGCCGCCGCGGGGCTCGCGCCCGAATCCATATACGCCAAGGTCGCCTGACCGGCCGTCCCGATGGCCGGGGCGAGCCCTGTCCTGGCACCCAAAATTGCACTGGGCCCACAGCGACTTGCATTCTGGACAGGGCAGGACAGGGCCTCTATAACGCCCGCGCTCACCTCATACGCCCCGTCCGGGGCTCGGCGCCCAGGTAGCTCAGTTGGTAGAGCATGCGATTGAAAATCGCAGTGTCGGTGGTTCGATCCCGCCCCTGGGCACCAT
>CAYJNT010000067.1:0-15071 GCA_964370945.1 uncultured Hyphomicrobiales bacterium | reverse complement strand
GCTTCAAACTATACGAGATGGCTGATTGGATCGCAATTTCAGCGGATGAATTTCCTTGTTCTGACTACAGAATTGCCTGTTCTGTCGAAATAATTCCCTGTTATCGCGCTCAGGGAATTCAGCGGAAAGCGCTTGAAATTGGCAGGTAATCTGCGTCTCTGATGCTCCAAAATGGCGGAATTTCGATATTTTCCCTGTAAAATTCCCTGTTAGCAGGGAATGGGTGCAGAGACTGGGACGGTCTACACTGCGCCGCCAGCCAGCCGTTGCACGATTTGGAGAATGTTTTTTTCTGTGCGCAAGAAATGCTCGCAAATTGCGGGCTTTCATCATCGACCTGAGGTCTCTGTATTCCCGGTTATCGAACTTTTGCGTCCTGGCATTTCAAGCCGTGGCGGAAGAGCGGATTGTCCGGCTGATCGAGAGCGGCGCAAGGTGTGTGGTGCTTCAGTCGTCGTTCAACTTATTGCAGTGACGCATGACGGCCTCAAGGACCGCGCCGGCGATGGCGCGCGCCTTGTCCGAGATCGTGTGGCAATATTCCGAGTTTGCCCGGGGATCGATGTCGCCGAGCTTGAGTCCAGCTCTGACTAGCGTGCCCGGCAGAATGAGACCGCGCAGAATGCCGTCAATTGTGGCAACGACGGGCCGATCGTCGACCTGTCCGACGGCATCGCCCCGATTAACGCGGTCGCCAATTCGGTGCGCACTCTTGAACACGCCACTTGCGGGTGCGCGCAGCACGCGAGCCTGGGTATGGCCGGCGATGTCGCCAGGGACACTGGTATTGGCCTCAGCCTTCCCTGTGGTGATGATGCGGCCGAGATGATGGCCGCGATTGGTTTCGATGACGACATGGCAGTCGCACCCGGCGACGAACCCTGGCCCAAGCGCGATCACAAGATCAGCGTCAGTAATCGAAGTGGCAGTGTTGTGCTTTGCAAGAACTGCATCGACTACAATGTCAGGAGAAAGGTCTGCAATACTGTCCCATCGCCGGCGAGGAACCACGGCGATGCTATCCTCACGCCACGCTCTTTCGATTTCGGCCCGATCACGCGCAATGTGGGCGTCCACGCCTTCAACCGTGGCCCATCCCTCGTTGACGGCCGTACAGAACGATACTGTCCGCCGAACACAAAGGGGCGCATCCAGCTCGGTCATGCAAATCCGCCTGATGTTTGCCATGTGGAGGTGCCAGGCGACGGCGCTCGCCATTTCGCCCGCTCCTCTGATCAGAACGGTCGGCGAGATCAGCGCCGCGCGGCCTGTTCGGGCTGACTTGGCAGTGGGAAAATCTGTCGTGCCGATCATCGCCAGGCATGCGTCGGGGCAGTTGGTAAATTCATCCTCCCATCCGATCAAGAAGTCAACATCACCGCCGTGTATTATAGTTTGATTAGCAAACTAATAGCATTGCTAGACGAGGCGCGGCGCGGTAGAATGAGTACTTGGATGCCAAGCCTGCGAATTCGCCAATGGCCATCGACCTTGTCGACGTTCTTCAAGAGGCAATTCGGCTCCATCACGATGGGGTGCCCTTCTGCACTGTGACCGTGGCCGATGCACGCGGCAGCATCCCGCAAGAGATCGGCGCGAAGGCGCTGTTCAGTCGCGACGGACTGATCTGCGGCACGATCGGCGGTGGCAAGATAGAGGCCCGCGGATGTGAAAAGGCGCGTGAGCTTCTGGCTCCCGCAGCCAGGCAACGCACGATGCTCGAACGGCTCAACCTGCACAGGGACGTCGGCATGACTTGCGCCGGCGAGATGACGCTCCTCTACGAGGTCTTTCGGCCGGACTTTGAGTGGAACGTGGTGGTGTTCGGCGCGGGCCACGTGGCGCAGAAGCTCTGTCGCTTGCTGGTCGAGCTGGATTGCCGGGTAACTTGTGTTGATCCACGCACAGAGTGGCTCGACCGGCTGCCCCGGAACGTGCGACTGGAAAGGCGCTTGGTCCAGGATTTCACCGCAGGCGTGGAGTTCGTGCCATGCGGTGCCTTTGTTGTCGTGATTACAATGGGGCACGCTACCGATTTGCCCGTGCTGCAGGCGTTGTTTCGGGCGGGCATCGGCATATCGTTCATCGGTGTTCTTGGGAGCGACTCGAAAGCCGCCATCATGCGCCGCGAACTCCGAGCCAGTAGCGTTGCGGAGGAGTTCATCGCCAGGATCGGGTGTCCGCTCGGTGAGAAACTCGGGGGCAATACGCCGAGCGATATCGCCGTCAGCATTGTCGCCCAGTTGGTCCGGGCGCGTCGTGGACTCGCCGTCACCTGACCGTCGGGAGCCGCCATGAAACAGCAGGACGTCGCCCTCACTCAGCTTGCACGCAGCGCCGGCTGTGCGGCCAAGATCGGTCAGGCCGATCTTCGCGCGGCGCTGTCGCGGCTGCCGGACATTGTCGATGCCAGGGTGATCGTTGGCCACTCGACAGGCGACGATGCTGCCGTTGTCAGGCTCGCGGACGACCTCGCGCTGGTCGAGACCGTCGATGTCTTTCCGCCGATCGTGGACGATCCGTATGATTATGGCCGGATCGCTGCCGCCAATGCGTTGAGCGATATCTATGCGATGGGCGCAAAGCCGCTCAGCGCGCTAAGCTTCATCGCTTGGCCCGTCGATCGGCTCGGTCTTGGTTGTCTGGGCCGAGTCCTGGAGGGTGCGGCCTCCATCTGCGCAAGCGCCGGAATTGCCATCGCCGGCGGCCATTCCATCGTCGATGACGAACCGAAATTTGGTCTGTTCGTCACGGGCCTTGTGCATCCGGATGCGATTGTCACCAATGCAGGGGCTCGCCCTGGCGACTTTCTCGTACTGACGAAGCCGATCGGCACGGGGGTGCTGACGACCGCCGCAAAACGCGGGCGGCTACAGGCCAATGGGCTCGCAAATGCGATCGAATCGATGGCGACGCTCAATCGCGAAGCGGCAGAGGCGATGGTCGCGGCCGGTGTGAAGGCGGCAACCGACGTCACCGGGTTTGGGCTTCTGGGTCACCTCGGGACCTTGCTGCGTGCCTCAGGCGAGAGGATGGGCCGGAATCTTGGCGCTCAGGTTACTTATGATGCTGTCCCGATTTTTGATGGTGTGGAATCGTTTCTCGCAGAGGGGCTTTGCCCGGGGGGCACGCGGCGCAATCTTCAATATGCTGCGCCGCATGCCAGATTCGCGACCGAAATTGACGAACTGCGCCAGCTGTTGCTGGCTGACGCGCAGACCTCAGGGGGATTGCTGATGGCGGTGAACGAGTCCCGATTGGAGCAGCTCCTTGCCGATCTCAAGGCGCGCCAAACCTGCGCTGCATCCGTCATCGGCCGGGTCGTGCAAGCCGACCGACCGGGTAACATTGACGTGTCGAGGTGACATGCAATTCATGAGAAGGCCACCGAAGCGAAAACGCCGCCTTTCGAATACTGACAAAGTTCGAGCCATCAGTTTCGGGCCGCTCCTCGATTATCTCGGCTATCAGATCCGGCAGGCGCAGGCCGCCGTCTTTCGCGACCTGATGGCTTCGATCTCGGATCTTGGGGTGACGCCGGGCGAATATGGCTTGCTCACGCTGCTCGATGAAAATCCCGGCATCAGCCAGATCGATCTGGCCGCGGTCTACAAGCTTGACAAGTCGACACTGTCGCTCGCTGTCGCTCGACTCCTCAAGCGCGGCCTGGTTCAGCGCACGCGCGGCCACGACGACAAGCGCTATTATGCGCTTTGGCTGCTCGCACCGGGGCGCACGGTGTTGCGACGCGTGCGCGCGCGCGTGGAGGCGCAGGAGCGCGCGATGGACGCCGTCTTGCGGCGCGGCGAACGCAAGCATCTTCTTGATATGCTGCGAAGAATTTCTCGCGCTTTGAACCGCTGAACGCGCAGGCTGAGACGCGACCATCGGTTGCTCAATCGCGTTGACAGGCCGATACGCCAGTCATATAGTTTGATATACAAACTGTATGCAGGTTGATCAGTTTGGAGGGCGCGATGTCGCTGCCGCGAACGACGATGCGACGGCATCTGGGCCCTCGGTGTGGTCGGGCTGTTGCATGATTCCTTTCGATTTCGAATACGAAAGAGCTGGCTCGCTGACCGCGGCAGCAACGCTGCTACGCCGCCGCGGGAAGGGTGCTCGCATCATGGCCGGCGGAACCGACTTGCTGCCAAACATGCGCATCGAACTCGTGCGACCGGCAGCCGTCATTGGTCTGGCCGGCATCGTGCCCGAACCGCCTCGACGCGACGAGAATGGTGTCATCAGAATCGATGCGCTTAGTCGTCTGGCGACGATCGCGGAGTCGGCTTGGATCCGGGAACATTTGCCGCTTCTCGCGCAGAGCGTCCATGCGGTTGGCAGCAACCAGATCCGACAAATGGGAACGCTGGCCGGCAACCTGTGCCAAGAAACACGTTGCCTCTATCTCAATCAGCAGCACGATTATCAATTCGTGTCGGCATGCTACAAGCGCGGCGGCGCTGTTTGTTACCCGTTCCCGCTCAACAAGCCGGATGTATGCTGGTCAGTGTACATGTCGGATGTGGCGCCGGCGCTGATCGCACTTCGTGCCGAGATCGAGACAATCAACGGCAGCGGTGGCCGCCGCGTAGCGCTTGAGGATCTGTTCACTGGTAGCGGCCTCGTGCCGGTGAGGTTGCGGGAGGACGAGATCATCAGCGCGATCATCGTGCCGCCGACGCCTGCGAATTTCGGTTGGGGATATCACAAGTCTGCGAGGCGCGGCGGTCTCGAATTCGCGCTGGCCATCATGGCTGTAACGCTGTGTCGCGACGCGGACCGCAAGACTTGCGCCGACGCTCGTATCGTCATCGGTGCCGTGCGCGAGCGGCCGGTGCGGGCGCTGGCGGCCGAACGGGTACTGGCGGGCGCGGTCCTCGATGAGGCGAGCATCGGAAAGGCCGTCACCGCCGCACTCGAAGAATTGAGGCCGCTGCCGCATCACGGATTCAGCAAGAGCTACATCGTCGACAACGTTCGCGTCTATTTGCGGCGTGTTCTGAGGCAGGCGGCTCGCGACGCAAGCGGTAAACCTCCTGCAGCATAGGAGAACGGGCCCGTGTCTGATGTGCAATCAAAACGCAAACGCGGTTCGCAAACCATCGAGATCGGCGTCAATGGCGAATGGCACGAGGTTTCAGTGAAGCCGCGGCACACGTTGGTGGAGGTATTGCGAGAAAAGCTCGGGTTGACCGGAACCAAGGCCGGCTGCGAACAGGGGAGTTGCGGCATTTGCACCGTGCTGCTTGAGGGACGTCCCGTGCTCGCCTGCATCACGCTCGTAGTTGAATGCCACGGCAAGCAGATACGCACTGTGGAAGGGCTCGCTCAGGGTGAAGCTCTGAGCGCAATCCAGCAAGCCTTTCTCGATCAGGGAGCCGTTCAGTGCGGTTTCTGCACACCCGGTATGTTGATGTCCGCGACCGCCTTGCTGGAAAGGAATGCGAGACCGTCATTGCCGGAGATCAAGAAGGCGCTTGAGGGCAATCTGTGCCGCTGCACCGGCTACAACGCCATCGTTGCGGCGGTGTTGCAGGCTTCCGGACAAGGCATCGAGCCTGTCATGCAGTAGGTCGGCTGAGAAATCGGGGCGGAACGCGCCATGGGTGAATTGAGTTACATCGGCAAGAGCTTCCGTCGTAAGGACGGCCCCGATAAGGTGACGGGCCGGGCTGTCTACAGCCAAGATGTTAAGTTGCCGGGCACGCTGATCGGCCGCATCCTGCGCAGTCCGCACCCACATGCGCGAATCCTGCGCATCGATACATCGAAGGCCTTGGCCCTGCCCGGAGTGAAGGCCGTCATCACCGTCGACGACACCAAGGGTATCAAGCACGGCTTTGTGGAAACGCCGCGCTACCCGCCGGATCAGGAAGTCCTGGCGCGTGAGCGCGTGGTGCATGTCGGCGAAGAAATCGCCGCGGTTGCCGCAATCGACAATCTGACCGCTCAGCAGGCGTTGGAATTAATCGAAGTCGATTATGAAACCCTGCCGGCCGTTTTTGATCCCGTCGCGGCGATGCAACCGGGCGCACCACAAATCCATCCGACCCATCCGAAAGCGGAAGTGCCGTTCTCCAACATCGGCGGCCGCACGGCGACCGGATGGGGGGACGTTGAAGCCGGATTCGCCGCTTCAGATTATGTGCGCGAGGATCGCTTCGAGAGCCATCTACGCACCCATGGCTATCTCGAGCCGCACGCGACCATCGCGCATTGGGAGAACGACCGGCTGAACGTGTGGACCTCATCCATGGGCACGTTCATCAAGCGCGCGAAGCTCGCGAAGACCCTGGATCTGCCCTATTCCGCGGTGCGCGTTCATAAGGCTTATGTGGGTGGCACATTCGGCGGGAAAATTGACCTCTACTCGCACGAGTATTGCGCCTCGCGGCTATCGATGATCACACGCCGGCCGGTGCGCATTGTGGCGACCCGCGAGGAGATTTTTTCCGCCTATCGCCATGGCCAGCCCCTGGCCATGGAGATCAAGACCGGCGTGAAGAAGGACGGCACTATCGTCGCCCAGCAGATCCGGGTCATCAACAACTCCGGCGGCTATCGGGGCAGTGGCGTTGTGGTGATCTTTCTCGCTTGGGGCTTCACAATGATTCCGTATCGTATCCCCAACCTCAAATACGAGGGACTTTCGGTCTATACCAACTACACCGTGCGCGCGCCGCAGCGCGGCCATGGCTGCCCCCAAATTCGTTTTGCAATCGAATCGCAGCTGGACAAGATCGCCGAAGATCTCGGAATCGATCCGGTCACGATCCGGTTGCGCAATGCGCGAAAGCCGTGGGAGGAACTGCCGAACGGAGACAACGTGCACGAGGCCGGGCTGATCGACTGCATCAAAGTGGCTGCCGAGAAGTCGGATTTTCTCAGCAAACACGGAAAAGGTCGCAAGGCCGCGGGTACGATCCGCCGCGGGATCGGCATGGGGGTGAGCGGCTATTTCGGCGGTTCCCTGATTTATCCGAACGGATCCGGTGTGATCGTCAAGATGAATGACGACGGTACACCGACCGTCCTCACCGGCGGCATCGATGTTGGCCAGGGTTCAGAAACGATCATCTGTCAGATCGTGGCGGAGGAGCTCGCCGTCGATATCGACGACGTGAAGGTCATCTCGTCCGATACCGACACGACGCCGCAGGATATCGGCGCATGGATTAGCGGGATGACCTATGTCACCGGCAATGCCGCGCGCCAGGCCGCCGGAAACGTACGCCAGAAAATGCTGGATCTCGCAGCTCTGCGATTCAATGTCGACATCCGGCATCTGGGGATCAAGGACCGCGCCATCTTCAATCGCAATGATCCCAGCCAGCGAATAACCTATCGCGAAATCATCGCCTACAGCATCGCCACCCGGCGCGGCGACACTATTATCGGCGAAGGCTTCTGGCGGACCATGCGCGACGAGCCGACGCATCCCAGTCTTGCGACCACTAAAGGGCGCTGGAGCGAGAACTATGCGTATAGCTGCCAGGTCGCCGAGGTCGAGGTCGATATCGAGACCGGGGAAGCGCGCCTGGTCAAAGCCCTGACCGTCCACGATTGCGGATTTCCGATCAACCCGGCGCTCGTGAAAGGCCAGATCGATGGTCAGGTATCCATGGCGCTTGGTCACGCCTTCCTCGAGGAAGTGCTGACCAAGAACGGTTATACTCTCAACCCGACTTGGCTCGACTACCGCATGCCGACCATTCATGAGATGGCCGCGTCCGACGATGCCGACGTGATCACCGAGCAATATGTCGTAGGCAAGCCGTACCGTACCAAGGAGGTGGGCGAGGGCCTCGTGTCCGGAATACTGGCGGCGATCGCCAATGCGGTCTACGATGCCACTGGCGTCCGATTGACCTCGACGCCGTTCACGCCTGAAAAAATACTGAAAGGCATTCGCAGACTGTCGCGCGAGGACAAGCATCGACATCAGGGGTGAGCCGCGATGGCTCGTGTCATGGACGATATGTGCCGCGCGCGGCGAAACATCGGATTGCCCCTCGACTCGGCCCCACGATCAGGGGTCGTTGGCGTGATACTGGCGGCAGGCTGCGCTCGCCGATTCGACGGAAACAAGTTGCTGGCGTCCTTCAAGGGCAGGCCGTTGCTGCGCTGGGTGATCGACGCGGCTTTGCACTCCAGGCTTGCTTCGTTAATCGTGGTGCTTGGTCATGAACATGCTCGTGTCCGCCGGGCGCTCTCCGATCTGGCTGGGGAACGCCGGCTGAGCATTGTGGTCAACCAATCATATCGGCAAGGCCAGAGTACGTCGGTGATGGCGGGACTGGCGGCTGTTCCGCCGATCTGCACCGGTGCGATGTTCCTTGTTGGCGACCAGCCGTTGATCGACGCCTCTGTAATCGATCGATTGATTGCCGCATTTGAAGCAAGCGAAGGTGGCATTTGCTTCCCGTCCTGCCAGGGGCAGCGAGGCAATCCGGTCGTATTCAGTACTCGGTTCTTCCCAAAGCTGCTGCAGCTCAAAGGCGACCGGGGCGGCAGTGCGATAATAGAAGCCAATCGTGGTGCGGCTGTTCCGGTGTGCTTTAGTGATCCGACGCCTTTCCGCGACGTCGATAGCCGAACGGATCTCGATTCACTTTCCCTCGGTGGCAACGTCCTCGATCGATCGCAGGCGGCCTTAACGCTTGTGGCGGCCCTCGGACTCGAGACATCCCGTGTGATCTCCCTTTGCGGTGCCGGGGGCAAGACCAGCTTGATGGCGGCACTGACTCGGGAATTCAGCTCGATGCCCCGCGAGCGAGTGCTTGCGACGACGAGCACAAAAATGGCGATCAGTGAAGGCGTCGGGCCTTGGCGCCCCTGCGAGACGAGAAATGCGGCGGACATTCTCGCCGCGGCGAGCGGTGACACCAGACCCATCCTCGCCTATCGCGCCCTCGACTATGGGCGCGGGCGCCTGCTGGGCGTTTCGCCGGAAACAATTGACCAGCTTGCAGAAAGCGGTCGCTTCACCCGGATCCTCGTCGAGGCAGACGGCTCTCGATGCCGGCCATTGAAGGCGCCGAACGCAAGAGAGCCAGTCTTCCCATCATCAACCGACACTGTCGTCATCGTAGCCAGCCTCAGCGGACTCGGCCGACCGCTAGAGGAGAATACGATCTTCCGCGCCGAGCATTGGTCGGCGCTCACGGGCGTGCCGATCTCTGCCACTGTCACTGCCGATGCGCTGGCGCGCGTCATTGAACATCCATCCGGGCTAGCGCGAGGTGCGCCGCGGCGGGCACGCCGTGTGCTGTTTCTCAATCAGGCTGATACGCCGGATCGGATGGTCGCGGGCCACCATGTCTTGGAGGGATTGCCGAAACAGCCGCTGCTTGAGAAAGCCGTCATCGGACGGCTGCGGCCGGAGCTGCAGATTTGCGCGGTACGCGCGTTTTGGACCGATGAGTCGTGAGTGTCGGGAGGGGGACATGAACGGAGGAAACTCAGCATGGCCGCGATTGGTCAACGCCGCCGACGCAATCCTGGAACCAACCCTTGCGCGCGGCCGGGGCGAGGACATTGCCATTCTCTTTGGGGATGCGAAGATCACGTTCAACGAGCTCAACGCCGACGTCAATCGTTTCGCGAATGCGGTTCAGCCGTTTCTTGCGAAAAGCGACAGAGCGCTCTTGCTTCTCAAGGACAGTCCGACTTTTGTTGCCGCGCATCTCGGGATCATGCGTGCAGGCGCAGTTGCGGTCGCGCTGAGCACGCGTTCGAGTGCTGGAGATCTTGCCTTCGCGATCGCGGATAGTGCTGCGAAGATGATCCTCATCGAGGAGGAGTTTTTGCCGCTGTATGAACAGGCCATCGGCCGGACGGACCAGCGGCCGGCGCTTGTCGCTGTGCGCGGCACCCAGACTGGCGCCCTGCGTTCGATCGACGACCTGTTGGCCAACGCAAGGTCCGATTTTGAGTCCGCGTCGACCGCCGCTCACGACATGGCGTTCTGGCTCTATACCTCCGGCACTACGGGAAAGCCGAAAGCGGCCATTCACTGTCATGGTGATGTGGCCGTGGGCGATTGGTATATGGAGGCGTTCGGATACGGGCCGGGCGAGCGCGTCTTCGCCTCTTCCAAGCTATTCTTTGCCTTCCCTCTCGGTCATGTTCTGATCGGGGGTCTTCGCAGCGGTGCAACCATCATTCTGCACGACGGCTGGCCGGACGGCGATGTGATCGCCGCCGTGGTGGAACGCCACCGGCCAACGCTGATGCTGAGCGTTCCGGCGTTCTACAGGGGACTGCTGCGTGACGGCTTTGCCTCGCGGCCTGGGTTCAAGACAGTTCGTTGTTATCTGTCCGCAGGCGAATCCTTACCTGAGAGTCTCTACAACCGCTGGCTCGAAGCGACCGGTGCCCCGATCGTTGAAGGCATCGGCGCGACCGAAACAATGTTTATGATGGTCGGAGGGACACCGGCCGATCACCGGCCTGGCGCGACTGGAAAGCCGCTGCCCTACGTCGAGACAAGGCTCCTCGACCTCGAGGATCAACCGGTCAGTGCGGCTCAGTCGCCCGGCATCCTTTGGGTCAAGATGGACTCGTTGTGTCGCGGGTATTGGCGACAGCCAGACAAGACACGAGCGGCATTTCGAGACGGATGGTTTCGCACCGGTGACGTCTTCATCGTTGATGAAGGCGGGTGGTGGTATCACCAGGGCCGTGCCGACGATCTGTTGAAGATATCAGGACAATGGGTGAGCCCAGCGGAGATCGAGGAGTGCGCCTCGACGGTCCCCGGCGTTTCCGAGGCCATCGTGGTCGGTGCTCAGGACGAGGACGGACTCGTTCGCCTCACCATGTTCCTGGTCGCTCAGGATGGCAGCAGCGACGCGTTGCAGCAAAGAGTGCAACAAAAGCTGCTCGAGACCTTATCCAGGTACAAGTGTCCGCGCCAGATCGTCTTCATCGATGCGGTCCCGCGCACGGCAACCGGAAAGGCCCGGCGTTTCCGTTTGCGCCAGTGGGTTGCCGCCAATTTTCTCGTGCGGCTCTTACGCGCGCTGCGCCTCGATCCGGTCAAAGTGGAGAGCATCCAGCCCCAGCTTGTCCGCGATATGCAACGCAAATGCGTGGCCTGCGAATGTCAGGAACGCTGTGCTGCCGATCTCGATCAGGGCTCGAGCGAGACGAACTATCAGCGCTATTGCCCAAATGCGGAAATATTGGTGTCCATGCGCGTCAGCGGCAGTACGTTGAATTGATGAAGCGGACCATATGCCTTATCTTCTCTCTCGAAATTGACTGGACGCTGGCCCTTGTCGGGTGGGCGGCGATAACAGCCCCCGCCCGAGATTTTCGGCATGCTTAACGAGTCCGCTCCGATTTCTCTATTCAGAATCCATCGAGAGCCGCGACGGCGCGTAGGCCCTTCAAAGCTGTATCAAGCAGCGCCTCATCCGCGTTAACGCTGTAAACGGCATAAGCCGGATATGAGAATTCCGGCGCACCGCGAACAATGTGAAGCTGCCCGTTGTCGATGTACTGGCGAACGGCCCGCGTCCGAAAATACCCGGAGCCGCCCGCTTCCAGGATGTAACGTAGCGCAAGCGGACCGAGGCCCACGAACAGGCCCGGGTTAGTCACTTCAGGAAAGCTGATATTGTGATTGAGAGCGAAGTCCGCGCCCCAATCGACATAGACATAGTCTTCGGGGACGATTCCGCCACCCAGCGTGCCGGCTTCGTGTGGCGGGGAATGTGTTGTCACCAAGACAAGTTTTTCTTCAAACAGAAGATCGACCTTCAGTCCGGGGCGATGCTGCGGTGCATACATAACGGCGATGTCAAGTACACCTTCAGCCACTTGGTTGATAAGGCTGTCGGGGACGTTCACTTGCGCACGCAAAGCAATGTCTGGCGCGGACCGCTTCATCCATAGCAACCATTTGAGAAGCCAAGGATACCAGAGGCTGAGCTCGCCTCCTGCCGAAAGCACAGCACGGCGACCAGCCGGCACGGCAACTTTCTGCCGTGCCCGCTCCCATAGCTGCACGAGGGTCGGAGCGTATCGCAGGAAGCTTTCGCCTTCCGGAGTGAGGGCCGCACCGGCTTTGTTTCGCACAAACAACGAGCATCCGAGGCGCTTTTCAAGAGAATGGATCCGCGCACTAACCGTCGTTTGGCTCATATTCAGCCGTTCAGCTGCACGCATGAAGTTGCCGGTATTGACGATTTCAAGAAACGTCCGAGCAAGATCGATATCCATCTTCGTCTCCCGCTTTCGCCAATCCAAGCGACGGAGCGTGCAGCAAAATCATTGGTATAAATTCACAGAGAATTTCATTTGTCCCTTTCCGTTGCATTGACAACGATCAAGTCGGTGGGGAGTTGAGCTGGATCCGGTTCGTTGAATCCGGCCGTGCCAACGCAATCGAGCGATCCAGTCTCAGGGCAGATGAGAGAGATGATGTCTGATATCGTCGCCGTTCCTGTCGGCGAAGGACACGATCTGATGCGGAAACCCCGCTGCTGCCGTCGCGCGCTTTCGGCCTCCACAGTGTCGAGGCGGAGGGCCGTTGATAATGTCGTTGATGCGCCCGCTTCGAATTTTTCGGTCCCAGCGTGGTGGCGCCGCCGCCCGTTTCGCAACAGAGTGTTCAATGTAATTTCGACTGAACTGTCTCCAGGGGGAACACAATGGTAGTCACCGGGCAACGTCTACGGCATAAGAACCATTCGCTTGCGAACTTGGGGCTGCGGGGTGGTGGTCATCGGCAATTGCACAAATCGCCGGTCTCAGACGCAAAGCCAAGCCACCGTTCACTTCGATGGATTTCGATTCTTGTCGTTTGCATTCTGCTCTGGTTCGCGGGGGTGGACTGGCGTACGCTCGTTATGATCGCCGCGGCAGCTGCGATGTTCGTACTGGGGATCGATCAGCTCAAAAATGCCCCCAAGCGTTAGCAACGCAGCCGCCGTAATGACGAGCCTTTTGATCACACGTGATCGTAAGCGCGTAAGCGCTCAGACGTGGTGGATGACGGTATGCATTTGTGAGGCGGCGGTAGAGGAGGCCGCGTTCATTTCGTGCGCATAGGGAACATCGACGCAGGAATCTCTATGAGTTCACGGAATTGATGGTGAATCCGTAAAGGGGATCGCGCGGCATTCTTAACCTCGCGGCCAAGAATCGAGGAAACGGCCATGGCTTACCTCGAATGGAGCCCGGTTTACGAAACCGGCATTCCCGGTATCGACTACGAGCACCGACTACTCGTCGACATGCTCAATGATATCCATGAGTTGATTGCGCGGGGTAGGGAGTCGCAAACGATTGCGGACGTGTTAGCCGATTTTCATGTCTTGGCCGCAACGCACTTCGCTCTCGAAGAGAAGATCATGGAGGACGAAGATTGCGCCGATCTGCAAAAACGAAAGGACATCCATCGCCGCCTGCTCGACCAGATATGCGAGATCATGGATGCTTATGAGGCGGGGGCCGATCGATGCGGCAAGAGCCTGCCGGAGACATTGAAGGAGTGGCTAGTGGAGGCGATTACTGACGATGCCAAGGCGTTTGCTGACCTCGATGAGGCGGGTCTTCGTCGCTGGGGATTAGGCCGCCGCTGATCTCGAGCGGCACCAGTATATGCCATGAAGATCAAGGCGTACGGCACGGTACGCGAGAGGTGTTTAATTCCGCCATTGTGCGTGCTAGCATTATCCGATGGAGGCCTCTCTCTTGGAGCGGTGCGATGGCGGGGTTTTGTTTCCTCGTTGGGCATGCATCGGACGCGGCGCTGGCGATCGACCGCGACTCGCACATTGCAGCCTGGAACGAGCGGGCCACCGACCTCCTCGGCTACACACCGGAAGAAGCGGTCGGTCAGCTCTGCTCTGACATTCTGCAAGCCACTCTGCCCGACGGCAGTCCGCTCTGCTCGCCGGACTGCGAGGGCAGGCGGTGCTTCGAACGCCATGCCCCGTTCAGCATGCCGGAGTGCCGACTTCGTCACAAGGACGGCCGTTGGCTGCGGGCGACGATAAGCACGTTGGTTACTCCTCCGCCGGCGAAGGGCCGCGCTGCCTCGTCGGTGATCGCCATCGTCATGTTGCGGCCGCAGCAAGAGATCTCCGCCGCGGCGTCGGTTGACGGTCGGCTGCGGGTGGTGACCTTCGGCCGGTTTTCGCTGTCGGTTAACGGACGCGGGCTTGCCATTGATCGATGGTATCGCCGGCATGCGCTGACGCTGCTGAAGATACTGGTCACAAGCCGGCATGAAGCACTGCACCGCGAGCACTTGATCGCGCATTTGTGGCCCGATGCCGACGAGCAAAGAGGCCGGGAGCGCCTCAAGGTTACGACCCACTTTTTGCGCAAGGAACTTCGTGCCGCCGGAGTGGGTGACGATATCATCCGCGTTGCCGGGCCGGCTTATGTGCTCAAGCACGACCCGATCTGGCTCGACTGGGAGGCATTCGACCAATTCTATGGCATCGGGCGACGCCTGGCGCAGCGTAGCCAGCAAAAGGACGCGCTCGCGTGCTTCCAAAAAGCCGCGCAGCTCTACCAGGGTGACTACCTTCCGGAAGATATCTACGCCGAATGGTGCGCCGAACAGCGCGAACGACTGCGGGAAACGTATTTCGATGTGCTCGGACACATCATTGGCAGCCATCTCGACGGTGGTGATTTCGAGGAGGCGGCGGTCGTGTGCCGTCAGGGGCTCGTGCTCGAACCATGCCGGGAGGGCTTCCATCGCCCCCTGATGATCTGCCTGGCGCGTCTTGGTCAAATGGATCGGTTGATGGCTCACTATGACCATTGCCGCAAAGTGTTGAAGACCGAATTGGGGACCGGACCAACACCGGAAACCGAGCGTCTCTATTGCGAACTGGTTGCGGGTAGTGGCGCCCGCACGTCATCGGTCAAATTCCGGCACTAGAGTCTGATCCAATTCAATTGAATCGGATCAGACTCTAGATTCCTTACTTGTCGCGCAATCTTGCGGCGAACCGGTTTCCACTTCGCCGGATTGCGCTCTAGCCGCGCCTGCACGTCGCGGATTTCAACATTGCATCGATCTGAAGCGGGCATCCGGC
>CAYJNT010000066.1:0-15143 GCA_964370945.1 uncultured Hyphomicrobiales bacterium | reverse complement strand
AACCAAAACTACACTAGAATTATAATGTTGCTAGTGTCCTTCGATTCCGAAGTTCGCTTATGAGGGTGCCGCAGAATGAAGCGAACTTCGGAATCGGGACACTAGGCGTGATCCGTGTTGCCATCGCAGTTCTGGTGGTGATGACGCTTGCCGGTCCGGCCAGTGCGCAGATCGCCTGCCGCGCCGACCAGAAAGCGAGCGCCGTGGTCGAAATGATGTTCGGCCGCAAGATCGGCGACCGCATCGCCGTCACCAACGCAGCCTGGGCGCGTTTTGTCGACCGCGAAATCACGCCGCGTTTTCCCGAGGGCTTGAGCGTGGTCGACGCGGCCGGGCAATGGCTCGACCCCGACAAGAAGCGCGTGGTGCGCGAGCCGAGCAAGATCGTCACCATCGTGCTGCGCGACAGCGAAAAGGGCCAGGCCGAGATCGACGCCATCGCGCAGGCCTATAAAAAGCGATTCAAGCAGCAATCGGTCGGCGTGATCGTGCGCGGGGCCTGCGTTTCGTTCTGAAATGAGACGAGCAGTCTCCGTAGTCGTCATGCCCGGGGCTTGACACCGCAAGTCGGGTACACCCGACTTGCGAAGCTCAATTGTGCGCAACTCGGGCAGGCCCGAGTTGCGTTGCATCCACGTCTTTCTTCCAGCGTCGGCAAGCCAGACGTGGATGGCCGGGTCTTCGCGCTGCGCGCTTGGCCCGGCCATGACGACGAGGAGACTGGAACTTGCGCCGCCGCTCGTTCGTTTTTAACCTGTTCCGATCTGTCTCATTTGAGCGCCGCATCATGGACCTTCTCAAGCTCGTTGCCCTCGACAAGGAAGACCTCGAAATCGTCTCCGCGCATTTGCAGGACGCGGTGGTGAAAGTCGGTGAGATCATCTGGCAGCCTGAGGATCACCGACTGGTAGTGGGGCTCAACCGTTTCGACTGGGAGGCCGCGAGCGCGGAGACGCCGGCCTGGCAGCGCCGCCGCTCGGCGTTGCGGTTCGACCGCGTGCTCTCATTCAAGAGCCGCAATGTCACGCCCGCGGACAAGGACAAGGTGCTCAATCTGCTCGCGCTCGACTTCCACGAAACCGAGGCGCCGGCCGGCACCATCACGATGGCCTTTTCGGGCGACGTCGCGCTGCGCATCGACGTCGAATGCGTGGAATCGGAAGTGGTCGATCTCGGCCCGGTCTGGACCACCACATGCTGTCCGTGTCACGAGAAGAGCGAGCGCGAGACGAGCGAAAGCGAAAAAGTCTAGGTTCTGATCCGATGAAATCGGATCAGAACCTAGACTTCTTGTCGTGCAATCTCGCGGCAAACCGGTATCCACTTTGCCGGATTGCACTCTCGCGCCGCTTTGGCCGCGTGTTAAGCCACGGCCATGGCTCTTCCCCCTGCGTTACAGGCCGCGGTGAATGCGCTGCTCGAGGGCCGTGCGCGCGGGCCGATCGCGCAACGCTCCGCGCAAATATCCGATTGCTATCGCGGCGGCGGGCATTCCGGCGCGGTCATCGCGTCCGACACGGATCTGCTGGCTTATCTTCTGGCACGACTGCCCGCGACCTATGCGGCCGTCGCGGCCGTGTTGGACGCAGTGAGGGAGCGTTGCGCCTTTGAGCCGAAGACCTTGAGCGATATCGGAGCAGGGCCGGGCACGGCGAGCTGGGCCGCGACCGAAGCATGGCCCGGTATCGATCGCGTCAGCATGATCGATTCCAGCGCGGTCTTTCTCGACACGGCGTGTACGCTCGCAACGGCGAGCCCGAGCAAAGCGCTCGCGAATGCGGAAACGAAGCTCGCCGATGTGACGCGGCTCTCTGATCTGGCGGCGAGCGATGTTGTCATCGCGAGCTACGCGCTGGCGGAAGTGCCGGGCGCGGCGGTGGCGGACACGGTCGTGGCGCTTTGGAAATCCTGCACCGGCATTCTTGTGCTGGTCGAGCCGGGAACGCCGGTGGGATACGAGCGGATTGTCGCTTGCCGAACGGGGTTGCTGGCGGACGGGGCGAAGATCATTGCGCCCTGTCCGCATGCCGCGCCATGTCCTATTCGTTCGCCGGACTGGTGTCATTTCTCGCAGCGGCTTCCGCGCTCGCGCGACCACATGATCGTCAAGGCCGCGCAAGTGCCGTTCGAGGACGAGAAATTTTCCTACCTCGCGGTGGCGCGCGATTACGTCGCAGTCGTGCCTTACGAAGCGCGGGTGCTGGCACCGCCGAAGAAAGACAAAACCGGGATCGCGCTGAAACTCTGCACGAACGGAGAGATTTCACGGCAAAAAATCCCAAACCGGGATCGCCCGGCATTGTCCCGCGCGCGCGATCTGCGCTGGGGTGATGGTTTCTAAATCAGGCGAGCGCCGCTTCCGCCTGCTGCACGGCCGTCCATTCTTCGCGTACGGAAGGATCGCGCTCGTTTTTCCCGTGAATGGAGGCGAGCATGTCAAAGGCTTTGCGCTCCATCAGGCGTGACAGCGCCCAGACCGCGGCGCCACGCACCAGCGGCGAATCATCGCTGAGCAGCCGCGCGGCTTCACGGGCAAGGCCGCTGTCCCCGGAATTGCCGATCGCGATCAGCACGTTGCGGATGAAGCGGTCGCGCCCGGTGCGCTTCACCGCGGTCTTTGCAAAGAGCGCACGGAATTGTGCGTCGTCGAGCCGTGACAATTCCGCGAGTTCCGGCGCGCGCAACACGTCACGCGCGGCAAGTTTGGCTTCGCGGCCGGCTTGCGCGAATTTGTTCCAAGGGCAGGCGGCAAGGCAATCATCGCAGCCATAGATGCGGTTGCCCATCGCGGCGCGGAACTCGTGCGGGATCGCGCCTTTGTGCTCGATGGTGAGATACGAGATGCAGCGGCGCGCATCGAGCTTGTACGGCGCGGGGAACGCGTTGGTCGGACAGGAATCGAGGCAGGCGCGGCAGGAGCCGCAAATGTCCTCGCCCGCATCGTCCCTCGGCAGTTCGAGCGTCGTGAAGATCGAGCCGAGAAACAGCCAGGAGCCGAATTCGCGCGAGACGAGATTGGTATGCTTGCCCTGCCAGCCGATTCCCGCGCGTGCGGCGAGCGGCTTTTCCATCACCGCCGCGGTGTCGACGAAGACCTTCACGTCACCGCCGGCCTGCGCGATCAGCCAGCGCGCGAGCTCTTTCAGCCGCTTCTTGATGACGTCGTGATAATCGTCGCCTTGCGCGTAGACCGAGATCGCGCCGCGCTTGCGCTCGGCCAAAACATCACGTGGATCGTGCTTGGGCCCGTAATTCACCCCGAGCATGATCACCGAGCGCACATCGGTCCACAGCACGCGCGGATCGCCGCGGCGTTCGGCGTTGACCGCAAGCCAGTCCATGTCGCCCTGGCCGCCTTCGGCGATGAAACGCTCAAGGCGTTCTTTCGCTTGCGGAATCGAATCCGGCGCCGCGATACCGACGCGATCGAAGCCGTGCTCGCGCCCGGCGTCGATCAGCGCGCGCTTGATCGCAACCGGATCGGTCAGAAGTCGAGATCGGCGTAAGTCGGCGACGGCGCGATCCCGGCGAGGGTTTCGGCCAGAATCGGACGGAAGGACGGGCGCGACTTCACGCGCGCGTACCAGTTTTTCGCCGTTTCGTCCTCGTTCCAAGGCACATCACCCAGATAATCCGCAACCGATATATGGGCGGCCGCGGCGAGATCGGCATAGCTCATCTCATCGCCCGCGAGCCAGTCCCGCTTCCCGATCAGCCAGCCGATATAGGCCAAATGATAGCGGATATTGTTGCGTGCCGCCCGCAGCACGTCGGTGTCGGGCGCGCCACCGCCCTGCGCGGCGGTCATGTGCCGTTTGTAGAAACGCTCGCGCACCAGGGGGCCTGAGACCTCATCGAACAGCTTGTCATTGAACCAGGATGACAGCCGCCGCACCTCGACGCGCGTCGACGGGTTGCGCGGAAGCAGCCGGTGGTCGCCCAGCCTTTCGCCGTGCGTCTCGTCGAGATATTCCGCGATCACGGATGCGCCGGGAACGGGCGGAACGCCTTCCTCGACCAGCACCGGCGTGGTTCCCGCCGGGTTGAGCAGGATGAATTCCTCGCGGCGCTCCCATGCGCGCTCCTCGGCGAGCCGCGCTTCGAGGCTGTATTCGCCGAGCGCAAGCCGCACGAAACGCGAATGCGGGCAGACCGGATGATGGAAGAGGGTGAGCATCGGCGGGCGAATCATCCTTTGTGACAATTATAGGGGTACAGAGACCTGCAATCGCGGCGAAGTGTTGAACGGCACGTTCCCGGATGGCAGTCTTTGCCATTGCCGAAAGCCTGTTCTTGCGCGACAAGGCGCGCGTCCCGCCCGATAAATCCCGCTCGCCGTACCGCGACACCATTAAATCCGGAGCGTTCCGATGCTTCTCGACCTGCTGAAGGCGACGCTTCTCGGCGTTGTCGAAGGACTGACTGAATTTCTGCCCGTGTCCTCGACCGGCCATTTGCTGCTGCTGGAGCGGTTTTTCGGTTTCGACGACGACGCTTTCGGCAAGACCTTCGTGGTGCTGATCCAGCTCGGCGCGATCCTTGCCATCCTGTCGGTCTATTTCGGAAAACTCTGGCGGATTTTCATCGGTTCCTTTTCGGATCCGGCGCCGCGCCGTTTCATTCTCGGCGTGCTGATCGCGTTCCTGCCCGCCGCGATTATCGGTGCCGCCGCGCATTCGTTCATCAAGGGCGTGTTGTTCAATCCGTGGGTCGTCTGCTTCACGCTGATCGCGGGCGGTGCTGTCCTGTTGTGGGTCGATCAGCTCGACCTTAAGCCGCGCTTCCATGATGCGACACAATTCTCGCTCGGCATGTATCTCGCGATCGGCCTGTTCCAGTGCTTTGCGATGATCCCGGGCGTGTCGCGATCCGGCGCGACCATCGTGTCGGCGATGCTGCTCGGCTCCGACAAACGGTCGGCGGCGGAATTCTCGTTCTTTCTCGCCATGCCGACCATGACAGGCGCCTTCGCCTACGACCTCTACAAGAATTACGGGCAGATGAATTCAAGCAACATGCTGCTGGTCGCGGCCGGCTTCATCAGTTCGTTGGTCGTGGCGTTTATCGTGGTGAAGACGTTTCTGGATTACGTCTCGCACAAGGGCTTTGCGCTGTTCGCCTGGTGGCGCGTGATCGTCGGTTCGCTCGGCCTGATCGGGCTCGCGCTCGGCAAGTAATCTCTTTGCGCGCCGCGCAATCTTGCGGCGAACCGGTGCCCACTCCGGATCAAGTCCGGGGCAGGCTTTCGCCGGATTGCGCTTAAACACTGCGGGTCTGGAATTGCCCGGATTTGCGGAAGCGCCAGAGATAGGTCGGCACCACGGCTTCGATCGCCGTCGGCGTGAGGCCCAATCCCTGCAACGTGCGGCCCTCGCGCGCGGCAATTTCCGAGACGATGTTGTCGGTCTTGAGCAACTCGACCTGATCGGGGGTCAGCAGGGGCTTGGGCATGAATTGCAGGAGCGAGGCCTGCAGTTTCGCAAGGCCGAACGGCAGCGGCAGCAGCAGGCGTTTGCGGCCGATGGTCGAGAGCACATATTCCATCAATTGCCTGAAGGTGCGTACTTCCGGTCCGCCGAGTTCGTAGATCGTGCCGGCGCGCGCCTTGCCGTCGACGGCCAGCGCGATCGCCTCGGCGACGTCGCCGACAAAAGCCGGCTGGAATTTCGTCATGCCGCCGCCGATCAGCGGCAGCGCCGGAAGGACACGCGCCATCGCGGCGAAGCGGTTGAAGAAATCGTCTTCCGGCCCGAACAGGATCGAGGGGCGGAACACGACGGCTTCCGGCACCGCCGCGAATACGGACCGCTCGCCTTCCGCTTTGGTGCGGGCATAAGCGGACGTGGAGTTCTCGTCGGCGCCGATTGCCGACACATGGATCATGCGCGATCCGAACGCGGCGGCGGCGAGCGCGGTGCGCTCGGCACCACCGGCATGGACCACGTCGAAACGCTGGGCGCCGCGTTCATAGAGAACCCCGACCAGATTGATGACAACGCTCGACCCGCGCACCGCGGCCTCGATCGAGCGCGGATAACGCACATTGGCCTGCACGGCATGGATTTGCCCGACGCTGCCGAGCGGCTGCAGGAAATTGGCGAGTTCCGGCCGGCGGACGGCGACGCGGATGCGGTAGCGGCGCTTGGCGAGCGCGCGCACGACATGGCGGCCGAGGAAGCCGGAGCCGCCAAAAATGGTGATAAGGGTGTCGGCGTTGGTCTGAAGGGTCATGAGGTCCGTACGCGCGCGGCGATCCTGTTTCTGAGCCTTTGCCTTGGCGAAATACAGGATCGAACCTGCGCTGTACAGGGCGACGAAGGATGGCTCGCCGTTATGGCGGGCAAATCCAGCCGCTGCCGCTCGGATTGGGAAAGCAGCCGACCGATTGCGGCAACAATTGCTTCGGCAGCCACAGGATGACGTCCGGAAACAGCACGACGAATGCTGACCGAGTATCGCGCCGGCACCTATATTTATAACGATGTGATGCAGGTGACCGCGGGTGCCGCGACCTGGGACGATTGCGCGATGAAGGTGCGCGTCACCGTGGTGAGCCGGCCGACAGACAATCGCGCCATTCTCGATGCCGGCTCGAAGGTCTTCACCTACGAGCAATATTACGCCAAGGGCTTCGGCCGCATTGTCGAATATCCGGACGCGGCGATCTCGGGATTTTCCGAAGAGCACGGCGTGGTCGATCTCTCGCAATGCAAGCGCAAGCCCGAGGTGGGCGAAGTCCTGCACGTCATCCCCAATCATTGCTGCGTCGTGACCAACATGATGGATGAGGTTTACGGCGTCCGGCACGGGCAGCTGGAAAGCGTGTTTCCGGTGGTCGCGCGCGGCAAGGTGCGCTGAGCCGCCGCAACGCCCCTTGAAGGGCCCCGGAAGCCGGTGGCCGCGCGTTGACAAGGCTTTGCCCCCCACCTTATGTGTGCGCCATGCCCAGGTGGCGGAATTGGTAGACGCGCTGGTTTCAGGTACCAGTGGCGCAAGTCGTGGAGGTTCGAGTCCTCTCCTGGGCACCATTTTTTAATGATCCGGTCGTACCGCTGCCGTCGGGTTGGAGACTGAAATGACCATCCGCCTGCATCGCGGCGACCTCCCTGATCTCTCGCGCTATACCGGTGCCGTCGCTATCGACACCGAGACCATGGGGCTCGATCCGCATCGCGATCGCCTGTGCGTAGTGCAACTCTCGCCGGGCGACGGTTCGGCGGATGTCGTGCAGATCGCGCCCGGCGCGACCGACGCACCCAACCTGAAAAAGCTCCTGGCCGATCCCGCCAAGCTCAAGATTTTCCACTTTGCGCGGTTCGACATCGCTGTGCTGTTCAAGACCTTCGGCGTGATGCCGGCGCCGCTCTTCTGCACCAAGATCGCCTCGCGGCTCGCGCGCACCTATACCGACAAGCACGGCCTCAAGGACGTCACCCGCGACCTTCTGGGCATCGATCTGTCGAAGCAGCAGCAGCTGTCGGATTGGGGTTCCAGCGCGTTGTCGGATGCGCAGGTCGCCTATGCCGCCTCCGACGTGCTGCATCTGCATGCGCTACGCGAGAAGCTCGACGCTCTCCTGACCCGTGAAAACAGGGGCGAACTGGCCAAGGCCTGCTTCGGGTTCCTGCCGACCCGCGCCAAGCTCGACTTGGCCGGATGGGGCGCGGAGGACATTTTTTCGCACTCTTGAGGGCCCGGGCGCCTACCCCCGGCCATATTCAAGGGCTTAGTGGCAAGGGGATTTTTGACGCTGGCCGCCGTAAACTGCGGTATCCGGGTGCGATTCTGCTTTCGCCCGGACCATGCCATTGGGGCGCTTGAGCACGATGCCGAAAAGTGCGAAGCGGTTTCGGACAACATCATGCTCAACTTGTTGGAATCGATCACGTTTATGATTTTGGATCGGGCCGATCTAAAATCATCGTGATCTAAAGGCTTGATGAACCGTATGGTCACGACACCACCGTCCGACGCGATCGGCGGCTTCACCACGGTGGGCCGTACCGACGATCACCATGACCGTGCGTTTCGCGGCGCGCGCCGCCATAGCCGCAACGTGCGGCTGCTCCGCATCTTCGTCCCGGCAGGAGTGATCGGCGGCATCCTTCTGATTTCACTGATCACATATGTCAGCTCCGGACGGTTCTCTTACAAATTGCCGAACGACATGGGCACGCTCGTCATATCCGGCACCAAAATCACGATGGAGGCGCCGCGGCTCGCGGGCTACACAAAAGACCGGCGCGGCTATGAGGTGACCGCCAAGGCCGCCGCGCAGGACATGTCGAAGCCGGAATTCGTCGAGCTCAAGGAGCTGCGCGCCAAGCTTGCGATGCAGGACAACAACTCGGCGGAGCTCGTCACCGTCGGCGGCATCTACAACACCAAAACCGAAATCCTGACGCTCGGACCCAACATCCGGCTCAAGTCGACAAACGGCTACGAAGCGCTGCTGGCCGATGCGGTCGTGGAGGTGAAGCAGGGCAAGATCACCTCCGACAAGCCGGTCGAAGTGAAAATGACACGCGGCAAATTGAATGCGAACCGGCTCGAAGTCATCAATTCGGGCGAGATCATCCGCTTCGAAGGCGGTGTGGTGATGCACCTTGATCCTGAGCAGCCCGCTGCGAAGGACAAACGGGCGAGCACCCAATGACGCGCGCCGCAACGATCCTTCGCATCTGCGCGTGCGTCGCTTTGGCATGGATGCCGCAAAGCGCGCTGGCGCAGCAGCAAAACGTGCCCAACGCGCTGCAAGGCTTCTCGCAAAACAAAGACAAGCCGGTCCAGATCGAGGCCGCCTCGCTTGAAGTGCGCGACAAGGACAAGGTCGCGACGTTCTCCGGCAACGTGATCGTCACACAAGGCGACACGACGATGCGCTGCAAGTCGCTGCTTGTGTATTACGACACCGACAGCAAGTCGTCCGGCGGCATGAAAGCCGCGCAGCCGGGTCCCGGCGGCTCCTCTTCGATCAAGAAGCTGGAAGCCTTGGGCGGCGTGCATGTGACGCAGAAGGATCAGACCGCGACCGGCGACAAGGGTCTGTTCGACATGAAGACCAACAGCATCACGCTCTCCGGCAATGTGCTGATCACGCAGGGCCAGAATATCCTGCGCGGAGAACGTCTGGTCGTGGATATGGGGACCGGCGCCGCCAGGGTCGAAGGCGGCCGTGTGTCGGGTGTATTCATGCCGAGCTCGTCCGACGACAAGAAGGACAAAGACAAGGATAAAGATAAGGCCAAGGACACCGGCAAGGACAAGGAAGCCGCGAAACCAAAAGAACGTGAGCCGGCTGCGGCGGTGGAGCGCACACCGGTCGTCAGGGACAATTACGTCGCGCCTGAGCGCGTTCCGGCCACCCGCGACGCCGGTGCGACGCCGGAGCGCTCCAAACCGGTTGCGCCACGTGGCATTTATTAACGGCTTTGATGACTAACTCGCGGTTGAAAGCGGGCTCGCGAGCGACTATCACCCGGCGCATCGAACCGTAAGCCCTGCGACCGGCAGCCCTGAGGCAGCGTGCTCGACGACATCCTTCGCTTCTTCAACCGTTCGCCCCGCAGGGGGCGCAAGAGAAAGAGCGCGTCGCAATCCTGGCGCGTTGAGCTCGATCAGCTATACGCGGGCAACGACGAAGCGCGCCCGGTCCACCGTGCCGCGGATGCCGGTTGGGGGGCTGAACCCGCCCGTTCACCCGAGCCGGCCTATTCGCCTGAGCCCGCGTATTCGCCCGAGCCCGTCTATTCGCCCGAACCGGACCGCGCGCCCGAGACGGCGCGCTCGCCCGGGCCGAAGCGCCGTTCTGAAAGCCGTCGCGGCAATGGCAGCGCGCCGCCGCAACCGGTCTGGGCGGCTCGCGAGTCAAAGCCCGCGCGGTCATCGCCACGCCAGGGCTATCTCGCCGCGCATAGCCTGGAGAAGAGTTTCGGCAACCGAAAGGTGGTGAAGGGCACGAGCCTTTATGTCCGCCGCGGCGAAGCTGTTGGTCTGCTTGGACCAAACGGCGCCGGCAAGACGACCGTCTTCTATATGATCACCGGGCTGATCAAGGCGGACCGCGGCAGCATCGAGCTCGACGGCTACGATGTCACCGGGTTGCCGATGTACCAGCGCGCGCGGCTCGGGATCGGCTATCTGCCGCAGGAAGCCTCGATCTTCCGCGGCCTCAATGTGGAGGAGAATATCCGCTCGGTGCTCGAAGTGGTCGAGCCCGACAAGAAGCGCCGCGAGCGCGATCTCGACGGATTGCTGGACGAGTTCGGCATCACGCGGCTTCGCAAGACGCCGACGATCGCGCTGTCGGGCGGCGAACGCCGCCGGGTGGAAATCGCGCGCGCTTTGGCGACGCGGCCAAATTACATGCTGCTCGACGAGCCTTTCGCCGGCATCGACCCGATCGCGGTCGGCGACATCCAGCAGCTCGTGAAGCACCTGACCTATCGCGGCATTGGCGTGCTGATCACCGACCACAATGTCCGCGAGACGCTCGGCCTGACCGACCGCGCCTATATCTTCTATTCGGGAGAGGTGCTGATGGAGGGCCAGACCGACGATATCGTCAACAACCCGGACGTCCGGCGCCTCTATCTGGGCGAAGAATTCCGGCTGTAATCCTCTTTAGTCTTTGATTTTTGGTGACTTTCAGACGCAATAAACCGTGCGTCGATTAAGCCTATTTTCTACATGCACAAATCGTGCCGAGGCGCTAAAAGCGGCTCATGGCACTGACCACCCGATTGGAATTCCGCCAGTCCCAGGCGCTGGTGATGACGCCGCAGCTGATGCAGGCCATCAAGCTGCTGCAGCTGTCCAACCTGGATCTCGCGGCCTATGTCGACGACGAGCTGGAAAAGAACCCGCTGCTGGAACGCGCGAGTGAGGGCGAGGCGCCGGCCGCCGCCGAGGGGACCGGCAACGACGTATTCGAGGCCTCGCCGGAATCCGGCGGCGAACGCGCCGATGGCGAAGTCGCGCCCGAGTGGATGGGCGAAAATCTCGAAGTCAGCCGCGGCGCGATGGAAGATCAACTCGGGACCCGGCTCGACAACGTTTTCCCGGAGGACTCGGACCAGTCCGCCTCCAGCGCGCGCAGCGACGACGCGAGCGCGACCTATTCGGAATGGGCGAGTGTCGGTTCCGGAGGGCGCGACGATTCCGAATACAACCTCGAAGCCTTTGTGTCGGCCGAGCGCACGCTTCCCGAACACCTCGCCGAACAGCTTGCGCTCGCCATCAATGATCCCGTCCGCCGGATCATCGGACAGCACCTGATCGATACGGTGGATGAATCGGGTTATCTGACGGCCGATCTCGCAGGCATTGCCGAGAAGCTCGGCGCGCCGCTATCCGAGATCGAAGCGGTGCTTGCGGTGCTGCAGATGTTCGATCCCGCCGGCATCTGTGCGCGCAATCTCACCGAATGCCTTGCGATCCAGTTGCGCGATCGCAACCGCTACGATCCGGCGATGGCCGCGTTGCTGTCGCATCTTGATCTTCTGGCCAAGCGGGACTTTGCCGGCCTGCGCAAGCTCTGCGGCGTCAACGAGGAAGATCTCGCCGATATGGTCGCCGAGATCAAAAGGCTCAATCCGAAACCGGGTCTCGCGTTCGGTTCAGCGACGGTGCAGCCGATCATCCCGGACGTCTTCGTGCGCCAGACCCCTGACGGCGCTTTCATGGTGGAACTGAACTCCGACACGCTGCCGAAGATCCTGCTCAACCAAAGCTATCATGCGCGGGTTTCGAAGACCGCGGCCCCGGCCGAGAAATCCTATCTCGCCGAGCAGTTGCAGTCCGCGACCTGGCTGATCCGCGCGCTCGATCAGCGCGCGCGCACGATCCTCAAGGTCGCGACCGAAATCGTGAAGCAGCAGGACGCCTTCTTCATGCACGGCGTCCAGCATCTGCGTCCGCTCAATCTGAAAACCGTCGCCGACGCCATCAGCATGCATGAATCGACGGTTTCGCGCGTCACCGCCAACAAATACATGGCGACGAGCCGCGGCATTTTCGAATTGAAATATTTCTTTACGTCGTCGATCGCATCTTCGGATGGCGGCGAGGCGCATTCGGCGGAGGCCGTGCGGCACCGCATCAAGACGATGATCGAGGCGGAAACGTCGGACGCGGTGCTCTCGGATGACACGATTGTCGAGAAGCTGCGCGAATCGGGAATCGATATCGCCCGCCGCACCGTGGCGAAATATCGCGAAGCCATGCGGATCTCGTCGTCCGTGCAGCGGCGGCGGGACAAGCAAAGCGCCGTGATCCATCGATAAATTCACGTCAAGTCACGAAATTCACGAACCAAAACACGGCTCATGAGAGTGCAATCGCCCATTGACGGCACAGCGGGCCGTCCTTATGGTCCGCCGCCTTCCGCCCCAATTTGCCCAACCGACACGGACCTTTCGGACCCGTTCCATGCCGCTCATTGATATCGTCAGCCCGAACGCGGTCATTCCCGCGCTCAAGGTCAACGGCAAGAAGCAGGCGATCCAGGAACTCGCTGCGCGTGCCGCCGTCCTGTCCGGGCATAATGAACGCGTGATTTTCGACACCTTGATGCAGCGCGAAAAGCTCGGCTCCACCGGCATCGGTCACGGGATCGCGATCCCGCACGGCAAATTGCCCAAGCTCGAGAACCTGTTCGGGCTGTTCGCGCGGCTCGACCGGCCGATCGATTTCGAATCGCTCGACGGCCAGCCGGTCGATCTCGTCTTCCTCTTGCTGGCGCCGGAAGGCGCGGGCGCCGACCATCTCAAAGCGCTCGCAAGCGTTGCGCGGCTCCTTCGCGATCCGGATATTGCGCACAAGCTTCGCGAATCAAGCGACTCCGAAGCGCTCTACGCCGTGCTGACGATGACGCCGTCCGCGGCGGCTTGAAGGCCGCCGCATCCGCAAGTCGAGTCTACCCGACTTGCGGCATTCAATTACGCGCAACTCGGGCAGGCCCGAGTTGCGTTGCATCTTCATTTTTCGGATTTGAATTTCGTTCCCGACACAATCGTCACGAATTGGTGACAGCGTCACACTTTAGTGAACGCTGACGGTTTCCAGTTCGTTGCTCCAGGCATTGGCGATCGCGGCTTCGCGCGAATCCGTCACCAGAATCGGCGTGCCGTCGGCGGCATGCAACGCGAACAGTTGCAGACCCGGCTGCAATTCGGGCGCTTGCGGATAGAGATCATGCACGTCTTCCGAGCGGATCGGCTTTACGTAAGCGATCTTGCCGCCGCCCAGGATAGAAAACGCCTGGTCCGACATACCGGTTTTGTTCACCACAGGGTCGTTGGTCATGGCCTCGACTCCTTACTCCAATTAATGCCTCACGCGAGGCATCGTTCCATCGTTAATCGTGCGGCGTAATGGCTACGTTTCGCACGACGCGCTCCGGCTCCGGACGCGCGAGATCGATCGACAACAATCCGTTCTTCAGGTCGGCGCGAAGAACCTCCATTCCGTCGGCCAGCACGAAGACGCGCTGGAATTGACGGGCCGCGATGCCGCGATGAAGGAAGTGCCGGCTCTTGTCCTCGGCCTGACGGCCGCGGATGACGAGCTGGTTTTCCTCGATCGTGACGTCGAGCTGATCGAGCGTGAAGCCGGCGACCGCCAGCGTGATGCGGAGACGTTCCGGATCGCGCTCGTCGCGGGCCAGCCGCTCGATATTGTACGGAGGGTAGCCGTCCGCGGCTTTGGTGACCCGGTCGAGCGCACGCTCGATCTCGTCGAAGCCGAGAAGAAACGGACTGGATAACGATGGCACTCGTGACATCGCAAAGCCCTCATTCGAGAAGCGACTTTGACGGGGCCCATAAAGGCACCCCAACCGCCCGGACACCGCGTCCAGCCAGCCTTCCCAATATGGGCATCGGCGGTTAAGTCTTCAAGAATGGCCGATCCGTGCCCTATAAAGGGCGCCCTGAGGACAACTGGATCAGCTGTGAAACCTGCCTTGACCCTTCGCGATATTCGCGCCGTCGGCGTCGAAGTGCCGATGACCTACGCGCTCGGCACGAGCCGGGGCGCCATCGCCAAGGCGCCGTTGCTGCTTGTGGATGTCGATACGGACGAGGGCGTCACCGGCCGCGCTTACATATGGTGTTATCTGCCGGAGGTCATGCCCGCGGTCGCGAGCATTCTGAACGCCGTGCGCGACACCGTGAAAGGCGATCCGGTCGCGCCCGCCGATCTCTATTCAAAATTGTCCAGGCGCTTTGCCCTGATCGGCGTGCAGGGCATCGTGCGGATGGCGCTCTCGGGCTTCGACATGGCCGCGTGGGACGCGCTGTCGGCGGCCGCAGGGCTTCCGCTCGCCCGCTTTCTCGGCAGCCAGCCGAAAAAGATCATGGCCTATAATTCCTGCGGGCTTGGATTGATGGGCGCGGACAAGCTTGCGGACGAAGCCGAAAAGCTGCTGACCGGCGGCTTCCGCGCGGTGAAGCTCCGGCTCGGATATCCAACCCTGGCGGAAGACCTGGCCGCGGTCCGTGCCGTGAAGAAGCGCATCGGTGAAGCCGTCACTTTGATGGTCGATTACAATCAGGCGCTCAGCCTTGCGCAGGCGCTCGAGCGCGGGCGCGCGCTCGACCAGGAGGGTATTTATTGGCTGGAAGAGCCGATCCGTCACGACGATTACCGCGGCTATGCCGCGCTTGTGAGCGAGCTCAAAGTGCCGATCCAGCTCGGGGAGAATTTCTCCGAGAGCGACGCGATGCTTGTGGCGCTCGATGCCGGCGCCTGCGATTACGTCATGCCCGATCTCGAGCGAATCGGCGGCGTAACCGGATGGATGCGCGCGGCGGCATTGGCCGCGACGCGGCGCATCGAAATGTCGTCGCATCTGTTTCCGGAAATCAGCGCGCATCTCCTGGCTGCGACGCCGACCTGCCATTATCTTGAATATGTCGACTGGGCGGACAAAGTCTTGCAGGAGCCGCTGCGGATCGAGGACGGCTTCGCGGTCATTCCGGACCGGCCCGGCAACGGCATGGCCTGGAACATGAACGCCGTCGAGCGCTTCCGCGTCTGATCTGGCAACAAAAAAGGCCGCCGATTGGCGACCTTTCTAACCTGGAATTTGGTGGAGCCAGGCGGGATCGAACCGCCGACCTCTTGCATGCCATGCAAGCGCT
>CAYJNT010000065.1:0-15205 GCA_964370945.1 uncultured Hyphomicrobiales bacterium | reverse complement strand
CCTCGTTGAAGGCGCCGAGCATGCGCGGCGCGTCGGCCGAGCCGGAGCGGCGGCGGAGAAGATCGTCAGCTTCCTCGCGGCCGTCGCGGCCGAAATATTTCTGCAGGAGATAGACCATCGCCCAGAGGTGCCGTCCTTCCTCCACGTTGACCTGGAACAGGTTGCGCATGTCGTAGAGCGAGGGCGCGGTCTTGCCGAGATGGCGCTGCTGCTCGACCGAGGCCGGCTCGGTGTCGCCCTGGATCACGATCAGGCGACGCAGCATGGCGCGATGTTCGCCCGGCACTTCCTGCCACGCCGGCTCGCCGTAGGATTGCCCGAACGGCACCTTGCGATTTTCTTCCGCCGGCGCGAGCAGGATGCCCCAGCGGTAATCCGGCATTTTCACGTAATCGAATTTCGCCCAGCCTTTTGGGTCGACGGAAACCGCGGTACGCAGATAGACGAGCGATTCATTGAAGCCTTCGGGGCCGGCATCCTTCCACCAATCGATGTAGCCGGGATGCCAGGTTTCGAGTGCTTTGAGCACGCGGGCATCCTCGGTGAGACCGACATTGTTCGGGATTTGCGTCGAGTAATCGACATTCATGATGTTGATGTTCATGCCACGCTCCTCGTTTCTTCACCTCGCCCTGCAAGGGGAAGGTCGGCGAGCGAAGCAAGCCGGGTGGGGGTCTCCGAGGTGTCGAAAAAGCGGGCCCCCCCCCCCCGCCCCCCCCCCCCCCCGCCCCCCCCCCCCTCGGAGGTGTCGAAAACGACCCCTCCCCGGACCGCGAAGTTTATCATCGGGCCGCGCTTCGCGCGGACCCGTTGGCGGTCCGACCCTCCCCTTTCAGGGGAGAGTGAAACTCATTGCGCTGTGCGCGTTAAACCCTCTTCATATCGAACACGGCTTTCTGTCCCGTGCCGTAGCGGCGCAACGCGCCCTCCTCGCCGACCGCGTTCGGGCGCTGGAAAATCCAGTTCTGCCACGCGGTCAGGCGCGCGAAAATTTTCGATTCCATCGTCTCCGGCCCGCCGAAGCGCAAATTGGCCTCCATGCCGGTGAGGCCGTCGGGCGAGAAGCTCGCGCGCTCCTCGAGGAAAATGCGGATCTCGTCGTCCCAATCAATATCGTCAAAAGCGAAGGTGACAAGGCCGAGCTCCTCGGCGGCTTCGGCATCGAGCATCTCGCCGATTTTTCCCTGCGCGGTCTTGAGCGCGTTGGCGTCATGCAGGAAACGGCTCTGCAGGCGCGAAATCCCGTTCGGCATCGGATAGGCGCCGAAATTCGCGGCGTTCAGCGCGAGCGCGGCCGGCTTCTGGTTACTGCCGTTCAACTGCCCGATCAGCATATAGGAGCGGTCGCAGGCTAAGGCGATTTCGGCGAGCGTGCCGGCAAAGCAGGAGCCCGGCTCGATCACCGCGACGAGCGAACGCGAGGTCACGTCGATGCGCTTGAGCACGCGTTTCCAGTACGAGCGGATTTCGCGCGCCAGCCAATGATCCTTGCTGGCGTCAAGAAGCGCGTCATAGCCAAGCACCTGCTCGATATCGCCGGATGACTTGAACACGATCACGGCGAGCTCGAGTTCGTTGCTTCGAATATCGAGAATGGCGTCGTCGAGTTCGCGCGCGAGGCGCAGCGGCCAGAAGTCGGCGCCTTGCGCCTGCATTGCGGCGGCATCGGCGGGCGGCGGCGTTTCGGGGCCGCGAATGGTGATGGTCGCGGTGCGCCCGGCGCGATCGCAGGCGACCGACAAGGTGGAATAGTCGATGCCCTTGTCGGTGAATTTGCGCTGCAAGGGCGTGAGCGCGATGCCCTTCACGCCGGACGGACGATCGGATTTCTTCGCGAAATCCTGCGCACGCACCTTCACCGTCTCTTCGAGCCTGGTGTTCGGCACGACTTCGTCGACCAGGCGCCATTCGACGGCGCGCTTTCCGCGCACGCCTTCCTCGGTCGTGCAGAACACGTCGGCATGGTCGCGCCGCACTTTGCGCTTGTCGGTGACGCGCGTGAGCCCGCCGGTGCCGGGGAGGACGGCAAGCAGCGGGAGCTCAGGCAACGACACTGCCGACGAATTGTCGTCCACCAGCATGATGTGATCGGCGGCGAGCGCGAGTTCGTAGCCGCCGCCCGCGCAGGAGCCGGTGACGACGGCAATCGTCTTCTGACCGGAATTCTCGCTCGAATCCTCGATGCCGTTGCGGGTCTCGTTGGTGAATTTGCAGAAATTGACCTTGTCGGAATGCGCGGCGCCCGCGAGCATGCGGATATTGGCGCCGGCGCAGAACACACGCGGCTTGCCGGAGCGCATCAGGATGACTTTGACTTCCGGGTGCTCGAAGCGCAGCCGCTGCAGCACATCGGCAAGCTCGATATCGACGCCGAGATCGTAGGAATTGAGCTTGAGTTCGTAGCCCTCGTAGAGCCCGCCCTTCTCGTCGACATCCATGGTCAGCGTCGCGACCGCGCCGTCGAGTGCGAGCTTCCAGTGCCGGTAGCGGCCCGGATCGGTCGCGAAATCGATGCGCGTCAAACCGTTCGCGAGCATGCGATTGCCTTCTGCCATTGGCGTTTCCTTGGCCTTTTCCCTGGAAAAGGCTTTAAAACCGGCCTTTCTCGATATGCATTATAGTGCATGTTGTCGCCCTGTCTATAGGGAATCAAAGGTGCAGGGGCCGAGAAGGAACACCGCGTGAAATACCGGGTTCCCGGACAGAAATTCCGGAACGGCGCCTTGCCGCAGCCGTTACGTCCCCGGGGGATCAATGACGTGGGAGATGATGATGCGGTACGCGATTGCTTTTTCGGCTCTTGTCACGGCCCTGGCGCTTTCGGCTCCTGCCGGTGCGCAAACAACGCAGCAGGGCAAATTCTGTCTGAGCAGCGGCAGCGGCACGGCCGATTGCAAATTCCAGACCATGGCGGCCTGTGAAAAAGCGAAAACCGGCTCGGCCGACAAATGCCTGCCGAACTCGATGACCACGGGTTCCGGGTCGGCCGGCGGCATGAAGGAGAAATCGAAGTCGCAGTAACACGACACCGACGCGAGCCAGCGGCGGACGCTTCGTGCGGCTGCCGTTGGCGCGCGCCTGAACTAGGCTGCGTTGGCGGCGATCCGCCCCTCGGCGTGATCGCGCAATAATCTGTTGGCGAAATCCGACACGGCTTTGAGCGTCGCCTCGGGCGCTTCGCGCTGCGGCGAATGCTTTGCGCCGGCAAGCAACGCGACATCGACCGGGCAATAGCATTCCTCCTGCGCGGCGTCGATCTGCTTCACCGTTCCGTATTGATCGTCCTTGCCCTGCACGATGAGGATCGGCACGCGGATATAGGCGAGGTCCTGGGTGATATCCCATTCGCGGAATTCCGGATCGAGCCAGGCGTCGTTCCAGCCGCGGAAGGCGTTGTCGGGATCCTTGTGCCAGCGCGCGAGCTTTGTGCGCAGATCCATCTGCGCGTAAGCGGTCTTCGCTTCTGCGATCGAGGCGATGCTCAGGTCCTCGACGAAGAAATGCGGGGCAATCAGGATCAATCCGCGCACGCGATGATCCTGGATGCTGCCGGCATAGATCGTCGCGATCGAGGCGCCGTCGCTGTGGCCGAGCAGAAGGCCGCGCTGGAAGCCGATGCCTGCGAGAAGTTTCGGCAGCGTGTCGCGCGCTTCCTCGTGCATGTAGGTCATCGGCCGCGGCAGCTTCACCGGGCTCGATTGGCCATATCCGGCGCGGGAATAGACGAATATGCCCGCGCCCGTTAAGGCCGCGAGCTTGTCGGGAAAATCGTTCCACATGCCCACGCAGCCGAGACCCTCGTGCAACATCACGATGGTCGGCGCGCGATCGGGGCGCGGCCCGATCATGCGGTATTCGAGCGTCTGCCCGCCGAGTTCGAGAAAACCGGAATCGGAAAGGCGTGTCATTTCGTCCAACCCTGCACCAGCTTGACCAACCGCGCCGCGCTCTTGTCGACATTTTCGCCTGACGTATCGAGCTCGGCCTCGGCCTGCGCGTAATCGGCGCGCCGCGCGTCGAGGATGGCGACGAGATCGGCCATCGCTTCGCGGTTCTCGGCCATCGGACGAAAATCACCCTGCTCCATCACCCGGCTCATATGCTCCTGCGGTTTCGCCTGCAGCCAGATGGTGTGCGTGCGCCGCAGAAGAAGCGCGTACGTCTCCGCGCTCGCGACAATGCCGCCGGCGGTCGCAATCACAACCTTGTCGTTGTCGGCGATCACGCGCTCGAGGCATTTGCGCTCATGGCGCCGGAACGTGTTCACGCCCGACATCTCGATCAGCATCGAGACGGACGCGCCATATTCCTGCTCGACCACGCGGTTGAGTTCGACGAACGGATAGCCGAGTCTCGAAGCCAGCATTCTGCCGAGCGTCGATTTTCCGGCGCCGCGCAGGCCGACGAGCGCGATGCGGCGCTTGCGATCGGCGCGCGCATTGTCGTGCACGCGCTGTTCGATCATCTCGGCAATCGCCGGCCATTCGCTCTGCGGCAGATGCCCGAGCATGTCGGCAATGCCGGACATCGCGGCGCGCGCGCCATCGGCGGGCAGCAGATCGGCGGCCGGCATTTCGAACGCCTCCGCGATGGCTTTGAGCACGATCACCGACGGATTGCCCTGCCCGCTTTCGATCTGCGCCAGATAGCGCTCGGAAATTCCGGAATCGCCCGCGAGCTGGCGGCGGGTGATGCCGCGCTTGGCGCGGCCGCGGCGCACGAGCTTGCCGACATCGGCGGCGAATTGCTCATCGTCCGCACTCACGGCTTGCGACGCGGGGGCCGCTTTTTCGCGCTTTTTGGTCCGGTTGACGGCCATTTCTGCTGATCCTTGCAACATGCACAATAGTGCATGCTGGCCAAAACTGGAAGACGTCTCTTCCTTCCCTCTCCCCGCCGGATGTCGGGTTTATCCGACATCCGTTCTAACTTGCGCAATTCGGGCGGGCCCGACTTGCGCTGGGGAGAGGGTGGCGAGCAGCGAAGCTGTGCGCCGGGTGAGGGGGCGCAGATGTCGAGGGCAGCGCCCCCTCATCCGCCTCGCATTCGCTCGGCACCTTCTCCCTGCAAGCGGGGAGAAGGAAAACGCTCAAATCCCGAGATAGCGGTGTTGAATGTCCGGCGCGGCCGCAAGCGCCGCAGAATCGCCCTGCCACACCACGCGCCCGCGCTCGATCAGGTAATGGCGGTCGGCGATCTTGGTGAGCGCCTCGACATTCTTGTCGATGACCAGAATGGCCTGCCCGCGCGCTTTCAGCCCGGCGAGGCAGCGCCAGATCTCCGCGCGGATGAGCGGCGCGAGCCCCTCGGTCGCCTCATCCAGAATGAGCAGGCGCGGGTTGGTCATCAACGCGCGCCCGATCGCGAGCATCTGCTGCTCGCCGCCGGAGAGCTGCCCGCCCATATTGCTGTGGCGCGCCGCCAGCCGCGGAAAAAGTTCGCACACGGATTCCAGATGCCACGGATCGGATGCGTTCAGGCGGTTGGCCGCCGTCGCCACCAGGTTTTCACGCGTCGAGAGATTGGGAAAAATCTGGCGGCCTTCCGGCACGAGGCCGACGCCAAGTTTCGCCACGCGATAGGCCGGAACGCCGCGGATGTCCTGCCCGTCGAAACGGATCGCGCCCGAGCGCGCGGGGGTGAGTCCCATGATCGAGCGCACGGTCGTGGTCTTGCCCATGCCGTTCCGACCCATCAGCGTGACCATCTCGCCCGGCGCGATTTTCAGCGACAGGCCGAACAGCACCTGGGAGAGGCCGTAGCAGGTTTCGATATTGTCGACCTCGAGCAGCGCGTCAGCCATTGCGGGTCACCAATTCCTGCTCGCCGAGATAGGCTTTGCGGACTTCCGGATTGACGCGGATCTCGTCCGGCTTGCCGGTCGCGATCACGCGGCCATAGACCAGCACGGAAATCCTATCGGCGAGCGCGAACACGGCTTCCATGTCGTGCTCAATGAGAAGGATGGTGTATTCCTTCTTCAATTCGAGCAGGAGCTTCACCAACCGCGCGGATTCCTCCGGCCCCATGCCGGCCATCGGCTCGTCGAGCAGGAGCATGCGCGGCCTGGTCGCGAGCGCCATCGCGATTTCGATCTGGCGGTGCTCGCCATGGCTCAGGTCCGCGACCATGGCGTCGGCGCGCGCGGCGAGGCCCGTGCGCGCGAGCGCGACGCGGGCCGGATCGCGCAACGATTCCTCCTCCCGCGCCGGCTTCCAGAACCGGAACGAATGCCCGTCATGCGCCTGCACCGCGAGCGCGACATTGTCGAGCACGGTCATGTCGAGGAACAGCGAGGTGATCTGGAACGAACGCGCGAGCCCGAGCCTTGAGCGCTGATAGGTCGGCAGCGTCGTGATGTCGGTCTCGGCGAAGCGGATGCGCCCGGAATCGGGGGAGAGTTCGCCGGTCAATTGCCCGATCAAGGTGGTCTTGCCGGCTCCGTTCGGGCCGATGATGGCGTGCAGTTCGCCGGGCGGCACCGCGAGCGAGACCTTCTCGGAGGCGGTGATGCCGCCGAAGCGCTTGCTGACGCCTTCGATATCGAGAAGCGCATCAGCCACGGCGATCGCCTTTCAAAAACCCGTCAATGCCGCCGCGCGCAAACAACACGATCAGCAGCAGCATCGGCCCGAACACGAGCTGCCAGTACTCACCGGCGTGGCTGGCGTCGATTCCGGTCAGCAACGTGATCAGCGTCCCGACCGGCTTGAGCAGCGGCGGCAGCACTTCTTCCAGCAGCAGGAACGCCACTGCCCCGATGGTCGGCCCGAACAGCGACGCCATGCCGCCCAGCACCACCATGACGATGAGATCGCCCGAGCGCGTCCAGTGCATCATCGCCGGGCTGATGAAGTCGGTGTGATTGGCAAGGAGCACGCCAGCGAGGCCGCACATCATGCCGGCGATCACGAAACAGGCGAGGCGATAGCGGAAGGTCGGAAAGCCGATCGCGCGCATGCGCCGGTCGTTCGAGCGCGAACCCTGGATCACCATGCCGAAGCGCGAATTCACGAGCCGCCACACGAGATAGATCGACGCCATCAGGATCACGAGGCAGACATAATAGAACACGGCCTTGTTGGAGAGATTGAGCAAGGACCCGAACTGGCTGCGGCGGTAGATCGTCAAGCCGTCGTCGGCGCCGTAGCGATTCAGGCTGACGCCGACGTAATAGATCATCTGCGCGAAGGCGAGCGTGATCATGATGAAATAGACCCCGCGGGTGCGCAGCGACAACACGCCGATCACGAGCGAGACGAGAGCCGACATGACGAGCGCGAGCGGCCATTGCACGAAGCCGGAATTGATGCCCTCGAATGCGAGCATGCCGACGGCGTAACCGCCGACGCCGATGTAAGCCGCGTGCCCGAAGCTCACCATGCCGCCATAGCCCATGATCAGATTGAGGCTCGTCGCCGCGATCGCGAGGATGACGATGCGCGTGAACAGGCTCAGCACGAAGTTGTTCTTCATCCATGCCGCGTAGAGAGGCACGAGGAACAGTGCGACGACCAGCAGCACGATGAAGATGTTGCGCGCGGTGAAAGCTTTCGTCATCGGCTGCCCGCGGCCGGAAACAGTCCTGCCGGGCGCACCACCAGCACGACCGCCATCAGGAGATAGATCAGCATCGACGACAAAGCCGGTCCGGCGGTCGAGGCCGCGGCGGCGCTCAGGAACAATTTCAGGATGTCCGGAATGAAGGCGCGGCCGACGGTGTCGATCAGCCCGACAATGATCGAGGCGATGAAGGCGCCGCGGATCGAGCCGATGCCACCGATGATGATGACGACGAACGCGAGGATGAGGATGTTCTCGCCCATGCCGATCTGCGCGGTCAGAATCGCCGCCTGCATCAGCCCGGCAAGACCCGCGAGCGCGGCACCGACCCCGAACACCAGCGTGTAGAGCAATTTGATGTTGATGCCGAGCGCGCCGATCATTTCCCGGTTGGAGGCGCCGGCGCGGATCAGCATGCCGATGCGCGTGCGCATCACGACGAGATAGAGACCGAGCGCGACCGCGAGCGCCACGATGATGATCGAGAGCCGGTACATCGAGTAATGCACGCCCGGCAAAATCCCGACCGCCGTGTTCAGCCAGGCCGGCAGCGTCAGGTTCATTCCGGCCGGCCCCCAGACCAGGCGCACCAGCTCGTTGAAGAACAGGATCAGGCCAAAGGTCGCGAGCACGTGATCGAGATGATCGCGCCCGTAGAGCCGCCGCATCGCGATCACTTCCACCACCATGCCGGCGATCAACGTCGCGGCGAGCGCCAGAATGACGCCGCCGATGAAATGGCCGGTCAGCGTGGTGAAGGTCGCGGCGAAATAGGCGCCGAGCATGTAAAACGAGCCATGCGCCAGATTGACGAGATCCATGATGCCGAACACGAGCGTCAGCCCGGCGGCAAGCAGAAACAGCAGCAAGCCGAGCTGCAGGCCGTTGAGGAATTGTTCGATGAACAGCAGCATCACTATGAGCCGCGCGGGCGCGGCGATCCCCCCACTTGAGCGAGAGCCTGATGTTGCCCGACTTTCCTTCGCCCGCCGAAGCGGGCTTCGCGAAGGCGGGAACCCGCTCGCCAATGAAACGGGACGGCAGTGGCCCTCACGCCCCTGCCGTCCCGGATAGTTTAGCCTGTTACCACTTCATCGGACACTTTTTCGCGTGCTCGTCCTGACTGTCCTTGACGATGGTCGCGACCGTCTTGAGCGTGAGCGCGCCGTCTTTGTCCTTCACCACATCCTGCAGATAGAAATTCTGGATCGGGAAGTGGTTGTTGCCGTATTTGTACGGCCCGCGCACGGACTTGTAATTGGCCTTGCGCATTTCGGCGCGCATGGCGTCTTTCTTGGTCAGGTCGCCCTTCACCGCGACCACCGCCGAGTTGATCAACCCGACAGCGTCGTAGCTCTGCGCGCCATAGAAGGACGGATAGGTTTTGTGCTTGGCCTTGAAGTCGGCGACGTATTTCTTGTTCGCGTCGTTCGGCAGGTCGTTGACCCAGAACTGCGCGCCCGGGATGCCGACCGCGTTCTCGCCCTGCCGCGGCAGCGACAGCGAGTCGATGGTGAAGGCGGTGTAGAGCGGCACCTGCCCCTTCAGACCCGATTGCACATATTGGTTCAGGAACTGCACGCCGGCTGCCCCCGGATAGAACACGAACAGCGCATCGGGCTTCGCCGCCTTGACCTTGGTGAGCTCGGCCGAGAAGTCGAGCTGATCCGGCCACTTGGTCAGATCCTGGCCGATCACCTTGCCCTTGAAAGTCGAGGCCACGCCCGCAAGCATGTCCTTGCCGGCGGCGTAATTGGGCCCAAGCAGATAAACCGTCTTGATGCCCTTGGTGTTCATGTAGGTGCCGATCGCCTGCGGCGTCTGGTCATTCTGCCATGAGGTCGAGAAGAAATACTCCGAGCACAGCTCACCGGCGATCTGCGAAGGACCGGCATTCGAGCTGATCAGGAAAGTCTTCGAATCGAGCACCGGCTTGAGCGACGCGAGCAGCACGTTCGACCAGATGTAGCCGACCACAAAATCGACCTTGTCGGATTCGATCAGCTTCTCGGTCTTCTGCTTGCCCTGTTCGGGCTTCTGTCCGTCGTCTTCGTAGATGACTTCGACCGGCAGGCCGCCCATCTTGCGGCCGATATGATCGAGCGCGAGCTCGAATGAATTGCGCATGTCGTTGCCGATCACGGCGGTGGGGCCGCTGAAGGTCGAGACGAAGCCGATCTTCACCGACTTGCTTTGGGCCAAGGCGGGTCCCGCTGCGAGCGCGAGGATCGCGCCGGCGGCCACCATTGTTTTCTGCATTTGACTGCTCCTCCGGGTGGGAAACGATTGAAAGTTAACGGCGGTCCCTTCTGCGTGAACCTTAGTGCGGCGGTGCTTCCGCCCGCAACTTGAAACGTTGGATCTTGCCTGTCGCTGTTTTGGGCAGCTCCTGGCGGAATTCGATCCAGCGCGGGTATTTGAACGGGGCCAGCATGGTCTTCACATGCTCCTGCAATCCGCGCGCCAACTCGTCGCAGGCCTTGTCCTGGGCTTTGAGAACCACGAACGCCTTCGGCTTGATCAGCCCGTCGCCGTCGAGCCAGGCAACCACCGCGCATTCCAGCACGTCGGCATGGGTCTGCAGCGCGCCCTCAACCTCGAAGGGTGAAACATAAAGGCCGGACACCTTCAGCATGTCGTCGTTGCGGCCGCAGTAAACGTAATAGCCGTCGTCGTCCTGCAGGTACTTGTCGCCGGAGCGCGTCCATTCGCCCACGAAAGTGCGGCGCGATTGCGCGCGGTTGTTCCAGTACATGATCGCGCTCGACGGCCCGCTGATCAGCAATTCGCCCATCTCGCCCTGCTTCACCGGCTGTCCGTCGTCACCGACCAGCTTGAGTCCATAACCCGGCACCGGTTTTCCGGTGGTGCCATATTTCACATCGTCTGCGCGGTTGGACAGAAAAATATGCAGCATCTCGGTGGAGCCGATGCCGTCGAGAATGTCGCACTGGTATTTTTCCCGGAATCGCCGGCCAACTTCCGGGGGCAATGCCTCACCGGCGGAAACGCAGCGGCGGAATTTCACATCGTCCCTCTGCGGCGCATTCGGACTTGCCAGAAACGCCGCATAAAAAGTCGGCACGCCGAAGAACACGGTGATCGCATGTTTCTTCAGCAGCGCCGATACCGAGTCCGGTGTCGGACGCTCGTCCATCAGCACGGTCGTCGCGCCGGCCGACATCGGGAAGGTCATGGCGTTGCCGAGGCCGTAAGCGAAAAACAATTTCGCGACCGAATAGCAAAGGTCGTTCTCGGTGATGCCGAGAACGGGTCCGGCATAGAGTTCGTTGGTCAGGCGGAGGCTGGCCTGGCTGTGCACGGTGCCCTTGGGCTTGCCGGTCGAGCCCGACGAATAAAGCCAGAAGGCCATGTCGTCGCGCGTGGTCGGCGCAGTGATGCCGTCGGGCGTCGCGCCTTCGATCACGTCTTCGAATTTCTCGTAAGCGTCCGTCGTGCCGCCCGAGACGATCACCTTTTCCAGGTCGGGGCAGCGCGCCAGGACGGGTGCGAATTTCGGCAGCAAAGCCTGCGACACGAGCAACATCTTCGCGCGGCTGTCGGTCAGCATGAATTCGTAATCGCTCTCGGTCAGCAGCGTATTGACAGCGACCGGGATCACGCCGGCCTTGATCGCGCCCAGGAACGCGGTCGGCCAGTCGATGGTATCGAGCATACAGACGAAAATGCGTTCCTCGCGCCGGATGCCGCGCGCGCGCAAAGCCGCGCCGAAACGGTCGACGCGGTCGGCGAGCTGGCCGTAGGTCCAGCTGCCACGGGAATCGATGAAGACCGGTTTGTTGGCGCGACCGGCATCGAGATTGCGCCGCAGGATGTCGGCGGCGAAATTGTAATCGCGCGGAATCTCCGCGCTGCCAGCAAATGTGCGCACGTCCGGCGCGGCTTTTTTCGCAGCCTGGGCCATCGTTTCCATCCCGCTACGGCGTTCTTGTTTCTTTGAAGTGCAACGCGACGGTGCCGTATCCCGCCGTATGCACTATAATGCAGGTCCGCCGCTGACCCGTCAATACAGCCTGGAGCGGTTCTATTTTCCCTCCGCCCGCGATTGCGGGAAGAGGGTGGCGAGCCGGGTCAGGGTCGTCGCACTGCATGTCGAGGTTAAGTCTACCCGCCCTGGACCAGGCGCGACTTGATCTTGGGTAACCCGCGACCGGCCCTCGGCGCCGCCTCCCGGCATCAGGGAGAGACAAGACCGCGTGGGCCGGCTTGTGGTTGACCTGCCAAAACCGTGTGTTACGGCCGGTGAAACGGAGAAGACGTGTCCATGAAAGCCAGCCGCGACCGCATCCTGATCACCCATGTCGGCAGCCTGCCGCGCAACGAAAAGCTCTCCGACATGCTGGTGCGGCAGGAGGCCGGCGAGGCCTTCGACGCCGCCGAGATGGCGGCCGAAATGGACAAGGCCGTGCGGCATGTCGTGCAAAAGCAGAAGGACGCCGGCGTCGATATCGGCAATGACGGCGAGCAGCAGCGGGTCGGGTTCCAGACCTATGTGCCGCAGCGCATGTCCGGCTTCGGCGGCGTGTCGAAGCGGCGGCGCGGACGGGAATTCGAGGAATTCCCGGAAATGATGAACTACCTCAAACACCGCTTCCCGCATGTCTCGAAACAGCAGAACGCGCCGGAGGCGCAGAACGAGATCCGATATCTGGACATCAAGCCATTGCAGGACGAGATCGGGCGCTTCAAGCGGATCGCGGCCGAGGACAATACCTTCACCGAGATGTTCATGACCGCGCCCTCGCCCGGCATCATCTCGTCGACCATGCTCAACGCCTATTACGACAGCCACGACGCCTATCTCGATGCGATCGCGCGCGAGATGCGGCTCGAATATCAGGAGATCCACAAGCAGGGCCTCATCCTGCAGATCGACGCGCCCGATCTTGCGATGGACCGGAGCATGTTCCACCGCGATCTCACCGACGCGGAATTCGCCCGGCAATGCGAGAAGCAGGTCGCCGCGATCAACAAGGGGATCGAGGGCATTCCGCGCGAGCGCGTGCGGCTGCATGTCTGCTACGGCAACTGGGAAGGCCCGCATATCCACGACATCGCGCTCGAGAAGATTTTGCCGGCGCTGTACACGGCGAATGTCGGCGCGTTGTCGATCGAATTCTCCAATCCACGCCATGCGCATGAATATGCCGCGCTGAAGAAACACCCGCTGCCGGCGCACATGCTGCTCCTGCCCGGCGTGATCGAGACCACCAGCAATTTCGTCGAGCACCCGGAAGTGGTGGCGCGGCGGATCGAGGATGCGGTCGCGGCGGTCGGCGACCGCGAGCGCGTGATCGCATCCACCGATTGCGGCTTCGGCACCTTCACCAACCGCGAATGGGTGATGGAGCCGGTGGTGTGGCTGAAGCTCAAATCGTTGCGCGAGGGCGCGGATATCGCCTCGCGCAAGCTGTGGGGAAAAAGCGCGGCTTAGGAGGCTTGGCCGATGAGCAAAACGGCGTCCGAAATCGTCATCCTGGACCCTGAGCAAGGGCGGGCCTACGACATGGGCCGTATTCGTTCGGTCTTCAAAGCTGATGGCAGGGAGACCGGCTGCAAATACTCGATCTCGGAGTGGTGGCTGGAGCCGCACACCAAGGGTCCGGGCACCCATTCGCATGAGGAGGACGACATCTTCTACGTCATCGAGGGCACGATGAGCGTCCTCGTGAACGATCGCTGGATCGAGGCGCGAAAAGGCGCGTTCATCCTGGTGCCCGGCGGAACGCCGCATGATTTCGAGAATCGTAGCGCCGTGCGCGCCGGTGTTCTCAATTTCTCGATTCCCGGCGGGTTCGAAGATGATATGCCGCCGATCGTCGAGTGGTTTCGGAAGAATCCCCCGGCTGATGCCGGCCGCTAACGAGGTAAGCTCCCAGCAGCAGCCGGATGCGCGTTCTCCCGTGCGGCACGCTTCCAACGCATGGCGCCCGCTCGAAGCCGCGCACTTGAAGGGGCTGCGCCGCGCCCGGGACAAGCGATATACTCTCGTCCAACAAGCGCCCACGCGCCCATAATAGAGGAGCCGCCCCATGGACCAACCCGTCCGCCAGATCAGCGCCGAAGACATCAACCCGCGCCATAACTGGGGCCGCGCGCTGCCAGCGCTCGGGACCATGGGCGTCGATTTCGAGGAGCGCGTCGATTACCGCCGCCTGCACCGCTATCGGCTTTCGCGCGCGCGCCAGGCGCTGGAGAATTCCGATCTCGGTGCTCTCCTCGTGTTCGACGTCAACAACATCCGCTACCTGACCTCGACCAAGATCGGCGAATGGGAGCGCGACAAGCTCTCGCGCTGGGCGCTGCTGACGCGCGGCAGCGCCGATCCGATCCTGTGGGATTTCGGTTCGGCGGCCGTGCATCACAGGCTCTATACGCCGTGGCTCAAGCCCGAAAACTGCAAAGCCGGACTCGTGGGCCTGCGCGGCACCGTCGCCCCGCAATTCGGGCTGATGAAGCGCCACGCGGAAGAGCTCGCGTCGCTGATCCGTGAAGCCGGCGTCGGCGATATGCCGATCGGCGTCGACATCATCGAGCCGCCGATGATGTTCGAGCTGGAAAAGGCCGGACTGAAAATCAAGGACGGCCAGCAGGTGATGCTGGAAGCGCGCGAGATCAAGTCGGCGGACGAGATCGCGCTGCTCAACCGCGCCGCCGCGATGGTCGACGGCGCCTATCAGCTGATCAACGAGCAGCTCAAGCCCGGCGTGCGCGAGAACGACATCGTCGCCGAGGTGAACAAATTCCTCTACACGCACGGCTCCGACGACGTCGAGGCGATCAACGCCATTTCAGGCGAGCGCTGCAATCCGCATCCGCATAATTTCACCGACCGCATGATCCGGCCGGGCGACCAGGCTTTCTTCGACATCCTGCAGGCGTTCATGGGCTATCGCACCTGCTATTACCGCACCTTCAATGTCGGCCGCGCCACGCCCTCGCAGCACGACGCCTACAAGAAGGCGCGCGAGTGGCTCGACAATGCGATCGCGCGCATCAAGCCGGGCGCAACGACTTCGCACATTTGCGAGGTGTTTCCGAAAGCGGACGAGTTCGGCTTTCCCGACGAGATGTCGGCCTTCGGTCTGCAATTCGCACACGGCCTCGGCCTCGCGCTGCACGAGCGGCCGATCATCTCGCGCGTGGTGTCGATGGATCATCCGACCGAGATCAAGGTGGGTATGGTGTTCGCGATCGAAACCTATTGCCCGGCAAGTGACGGCTTTTCAGCGGCGCGCATCGAGGAGGAAGTCGTGGTCACCGACAAGGGCTGCCGCGTGATCTCGCTGTTCCCGGCGGAGGAATTGCCGATCGCGCATCGGTATTAATGAGCGCCGGCACTCCTAGAACTTGATGCCGTGCTCCATCTCCCGGCACGCCTGCCCGTCCGCGCGCGTCAGCCGGAACACGAGGTCCTCGCGGCCGAGCGTGAGATCGGGCGCGGATTTGCTCTGATCCATCCCGCGCCAGGCGGCGATGACGGGATCGAATACCGCGACCCCGGTTCGCGCGTCGGCGGAAAAATCAAACACGATCTGCTCGGGCGGCGACAAGGCCAGCCATCCAGCCGCGGAGAACGCCGCGGCGACAAAGTAAAACCGGGAACGCGTCATGCAGAACA
>CAYJNT010000064.1:0-15381 GCA_964370945.1 uncultured Hyphomicrobiales bacterium | reverse complement strand
CCGGTCCCGGTATCTCGCTGATGCAGGAGTTTCTCGGCCTCGCCTATTTCGCCGAAATCCCGGCGGTGATTTTCGACGTGCAGCGCGCCGGCCCCTCGACCGGCATGCCGACGCGCACGCAGCAATGCGACATGACGATCTGCGCTTACGCCTCGCATGGCGACACCAAGCATGTGCTGCTGATGCCGGAGGACCCGGCCGAGGCGTTCGAATTCGGCGCCGCCGCCTTCGATCTTGCCGACCGGCTGCAGACGCCGATTTTCGTCATGCTCGATCTCGATATCGGCATGAACCATCGCCTGGCGCGGCCGCTCGCCTGGGACGACAAGCGCCAATATGACCGCGGCAAGGTGATGACCGCGGCCGAGCTCGAGGCCGGCAAGGATTTCGGCCGCTATCTCGACGTCGATGGCGACGGCATTCCCTACCGCACCTATCCCGGCACGCATCCGACGCGCGGCTCGTTCTTCACGCGCGGCACATCTCGAGACAGATATGCCAAATATACCGAAGAAGCCGGCCCCTATGTCGACAACATGCAGCGGCTCTTGCGCAAGTTCGAGACCGCGAAAGACACCGTGCCGCGCCCGCTGCTCGCCAACGCACCCAAGCCGACGAAATACGGCGTGATCTATTACGGCTCGACCTCGCCGGCGATGGACGAGGCGATCGCCATGATCGAGGCGCGCGGGCATCAGCTCGACCGCATGCGCATCCGCGCCTTCCCGTTCCATTCCAGCGTCAACAGCTTCGTCGCCGGCCACGATTTCGTTTACGTCGTCGAACAGAACCGCGACGGTCAGATGCGCTCGATGATCGTGAACGAATGCGGCATCGATCCGGTGCGCCTCATTCCGATCCTGCATTATGACGGCACGCCGATCACCGCGCGCTTCATCGCCAAGGCGGTCGGCGATCATCTCGACCAGCTCAAGGTCGCGCCCGTGCGCAAGGCCATCCGAACATGACCTACATCACCAAGCCGAAATTCCATCACCCCGAGTTGCCCAAGAACAACCTCGGCTATACGCACCGCGATTACGAGGGCACGATCTCGACGCTGTGCGCGGGTTGCGGGCATGACTCGATCACTGCTGCAATCATCGAATCCTGTTTTGAGCTCTCGATCGAGCCGCATCGGGTGGCAAAGATCTCCGGCATCGGCTGCTCATCGAAAACGCCGACTTACTTTCTGGGAAATTCACACGGCTTCAATTCCGTGCATGGCCGCATGCCGTCGGTGCTCACCGGCGCCAATCTCGCCAATCGCGATCTGATCTACCTCGGCGTGTCGGGCGACGGCGATTCAGCGTCAATCGGCTTCGGCCAGTTCGCGCATGCGATCCGCCGCGCGGTCAACATGGTCTATATCGTCGAGAATAACGGCGTGTATGGCCTGACCAAGGGGCAATTCTCCGCCACCGCCGATCGCGGCTCGAAATCAAAGCGCGGCGTGGTCAATACCGACAATTCCATCGATCTCGCCGGCATGGCGTTGCAGCTCGGTGCGACTTTCGTCGCCCGCTCCTTCTCCGGCGACAAGAGGCAGCTCGTGCCGATCATCAAGGCGGCGATCGAGCATGACGGCGCGGCCTTCATCGACGTGATCAGCCCTTGCGTCGCCTTCAACAATCATGCCGGCTCGACCAAGAGCTTCGACTATGTCCGTGAGCACAACGAGGCGTTGAACCGGCTCGACATCATTCCGGCGCGCGCGCCGATCAATGTCGACTACGCAGAGGGTTCGGTGCAGATCGTGGAGCAGCATGACGGCTCCAGGCTCGCTTTGCGCAAGCTCGGCGCCGACTACGATCTGCATGATCGCTATGCCGCGATGAATTTCCTGCACAAGCACGCCGCCAAGGGGCAGATCGTCACCGGCGTGCTGTTCATCGCCGACGAGCCGCACGACCTGCACCATGCGCTGAAAACCGTGGACGCGCCGCTCAATACGCTCGGTCAGAAGGAGCTGTGCCCCGGCTCGGGCACGCTCGACAAGATCAACGCATCGCTGCGGTGAATAGCGGCTGCACGGCGGTGGCCGATTGCCGGTCGAGCCGCAACGTCAGGCAGAAGGCCGCGCCGCCTGAGCGCTGGAACGAGCCGAGCGGCACCGTCACCACCTTGTAGCCGCGGGCTGTGAGCGCGGCCCGCAACGCTGGCCCGCAACCCGGCATCACAAGGGTATTGCCGATGCACACGGTGTTGGCGGCGAAGGCGCAGGCGTCATCCATGCCGAGTTCGATCCGCTGCGCGGCGCCGACACGATCGGCAATCAACGCGCGGCCTTCGCCCGTGAACGCGCCCGGCACATACATGACTTCGCCGTTCGGCAAGGCCGAGAGCGCTGTATCCATGTGATAGAAGCGCGGATCGGCGAGTTTCAGCGGCAAGGCTTCGACGTCGAAGGCATCTTCGATCGCGCGGCGCGCGGCGATGTCGGAGCGCGGGCCGTAACCCATCCAGAACAGATTGCGCGTCTGATCGAAGACGCAGTCGCCCGCACCTTCGTGGGTGATGTCCTCCGGCAGCGCATGAATGGAATCGATGAGGCCCTTCGCCTGCAAGGCGCGGAACGCCGCCTTGTAATGCCCCTCCTCTTGGCGCCGCTGCGGGTAACGAAAGCGCGCCAGCAGCGCCTTGCGGTCGAGCACGATCGCCGCATTGGCCGTGAAAACGAGATCCGGCACGCCGGCAACAGCCGGCATCACCTCGATGCTCGCACCGAGGAACGACAGCGTCTCCCGCAGACCATCCCATTCGCGATGCGACTGGTCGGCCAGCGCACGCTCGTCGCGGTGCCATTCCTGCGAGTGCATCCAGGGATTGATCTCGTAGACCACCCCGAAATGGTCGGGACGGCACATCAGGATGCGAGGCTTCGTTTGAAGAGTCATTGTTTCCCCATCGCTTCAGGTTTGCGCGGTTTATGCCACCGCCGGCTCTCGCTTCACTGCGACGCTGTCAGCCACTTCACCGAGTGTCTCTTCGAGCAGATCGAGCGCGGTATCGAGATCGGCGCGCGCGATCACGAGCGGCGGCGCAAGCCGCACCACCGTGCCGTGGGTATCCTTCGAAAGAACGCCCTTCGCCAGCAGGCGATTGCAGACGTCGCGCGCGCTCGCAAAGCGCGGATCGATCTCGGCGCCGGCCCACAGCCCGCGGCCGCGCACGTCTTTCAGGATCGGGTTCTTGATCGCGTGCAGGCGTTTGTGCATATGCGCGCCGAGCGTGCGGCTGCGCTCGATGAGATGCTCGTCCTCAATCACCTTGAGCGCTTCGAGGCCGACCGCCGCGGCGAGCGGATTGCCGCCGAAGGTCGAGCCATGCGAGCCTGGCGTGAACACGTCCATCACCTCGGCCTTCGCAACGAACGCCGAGACCGGCAGCACGCCGCCGCTCAATGCTTTGCCGAGGATCACGCCGTCCGGCAGCACCTTCTCATGATGGAAGGCGAACCAGTCGCCGGCGCGGCCTAGGCCGGACTGCACTTCGTCCAGAATGAAGAGCACGTCATGCGCGTCGCAAAGCTTGCGCACGCCCGCGATGTAACCTTTCGGCGGCACGATGATGCCGCCCTCGCCCTGGATCGGCTCGATCAGGACGGCCGCGGTGTTTCGTGTAATGGCGCGTTCCATGGCCGCGAGATCGCCGAACGGCACGGACCGGAAGCCGGGCGCGAACGGCCCGAAGCCGTCCTTGTAGTCGGGCTCGGATGAGAAACCGATGATGGTGGTCGTGCGGCCGTGGAAATTGCCGTCCGCGACGATGATCTCGGCGCGATCGTGCGGGATGCCCTTGACCTTGTAACCCCAGCGGCGCGCGGCCTTGATCGCGGTCTCGACCGCCTCCGCGCCGGTATTCATCGGCAAAGCGGCGTCGAGGCCGGTGCGTTTGCAGACTTCCGCGAGGAACGGACCGAGGCGGTCGTTGTAATAGGCACGCGAAGGAACAGCGAGTCGGCACGCCTGCGCTTGCAGCGCCGCGAGAATGCGCGGATGGCCATGGCCGTGGCTCGCGGCCGAGTACGCGCTCATCATGTCGATGTAGCGCCGTCCGTTCACGTCAAAGAGATGCGCGCCCGCGCCGTGCGTCAGCACGACCGGGAGCGGCTCGTAATTGTGCGCTGAATAACGGGCTTCCAGCTCGAACGGGGTCATGATTCGCTCCTCTCCTTTGAAAAAATGGGGCTTTTCCCGCGCCGGAGGTGGCTGAATTCGGTCTGCCGCGCGACAGATTCGGCTGTGCGACTCATCGACGACAGCCGAAACGGCTGCGGCGACTCAGGAGCGTTTTGCGGCGCGCGCCGGCGGTGTCAGGACCGAAGCTGGATAACCGGTGAACCGCCGTACCGGCCTGAGCGCGATGTGGCTGACAATGCGGGCGACGCCGAGCTCGGCTTCATCGATCAGGTCGGTCGTCAGCGTTTCGTAACGCGCCAGATCGGCGCACACGAACCGCGCGACATAGTCGACATTGCCGGAAACCTCCCAGCATTCGACGATGTCTTCGAGGCTCGCGAGCCGCTTTTCCAGCCGATCGCTGCGTCCCTGCTTGTCCATGATGATTTCGGCAAACACCGTGACCGGCTTCGACAGCCGTTCGAGCGACAGCACGGCCTGGTAACCCGCGATGATCCCGGCGGATTCGAGGCGCCGCACCCGCTCAAGCGCGGGCCGTGGCGTGAGCCCCACCGTGCCGGCGAGCTTCTGGATGGTGACGCGACCGTTGCGCTGCAGCGCAGCCAAAATCTTGATATCGATCCGGTCAAGGGCTGGGGGGCGCTTTCTGGCCATGACGGTCTCGCGAATCCGTTGACCGGAAGCCTAGCAAAAAAAACGCTATTGATTGACGCAGCTTCGGGTGTAGGTGCCGATCTTGCCGGGCGCCACGCCGGCGCCGCCGCCGGCATGCACGCAGCTGACCGCGCGGTCCTGGAAGGTCTGCCCGGCCGGGCGCGGCGGCGTCAGCGCGGGCCCCCCGGTGGTGGAGCGCACGCCGGGCACGATCATGCCGGGCGAGGACGGCGTGCCGAGCGGCTTGGTCTCGATGATGCGCGGCGCGGTGCCGAGCGGCGTCACCGTCGATTGATAAGGCGGAACCGGCGATGGCGACGACGAGCCAATTCGCCGCTTGCCGGCAGGCTTTTTCGCGGGCTCGCGTGGCTGCTCTTTTTCCCAGCCAAATTCGGGGGTGCGCGGCTTGGCGCCGCCTTCTTCCCGCATGATCGAATAGGGATAGCCGCTCTTGTCCTGTGCATTGGCAGAGGTCGCAATAATACCGCTGAGTGCGACCGCAGCGAGCAAACCCAGGGAGCCTTTCACAACAGCCATCCTGTCCGTTCCAGTCACCCCGATCCATATAGGAACGATTGACGGCCGAATCAGGTTCGCCCGCCCGTCGCTTATTTTTCCGGCGCGTCCTCGATCGGGTCGTAGCGTTTTGTGTCAAAGCCCAAGAGGTTCCAGCTTTGCTCCATGTGCGGCGGCAGCGGCGCGGTGACGTCGATTACACCGCCGCGCGGATGCGGTACGGCGATGCGGCGTGCCAAGAGATGTAGCTTGTTCTGCAATCCGCCGGGCAGTTCCCAGTTTTCAATGTCGAAATATTTCGGATCGCCGACCAGAGGATGGCCGATATGCGCCATCTGAACGCGGAGCTGATGCGTGCGCCCGGTCACCGGCTTGAGCGACATCCAGGCGAGCTTCTGCGCCGCCGTCTCGACCACCGCGTAGTAAGTGATGGCGTGGCTTGCGCCCTCCTCGCCATGCTTGGCGACGCGCATGATGCTGTCGTCCTCGCGTTCTTCTTTCGCCAGGTAAGTCGAGATGCGTCCCTGCTTCGGCTTCGGGACGCCCGGCACCAGAGCCCAGTAAATCTTGCGCGCCGAGCGCGAACGGAAGCTCTTGGCGAGGAAAGCGGCCGAGAAGCGGTTCTTGGCGACCAGAAGGCAGCCGGCGGTGTCCTTGTCGAGACGATGCACGAGCCGCGGGCGCTGGCCATCCTTGCTGCGGATCGCGCCCAGCATGCCGTCGATATGACGCGTCGTACCCGAGCCACCCTGCACAGCAAGCCCCATCGGCTTGTTGAGCACCATCACGTCGTCGTCCTCGAACAGCGTGATGGATTTGATGAAAGCGCGGTCCTTGTGCTCGGCCGGACTATCCGCGCCCGGACGCGGCGCATCGAGCCGCAGCGGCGGAATGCGGATCGACTGCCCCGCTGCCAGGCGTCCCTTCGGCTGCGCGCGCTTGCCGTTCACCCGCACTTCGCCTTTGCGGATGATGCGCTGGATGTGGCTGAAGGATAAGCCCGGAAAGCGGGATTCGAAAAAACGGTCGACCCGCATGCCGTTTTCGTCGGCGCTGACGATCACGTTCTGCACGGTCGTCGACATCTGGACCGGCGTCGGAGCTTTCGTAGCCTTGACGTTGTCGCGGCGTTGCTCGCGCGCCCGGACATCCGGAGCCGGCCGCCGTTCATCCGTTCGCATGCCGGGATGCGCCGGCTTGCGATGACCAGAGGAGCCCTTGCGCGGTCGGGATTCCGGACCGCGGCGGGAACGATTCTGATGACGGCTACGGGATTTCATGGGCGGGCTCTAGCACATCCAGGGCGCGGGGGTAACGGAAAGCTACCGCGCTACGATCGCGATCGTCCGCTCGATCACACGCGTGCCATTTGCAAGGCCGACAGTGGCCGTGAGCGTCGCATTCCCGGCCCGTGCCCCAGTGTTGAACTGCCCCACAAAGGATTGTTCGAGCGGATTGCCAGACGACGCGACCGGATCGGGCTTGAGTGCGATCGTGGCGATGCTCCCGTCCGGCAGACGGCGGGAGAGCCTGATCTTGCCGGGCCGAAGCTTTTGCGTATTGCCGAGCCGGACATGCACGAAGACCTTGCCGGTGCCGCGCGTGCGGTAGATCGGCTGATCCGGCTCGACCACGATGCCGACAAGCTGCGTGAACACGCCGGGCGTGCTCTCGATCTGGCCGCGTGGCCGCACCTTCACGGTCCGCACCGCTTCGGCCACGTCGCGCGTCAGTGCGACCTCCAGGAATTCCTGGATTTGCGGATCGTGTAGAATCTTTTCGTGCGTCGCAAAGCTGGTCGGATGGACGATCGCGGTCGCAAGCGCCGCACTGTCGCGCAAGACCGTGGCATCGCCCTGCCACGAGGTCTGCAGCCGCACGAGCGCATCGTCTGCGCCGACGTTGAAGGCAACGCGTTGCGGCGTGCGCTGGTCGACGCCGATCAGTGCCACGTCCTCGATCCCGGCGGGCAAAGGCGTCTCGATAACGGTGCGCAATTCCTCCGCCCGGGCGGCCGCTTTCGTCAGGTCTGGCATCTGCGCCTGATCGACGCCATCCCATTTGAGCTTCCGCCAGGCTTCGCTTTCGCCGAGCGCGAAGGCGCGGCCGGCGCCCGTCTCGCAGCAATCGGCATAGCGCGGCGTGAGTTCGTAGATCGAAGGAAAGCTAAGCATGGTGCGGCGGAAGGCCGCCAGCCCGCCCATCAACGGGTTGAGCGTGCCCCAGCCCTTCTCAAGCGTGACGTAAACCTTGGCCGAGCCCTGGAATGGCGTGCCGGCGCTGAACAGGCGCGCCATCTGCGAGGCGCTGTCGTGGCGCAGCGCGAAAATGCGCGCGATCAATCCGCCCATGCTGTGCGCGACAACGTCGAAGCGCTGGAATGGATCGGGGATCCTCTCACGAACGAAGCCTTCAAGCCGCGCGGCATTGTCGAACACACTGCGGCGCCAGTCATAATCGAAGATGAAGAGGTCGACGCCGTGGCGATATCCGATCTTTTCCAGATGTGCGATCGCCGGGCCATAGACCTCCTGCACGATCACGCCAAGGAAGGCGACTTCGCGGATGATACCGCATGGCTTCACGTCGTTCGCACCACCCTCGGTGACCCGCAAGTTCGAAAAATCGGAGAGCGCGCCGACGCTGCCCCAGACCAGAATCGGCTCGGCCGGATTGGCCGGGTTATCCCGGCACAGCCGTGAGCCCAGAAGTCCCGGAATGAAAACGATCGGCCGGCGCGCCGCAGCCGACGGCGTCTGTGCAGACGCGATACCGCTATCGAACAGCGTCCCGAGAACGAGGGCGCCGACAATGAAAATGGCTTTCAACAACCGAAGCGTGACGACCGGCACCGTCCTGCTCCTTTGCAATGAACGTAAAGACTGGCCAGAAACTGTTGGTGCGTCCAGCCGTCCTCCGGTTCACTTGCAGCGCCGCATGTCCTTCACTTTTCCGCGATCCCAGGTGACCGCGAGCCGGTCGTGGCTCACCAGATCGAGCTTCACGCCAATCGAATCACGTGATCCTTCATTCGAGCAGCGCGCCAGGATGTAAAGCGTATGGCCGACCTTGTAGCTCTTGCCGACGCGGCAATCGGCCACCCACCATTTGAGCGTCTTGTCGGTGACGTAAAGCGGCGCCGTTTCCGAGGTGTCGCCCTCGATCCTGCAGCCTTCCGGATTGATCGCCCAGCGGCCGTTGATCGGCTCCTGCGCATACGCCGGACCCGCGAGCACCAGCGCGACCACGATCCAGGCCCCCATCCCCCTACCCATCAGCCGTTCCCCTTCTCCCGCCGCAGCTTCGCCCAATAGTCCAGGCGCTTGCGGATTTCGCGCTCGAAGCCGCGCTCGACCGGATCATAGAATTTCTGTCGTTCCAATTGCTCCGGAAAGTAATTCTGTCCCGAAAAGGCTTCTTCCTGATCGTGGTCGTAAGCATAACCGCGCCCGTAGCCTTCGTCCTTCATCAGGCGCGTCGGCGCATTGAGAATGTGCTTGGGCGGCAGCAGCGAGCCATGCTCTTTCGCCACCTGGCGCGCGGCGCCGTAAGCGGTATAAGCCGCGTTCGACTTCGGCGCGGTTGCGACATAGATCACGGCTTGCGCAATGGCGAGCTCGCCTTCCGGGCTGCCGAGAAAATCATACGCGTCTTTCGCCGCGTTGCAGATCACCAAAGCCTGCGGGTCGGCAAGCCCGATATCCTCGACTGCCATCCGCACCACCCGGCGCGCGATATAGAGCGGATCCTCGCCGGCATCGAACATGCGTGCGAGATAATAGAGTGCGGCGTCGGCGTCCGAGCCACGCACGGATTTGTGCAAGGCCGAGATGAGATTGTAGTGGCCGTCCTGCGACTTGTCGTAAATCGGCGCGCGGCGCTGCACGATGTCTTGCAGGGCAGCGCTGTTGAAAATCTCGTCCTTGCGCGCGGCGCGCCAGACTTCTTCCACAAGGGTGAGCGCCGCGCGGCCGTCGCCGTCCGCCATGCGGACGAGCGAGGCGCGAGCATCGGCATCGAGCGGCAGCTTGCGGCCCTCGATCTCCTCCGCGCGCATCAGCAATTTTCCGATCGCCTCGTCGTCGAGCGACTTGAACACCAGGACGCGCGCCCGCGACAAAAGCGGCGCGTTCAATTCGAAAGACGGATTTTCCGTGGTGGCACCGACCAGCACGATGGTGCCGTCTTCCATCACCGGCAAGAACGAATCCTGCTGGGCGCGGTTGAAGCGGTGGATTTCATCCACAAAGAGCAGCGTGCCCTGCCCGCTTTCGCGCCGGGCACGCGCCTGTTCGAACACTTTCTTCAGGTCGGCGACGCCGGTGAAGATCGCGGAAATCTGCTCAAAATGCAGGTCGGTTTCCTGCGCGAGAAGGCGCGCGACCGTGGTCTTGCCGGTGCCGGGCGGCCCCCAGAACACCAGCGAGCCGAGCGAGCGCGTGGCAAGCATGCGCGTGAGCACGCCATCGGTGCCGAGCAGCTGGTCCTGGCCGACGACCTCGGCGAGCTTCTGCGGGCGAAGCTTGTCCGCGAGCGGACGCGGCGCATCGTGTTCCAGCCCCGCCGCGGTGAACAGGTTGTCGCCGCCGCGTTTGGGGCGCGGGCTCATCCGCCGAACCGGACAGCGAGCCGCTGCCCGCCGCGCATCAGGACCAGCCGCCAGGCGCGGCTTTCCTGCCTTGTCACCTGATCGAGATCGCGCGTTTTCTGGATCGGCCTGTCGTTAACCGACACCACGACGTCGCCGCGACGGAAGCCAAAGCGTTGCGCGGGTGAGCCGTTGGCAACTTCGAGAATGGCGACACCCTCGGCGCCCGGATCGAGCCGCAATTCGTCGGCAAGTGCGGGCGACAGATTGCCGACTTTCACGCCGGCGAAGGGCGAGCGCGACTGGATCACGATCTCCTCGCGCGGCGTGTCGGGCGCGGTCATCAGCGCGATATTCGCCGTCTGCTCCTTGCCGCCGCGCATGACATTGAGCTTCGCGGTCCCGCCGATCGGCTTGGTGCCGAAGCGGTAAGAAAAGGCATTCGGATCATCGACCTCCTGCCCGTCCACCGCAACGATCAGGTCGCCGGTCTTGAGCCCGGCCTTCGCGGCCGGCCCGCCGGGCGAAATGCCGGCAACCAGTGCGCCCGCCGGCCGTTTGATGCCGAGGGTCTCGGCGATTTCGGGCGTGACCGCCTGCAGCCGCGCGCCGAGCCAGGGCCGCCGCACGGCGCTGCCGCCGCCTTTCGCGGAGTTGGCGACCACGCGCGCCATGTTGGCGGGAATGGCAAAGCCGATGCCGATCGAGCCGCCACTGCGCGAAAAGATCGCGGTATTGATGCCGACCAGCCGCCCGGCGGTGTCGATCAACGCGCCGCCCGAATTGCCGGGATTGATGGCGGCGTCGGTCTGGATGAAGAATTGATAGTCGGTGATGCCGACCTGCGTGCGCGCGACCGCCGAGACGATGCCGTGCGTCACGGTCTGGCCGACGCTGAAGGGATTGCCGATGGCGAGCACGACATCGCCGACCTGCACTTCGTCGGAATCGGCGAACGGCAAAGACGGAAAACGTTCGTTGCCGCTCTTGATGCGGAGCACCGCCAAGTCGGTGCGCTCGTCCTTCAGCACGATTTCAGCTTCGAGCTCGCGCTTGTCGGCGAGCGAGACCTTCACCTCGGTCGCGTTGGCGATCACGTGATTGTTGGTTATCACAAGACCCGACGCATCGACGATCACGCCCGAGCCGAGCGAGCGCTGCACCTGCTCGCGCGGAATGCCCTGGCCGAAAAAGCGGAACATCGGATCGTCGAGCAGCGGATTGCGGTTCTCGACCACGCGCGCGGCATAGACATTGACCACCGCCGGCGCGACCCGCTTGACCAGCGGCGCATACGACATCAGCGGCTCGGCGGCGGAGGACGGCACGCGGCGCTCCTGCGCCTGGCCCGGCAGGAGGCCCGCGCAGAGGGCTGTGACGGCCATGGCAGCGGTCAGAAGGGCACGAAACATCGGCAGGCTCCAAATTCCTCAGTCGCGCAATGTGAGCAAGATATAAAGCCCGGACGCCACCAAATGAAGGGCGGCCAAAGGCAACTTATGTCGTCCCGAACCTGCGGAACGCACCTGCACAAATGAAAAGAGCGGCGCCAGGCACCGCTCTTGAGATCATCAAAATCCCGAAGTCGCTCACGCGGCGGCCGGGGCTTCCTCCCCGGTCCTCTTTTCCGGCACCGGCCCGGAATCGAGACCCTTGGCATCGGTATCGCGGTCGACGAATTCGATCACCGCGACCGGCGCGGAATCGCCGTAGCGGAAGCCGGCCTTGAGCACGCGGGTGTAGCCGCCGTCACGGTCCTTGTAGCGGGGGCCGAGCACCTCGAAGAGCTTCTTGACCATCGCGACGTCGCGCATCTGCGCCACCGCCTGGCGGCGGGCATGCAGGTCGCCGCGCTTGCCAAGCGTCACGAGCTTCTCGACCACCGGCCGCAGCTCCTTCGCCTTCGGCAGCGTGGTCGTGATCTGCTCATGCTTGATCAGGGCCGCAGCCATATTGGCGAACATCGCCTTGCGATGTTCGGGCTTGCGGCTCAGTTTCCTGCGAGCCTTACCGTGACGCATCGGGTGTCTCCCGTACTTCTTTCTTCAAGCCGCGACGCGGCTCAGTAATGGTCTTCGAAGCGCTTGGCGAGGTCTTCGATATTTTCCGGCGGCCAGCCCGGCACTTCCATGCCGAGATGCAGGCCCATCTGCGCCAGCACTTCCTTGATTTCGTTCAGCGACTTGCGCCCGAAATTCGGCGTGCGCAGCATTTCGGCTTCGGTCTTCTGAACGAGGTCGCCGATATAGACGATATTGTCGTTCTTCAGGCAGTTCGCCGAACGCACGGAGAGTTCGAGCTCGTCCACCTTCTTGAGGAAGGCGGGGTTGAACGCGAGATCCGGGATCGCCTCGGAAACGACTTCCTTGCGCGGCTCCTCGAAATTCACGAACACGTTGAGCTGGTCCTGCAGGATGCGCGCGGCATAAGCGAGCGCGTCCTCCGGCGTCACCGCGCCATTGGTCTCGATCTGCAAGGTAAGCTTGTCGTAGTCGAGAATCTGGCCCTCGCGGGTATTTTCGACCTTGTAGGAGACCTTGCGCACCGGCGAGAACAGGCTGTCGACCGGGATGAGGCCGATCGGCGCGTCTTCCGGGCGATTGCGCTCGGAGGCGACATAGCCCTTGCCGGTATTCACCGTGAATTCCATCCGGATCTCGGCGCCTTCATCAAGCGTACACAGAACGAGGTCAGGATTGAGAACGACAATGTCGCCGACGGTGGAGATGTCGCCCGCGGTCACCTGACCGGGGCCGTTCTTCTTCACCACCATGCGCTTGGGACCATCGCCCTGCATCTTGATGGCGATGTCCTTGATGTTGAGCACGATGTCGGTCACGTCCTCGCGCACGCCCGCGATCGAGGAAAACTCGTGCAGCACGCCGTCGATATGAACGGACTGCACCGCCGCGCCTTGCAGCGAGGACAACAAAATCCGCCGCAACGCATTGCCGAGCGTCAAACCGAAGCCGCGCTCGAGCGGCTCGGCAACGAGCGTTGCCTCGCGCCGCGGATCGTGACCCGGCGTGACCTGCAATTTGCCCGGCCTGATCAATTCCTGCCAATTCTTCTGGATCGTCACATTTTCACCCATCGCCTTGAGTGGCGCGGCCGCCTGCCGCGCAGTCCACTCCGCCCCGTGGTCAAGTTCGGCGGCGACAGACGGAGAATCTTCCGCCCGCCGGATCATGGTTTCCGTCATACGCGACGCCTCTTGCGCGGCCGGCAGCCGTTATGCGGTATCGGTGTCACGTCGCGGATCGACGTGATGGTGAAGCCCGCCGCCTGCAAGGCGCGCAACGCCGATTCGCGGCCCGAACCGGGACCCGAGACTTCGACTTCGAGGGTACGCATGCCGTGTTCCTGCGCCTTCTTGGCGGCGTCTTCGCCGGCGACCTGCGCGGCATAAGGCGTCGACTTGCGCGAACCTTTGAATCCCATCGTGCCGGCCGACGACCAGGAAATCGTGTTGCCCTGCGCGTCGGTGATCGTGATCATCGTGTTGTTGAACGATGCATTCACATGCGCCACGCCCGACGCGATGTTCTTTTTCTCGCGCCGGCGGACGCGGGTTGCTTCTTTACCCATTCTCGTTCCCTTCGCGGCCAAGGGCGCGCGTCCGCGCCCAGCCGGTTGATGTCAAAAAAGCCTGTTACTTCTTTTTGCCCGCGATGGCTTTCGCCGGTCCCTTGCGGGTGCGGGCATTGGTATGGGTACGCTGGCCGCGCACCGGCAGACCGCGCCGGTGGCGCAATCCGCGATAGCAGCCGAGATCCATGAGCCGCTTGATATTCATCGCCGTCTCGCGGCGCAGATCGCCCTCGACGGTGTAGTCGCGATCGATCATCTCGCGAATTTGCAGGACTTCGGCGTCGGTCAGTTGCGACACGCGGCGCTCCATCGGCAGATTGGTCGCCGTCATGATGGTCTGCGCGGCCTTCGGGCCGATGCCGTGAATGTATTGCAGCGCGATGATCACGCGCTTGTTGGTCGGAAGGTTCACACCGGCGATACGGGCCACGATTTCTCTCCTGCAGACAGCGGCATTCAGGCCGCCGATTTTATTCCTAAAGATCTCTCCGGAGGGCCCGCAAAGGGTTAAGACGACACCCTTCCCCGCTCTTGGGGCCCGGCATCGTCCACAGTTTCTCCAACTGAATGCCGGGGTATGTACGGTCTCACCGTCGTTTCGTCAACCTCCGCGCACGGCTGGAACGCCGCTTTTGAGCGGTATTTCGGGGAAGTTTCCGCCCCGCCGGCCGCTTCTTGGCCGCCGCCGCTTTTCGCTTGGCTTTACGCGCTGCGGGCTTGCGGGTTCCCGGCTTCGGGGTCCCCGCCTTGCGGCCGCCCGAACGGGCCTTGACCGACCGCCGGGTTCCCCCGCGGGGCGCTTTGAGCAGCGGCGCCTTGCGCGGCGCGGGAACCGTGAGATGCCGCGAGATGGCGGCGGTCACCGTGTCGATCGGGGCCATGCCGTCGGTCGACTTCAGGAGGCCCTTCGTGCGGTAGTGGTCCGCGAGCGGTGCCGTCTGTGCGTGATAGGCGGCGAGCCGCTTTTTGAGCGATTCGGGATTGTCGTCGGCGCGGACCGATTCGCCGCGCGCCCGCATTTCACCGACGCGCTTCTCGATCCGGCTGATCAGAATACCGTCATCGACCACGAGCTCGATCACGGCGTCGAGCTTCAGGTTTTTCCTTGCGAGCAGCTGCTCCAGCGCCTCTGCCTGCGCGACCGTGCGCGGAAAGCCGTCGAGGATGAACCCCTTCTTGGCGTCCGGCTGATCGATGCGGTCAGCGATGATCTGCACCACGACCTCGTCGGGCACGAGTTCGCCGCGCGCCATCAGGTCCTTGGCCTTGAGGCCCACCGGTGTGCCGGCCGCGACCGCCGCGCGCAGCATGTCGCCGGTCGAGAGCTGCACAATGCCGTGACGCGCAACAAGGCGCTGCGCCTGTGTGCCTTTGCCGGCCCCGGGCGGTCCAAGCAGTACCAGCCTCATCGCGTGCGCCCCCGCAGCTTCGATTTCTTGATCAGGCCTTCATATTGATGCGCGAGCAGATAGCCCTGCACCTGCGCGACCGTGTCCATGGTGACGCTGACCACGATCAGGAGCGAGGTGCCGCCGAAATAGAACGGCACCGCGGCGTAGGAGATCAGTATTTCCGGAATGAGACAGACCACGGCGAGATAGGCGGCGCCGACGACGGTGATGCGCGAAAGCACATAGTCGATATATTCCGCCGTGCGTTCGCCCGGACGGATGCCGGGAATGAAGCCGCCATGTTTCTTCAGGTTTTCGGCGGTCTCGGTCGGGTTGAAAACGATCGCGGTATAGAAGAACGCAAAGAACACGATCAGCCCGATATAGAGAATGAGGAAGAGCGGACGGCCGTGCGAGAGCTGGGTCGTGATGGTGGTGAGCCAGTCCGAGCCCGATCCGGCGTTGAAATTCGCGACCGTGGTCGGCAGCAGCAACAGCG
>CAYJNT010000063.1:10840-15467 GCA_964370945.1 uncultured Hyphomicrobiales bacterium | reverse complement strand
AAATCTTACGTCGAAAACCGCCAATAGCTTTGACTTTGATCAAGGCCTTGCGGCGCGGAACTCTTCGACGACGGCCACGAAGGCATGGGACCGGTGGACTCATTTGGGCCTGCGCGTGGGCGTCGAGTGGAGCATATTTCCGACGCGGGGCTTGCAACCTATCGAAGCTCGCTTCGTCGTTGACGGCCTCATCAGCCTAATGTCCGGCGACCCCGTCGGCGGATGAAGCAGGCCGGGGCATTGAGGTCCGTCGTTTCAGCAACCGCCAATCGGCAAATGAATTTTGTGTCCAGGGTAGAAAGCGGCGCAGCTCAGTATTCAAACAATTCCCGTGCCGTAGACCGGCTGATGCACTGTGTCGTCAGCATCACGTCGACGCAAGAAATCGTTCACGCGCAACGCAACCTGCGCCGCATGGGCCACGCAAGCCGCAACAGAAACACCGGCAATGTAGTTCCCGGTTACGTAGAGCCCCGGTTGCCGTTGTGAAAGCCCATCCAGCATGGCTACGAAGTTGTGATGACCAGTACGATACTGTGGTAAACCGCACGGCCAATGCCGCACTCGCGCCAACACGGGATCGCCTTTGGCGTCCAGCAATTCTCCAAATTCCCGCTGCGTCAACCTGATCAGGTCATCAGCCGGCAAACGTGCAAGCTTCGGTGCGCGATCACCACCAAAGTAAGCTGCGAGTGAGACAAAACCGCGCGGTGCGCGCCCAGAGAACATGGTTGAGCAGAAAAGCGCCCCGTTGACCTGTCGGCACTCACTCGTCGGCGCAAGATAGCCGATGCTATCGAGCGGATGCCCGATCTGCTCACGCGCGTAACCAAAATACACAACAGCAAGTGGTGGTACATCGATCCGTGCGGTGGCACACGCTGCATCACGATCGGTGCGTTCAAGCAGTGCCGAGGCAACGTGCGGCGGTGTTGCGATGACGACAGCTTCGCTTTCAAGGTCTCCGGCTCCATCCGTTTGAATCAGAAATCTGCGCCCCTGATTCTTGATCCCGCGCACCGCGACAGCAGTCCTGATACGCGAGCCGAGTTGTCGCGCGAGGACGGTCGGCAGAGTCCCGACACCATCCCGCCACGAAAATAGACGCCGTGCCGGCATCCGCTTTCCGGACAGGTGGTGGAGTATCACCGCTCTCAAGATCGAGCCGTATCTGCGTTCCATGTCGATCAGGCGCGGAAACGTGGCAGACATGGAAAGCTTGTCGGCCTGTCCCGCAAACATGCCGCATACCAGTGAATCGATGACCCGATCCGTGAACTCCCGGCCAAAGCGCCTGCGGCAGAAGGCGGCGACTGTCTCTTCCGCGGCGTCTGTCCGCCTCGGCACCAACGCTTCCGCCAGCAAGCGCACCCGGCCCGCACCTGACAGGAAACGACTGGTCACGAAAGCGGCGGGATGCATGGCGATGCCATGAAGTCTGCGGTCAGCCACGATGTAGCGGCGTTGCACCCCGTCCCCGAGCTCAACGCGGGCATCGTCGAGACCAGGATCAGGCGGCAGCGAAAGGTCCACACCCTCAGCGACGAGCGAGCTCGGTCCATGCTCCATCAGAAAGCCACTCATCCGCTCCGAGCAAGCCTTGCCGCCGACCCTGACCTGGCGCTCGAGAACGATGACATTGTGTCCGAGACGCGTCAGCGCGTGTGCGGCGGACAATCCGGAGACCCCTCCACCGATGATCGTCACGTCTATCGTCATTGGTCGTCCGAAGGTTGACGCCGCGGAGGCCTGTCGGCGCCGAAGCGTCGCCGCGCGAGCGCATGCAAGTGCGCAGCTGTGACCATCGACTCCCCACACGCACGCACGTGGGTCTCGACGCGCGCGCGAACGAACCGGCGGACGAACGACGGAACATGACTTAATCGTGCCTGTGCTTCGTCGCTCCAGGCTATGGTTCCGCGCTCTGGCATCGTAGGCTCAATTATCGGGCCGCCTTCCGGGTGATAACCACAGAGAAAATCCTCCCCCATCAGGTTCCCATCGCGTGCCAACGGTCGGGCGCGGCAGCCCCCGCAAAGCTTGCTGTACTCGCAGACACCACAGCGACCTTCCAGCGCCGGCGAACGAAACAAGCCAAACAACGACGCGTGCGCCCACAGATCCGCAAAATCGCTCCGACGCACTGATCCCGCGGAAACCTCGATATAGGGGCAAGGCGTCAGCTCGCCTTCCGGGGTTACCCGGCAGTAGCGGGTACCGGCGAGGCAGCCGCCGGCCTCGTAACCGTCGGCCAGCGTGACGGGCAGTGGTGGCGACGATTCGCGCGCAAGTCGCTTGAAATGAGGCGCGCAGCGCGCACGCACAACTAGCGAGGCCTCTGCGCGCGCAGCCTGCGCAAGCCGAACCAATACCGCTTCATATCGGTCGGCAGAGATATTCGAGACGGTGCGTCCACGTCCCGTGCAGACGATGAAGAACACGTTCAGAACTGCCGCACCTGACTCACGGGCGAACGAAATCATATCGTCGAGTTCATGTGCGTTGTCGTCGGTGACGGTGAAATGCAGTTGAAACATCAACCCGCTACGGCGGCACGTCTCGATTCCCGCGAGCGTCGACCGCCAGGCCCCTGGTAACCCGCGGAAACGATCGTGGTAGTCGGGGTCGAGTGAATCCAAACTGATGCCGACCGCGCGAACTCCCGCCGCTTGCAACGCCGCTACCCGGCGCCGATCGAGCAGCATTCCATTTGTGCCAATGACGACCATCAGGCCACAATCGGCAGCGCGGCGAGCGAGTACCTCTACATCCGGACGCAGCAACGGCTCGCCCCCGGTCAGCACAATCATGGTCTCGTCGCTGACGGCGGCGATGCGGCCGAGCAAAGCAAGTACCTCATCGGTGCCAAGTTCGTCTTGCGTGCCCTCGTCACGCGTGCCGGCATCGAGATAGCAGTGGGTGCAGCGCAGGTTACAACGGCGCGTGAGGTTCAGCGCAACAAGGAACGGTGGCTCGACCGCTGCACCCATGGCGTCACTCGCTGCACTGCGACCGCGGCTTGTGGCCGCCTGCGGCCATTGCTTGTTGCATGGCCCGGCGAGAATCGACGAGAGCCGCCTCCACAATCTCGACGCTCACTTCGCTGACGCCGATCTCGCAAGCCCGGCCCTCGGCTCGCGCGCGGACGGCAGCTCGTCCCATTTCAGGCACGCGGTTCACGCGCGCCAAGGCAGCTGCGTTCCAGATTGGACTCTGATTATCCTTCGAGCCGAGGAATGGCTTGATATGCTCTGACGTTATCTCCGCTGCGCTTTCGCGTCGCGCATGCTTCTCGGCGCGCAGGCGAACGTCGGCCGCCACCGATGCGTCATCGATCGTGGCCAGCAAGGCGCTCGCTTCATCGGTCCAGCGCGGCGCCTGATCAGCATGACTGCCCAGGCTACGGCCAGGACAAAAGCGTGCGGTTGCCTCTTCGACCAACGCAGAGGTTATCACCGTATGTCCTTGTTCCTGAGCGTAACGAAGAATGACCATGCGCACCATGTTGCGCACTGTCTCAGGCACACGCGCAATCTTCTGGTCGGCTTCGCTGCTCCATACGATCGTCTCTCGCGCAACTGCATCGAGTGGTGGCGTATGCGTCGCGGCGCCGATCCAGACGTGACAGGGTGCAAGATGCAGCAAATTCTCCGTAGTGCCGCCGATGTCGAGTTCGCTGTCGGCGTGAACGCCGACTTTGCCGATAAACACAAGACTGGCACCGACGTCGGTGAGATAGCGGACGATCGCAAGGTAGGGTTTGCCTGAGAGCAGCGCGGTGACGATCTCGACGCCGTCGTCACGCGCCACTGCGCGGGCGATTTCGAGATGGGAGGCATAGATCCTTGCAAGTCCATCGTCGATGATCTCTTCGTGCAGCTTTTCCTGTTCCCTGAAGCGAAAAACTCGACCCGCCTCTTCGCTCAGTACGCGGGCGATCCGGCGAAACGCGACGTAGTGAAAGAAGGGATCATAGGCAGCGACCGCATGGATCGGCACGCCGAGCCGGCGACCGATGTCGATCGCTGTCCGCAGCGCTCCGAACGATTGCGGAGACCCGTCGATCCCCACAACCAGTGGACCGTCTCCCAGTGGTCGGCGATGGTCCCGAATAACGAGCGTATCGATGGGTGAGCGCCGGGTCACGCGTGCGCAGACGGTGCCGAGTCTGCTGCCTTCGCCGGCACCAAGACCAAGCGCACCGAGCACCAAAACGTCGAATGCGCCGCTCGCCGCTGCCTCGACGATGCGGCGGTAGTTCTTTCCCTCGGGATTGAGAGGACGATAGAGTACTGCGCCCGACGCACAGGCTTGTTCGGCGGCAGCGTGATAGCTGTCGCCAATAATGCCAAGGCCACGCGTGATCAGGCTGTCGTGAATGTGGCGTTGTCTCTCAAGCTCGTTTTCTTCCCGATATCGCTCCGGTAGCCCGCCTTCCATTTGCCGGAAGCGTTTGTCGTGCAGAGCCGCGGCGTAAGCGTGGATGCCGGTGATCGTGCCGCCGGCTGACGCGGCCAGACGTGCGGCTTCTTCAATTGCGCGATTAGCGTGGTCGGAAGCGTCAATGGCAACAAGAATGCGAGCCAATGCTGCCGGCGCGATGCCCGGAGCGAATCCGTGGGCCGGA
>CAYJNT010000063.1:0-10740 GCA_964370945.1 uncultured Hyphomicrobiales bacterium | reverse complement strand
GGACATGCTCAGGTCCCCGTGCCGGCGCTCTGCCCCGCCCGCCGCCGCATCCGGTGCAAGCCCCAAGCCTGTAGCGCTGCCACGCCGAGAAAGGCCAACACCGGACTGATAAAGGCGAGCGTTCCGATTGGCTTTTCGAGACTCATGAAATACCAGGTCGACACTGCCTTCTCGCCGCCGCGCTCGCGCTTGGCGCCGTCCCAAGCGGCAAACGCCACAGGGATCGTCATTCCCGGAGCGAAGGCGAAGCGGTCCTGGGCGCGCGGGACGATGAGCACCAACGACCAGACGCCATCCTTCCACGCCGCCTTGCCGCGCCCGTCCTGGCGCTCCGTCGGCAAGGTAGTCAGCGTGCCAAATCCTTCGGCCTGAAGCTTCTCGATCGGCGTGCGTCCCTGCAGGTCTCGGTCGCCGAGACTGTTGCCGGCGTGCCAGGAGGTAACATAAACGCGGTCGCCACTCTTGGCGTAGTCGGCCGCCGCGGCGATCTCTCCCGGTGCGCGGCCGGAATACGGATACCAGTCGACCGTCATCTGCGGATAGAGGCCGTCTTCGTCGCCCGCGCCGGCAGACTGCCAATCGGCCTTCCATTGGTAGATGACGACGGGCTTGTCGGGCTCGCCCATAGCGAAATAAGGGATGCCGGTGGCCGGATCGCCCGGGAACTCGATCGCCACCGCATCGCGAAACGCGCCGGTGCCGCCGATCCGTGCGTCGCTGCTCGCATCGCGCCAAGTGAGCAGAATCGCGATTCGCTCCGCGTCGTAAAGCGCGCGCGCCGTGAGCGTCTTGATCCCGACCTCAAATATGCGCGGCTTGACCACGGCCTGCGGCGCCAGCGGGACATCAAGCGAATCCGCATTCTGCCAGCGCGCATCCTGCGGATCGTCCGGCACACTCGCCACCGCCTTCGCCAGCAGCGACGCTTTCTGCGCCTGTTGCGCCGATGCCGGCCGTCCCGCGCCGAGTAACCAGGCGAGGCTGCCGACCACCGGTACGCCCAGCCAGAGTCTGCGCGTGACGCGCAGCGCGGGTGTGTCTTTCGCAGACTCCCTCATGGCTCACCTCGCATTGCGGGGTTGAAGACCGATGCCGCCGCGCACCCGTTGCAGATTGCCGGGTCGTCGTCGGGTTGCGGTACGAGCAGAGCCGCAGCTGCCGGGACCGGCGCTGCATCCAGTGCGAGCGTCTCTTCCTCGATAAAAGCGGTGAGCAGCCGCGCCAGCGCGGCATAAGGGCCATCTTGCGCTTTCGATTCCAGTCGCACGGCGAATGCAGGGGCCCAGCGGCCGAGGTGATCCCTCAAATACTTCTGCGTCGCGTCGCGCACGATCGCGAGCCGTTCCTCGCCGTGACCGTGGGCAAGCCCGTAGGCCTCCTTGGCGGCGAGCACGTGCAGGAATTCGAGCTCGACGGCGATGTGGTCCAGCCGATCAGTAAGACCCGGCGCCGACGCCAATCCGAACGCCTCAAGGAAGCCGGCGTTGTCGGCGAGACTCTGGGTCTTCTGGAAGATGTGCGGGTGTCCATATTCCCCCTCGTAGGGCGGGCAATCCCCCGACACGCCGTGCCCGAAAACCCGGTGGTGGGCCGCGGCAAGTTCGTCTTCGTCCAGGCCGTCGATTTCACTACGAACCGCGGCGAGCGCCGCGCAACTTTCCGTTCCACTGATCGTCGCCAGTGCCGCTTCGGCGGTCGGCAGCGCCTGCTTCAACCACGTCAGCGTCGCGGCATCCGGGTCGGCGAAGGCTTGAGCGAGGAACGCGTAGACTTGGCTGCGTGCCTTCGCCCCCATTACATCCGTCACAATTGTCATGACCGGGCCTCAGATCGAGTTGTAGTGCTTGTCGGGCCGGACATATTTCGGCTCCTCGACCGAGACACGAACGATCTCCTTGCCGCTCTTGCTGAAGCCGACGATCGTGTCGTTGTACATGCTCCAGGTCTTGCCGTTGATCGTTCGCTCGAAGATCTTGGCGCCCTCGATAATCTCGTAACGGAAAACGATCTTTTGCGAGGCGCGGAACAGTGCGAGCACCGCCAATAATTCGCGTGACGGATTGGCGTATTTCTCGATCGCCTCGTCGACGCCCGGACCGAACATCTGCCGCAGATATGGACGCGGAGCCCAACGCGGCGGGATATAATAGCCGTTGGGCTCGGTGCCGAATTGCGGATAGAGTGGCAGCGCGACCTTTTCGACCTTGATGAGGTAATAGAGCGGATTATAGCGATCCTCCGCCCATTTGCCGTCATCGCCAATCCGCACCAATCCCTGTAGGCGTATCTTGCCGACGCAGGCCGCCATGCAGCGGGTCTCCATCGGCTCACCCTCAGTCAGCGGGTCCTTGCCTTCGATCCTCGGATAGCAGGCGATGCACTTCTCGCTCACCCGCGTCGTCGCGCGGAACATTGGTTTCTTGTAGGGGCACTGCGCGACGCACTTGCGGTAACCGCGACACCGGCTCTGATCGATCAGCACAATACCGTCCTCGGGGCGCTTGTGGATGGCGCCGCGCGGACATGCCGACAGACATGCCGGGTAGGTGCAGTGGTTGCACAGTCGCTGGAGATAGAAGAACCACGTCGCGTGAGATGGAAGACTGGCCGGTTTCATGCTGAGCTTATCCGGCACGTCCTCCGACCCGGTGGCCGTGTCTTCGTAGATGTTCGGGAACCGCCATTCTTCGTCGGTCGGTTCGTAACCGAGGGCTACCTGGTCGCGTCGCTCTCCACTGCGCGCCGCCTCGAAGATCGTCATTCCTTCGTAGGCGCCGTAGGGACGCTCGGCATCTCCGCGCTGGGTGGTGTCCCATTGGGAGTTGTGTCCGGCCTTGCCGTGCGCCTCGTCGAGCATGCCCAGCAGCTTGACGTCCCAGGACTGTGGATAGCCGCCATAGGGTTTAGTCTCGACATTGTTCCACCACATGTATTCCTGTCCCTTGGAGAAGGTCCAAGTCGACTTGCAGGCCATCGTGCAGGTCTGACACGCGATGCAGCGGTTGATATTGAAGACGAACGCGAACTGCGCGCGCGGATGACGCTCCGCATAGGGGTAGTGCATCCTGCGTCCGAGCTGCCAATTATAGACATCAGGCATGACAGCCATCCGCTTCGTTTGTCGTCCACTTGGCGCGCATCCGCGCGATGACTTCCGCGACGTACTGATGGCCTCGACTGAGGTATATGCGGTGGGTCATGCCAAAGCACGGCCGCGCGAATAAGGACATAATTTGGCGATCACTCCAGCCGAGCAGCAGGTATTCCTCGACCAGGCACTCGGCCATGTAGTCGCTGTCGCCGTCAGCGAGGCCGACACCAACTAACTCATGCGGATCGTCCCGTCGCAGCGGCTTCATCGTGCGCCCCTCACCTTGGTCAGATTACCTGCGAGGTAGCGGGTCATCGTCTCGTTCTCGTGCCCGGGCGTGTAACCGCTGCGCGCTGGTTCCCAAACGCTCTTGCCGTCGCGACCGCCCGGTTCGGCCTTCACCACACGGACCAGGGTTTCCTTGGGCACGGTGTTGACGGCGTGATTGTCGACATCGAAGCCGAACACAAAGCCCATCGATCCGACCTTCTTGTGAAACAGACTGTCGGTCTGATGCATTGGAGGAGCCCAGCCGCGCGTGACGCTCTGGTGCGAGCCATAGCGGAAATTCGATTGATAACCTGTGTCGGCTGCGAGCGCCCGGCCATCGGGACGACTTTCATGCGCTTTCACCGTGCGCTCGGTGGCGATCCAGGCGCTGTGCTTGGTCATCACCGTGTTGGCCGGATAGGCGGGGTTGTACTTGACGCGCGTGAGCAGTCGGAACGCCTTGTAGCGCGGGTCGGACTGCTTCCACCCGGCATAGGGGCGATCAGCCGGGTTGGCATCGACGTAGATATAGTCGCCGTCCTCGATGCCGAGTTTCTTCGCCGCCTGCGGATTCATATGGACCTGCCAGTCACCGACGCCCGGCTGCCGCTTGTCCATGCGATAGGGGTCGCCGAAATTCGTGCTCCAGATCCAGTTCCAGTCGACGGTCGCCCATGAGGAATGGGTGGTGTGCCGGCTTTTCGGCGTCATGCAGTAGAAGGTATAGCCCTCCCGCCACAGCGGGTTGACCGTCTTCTTTACCTCGGACCACGGCAGCTTGTTGTTGGCGACTGCGCGCAGGTCGGCGTCAATGACCTCGCGCTGTAACATCGCCGGATCGACGCCGTAGTTGTTCGGTCGCACGTACGGACTGGTGGAGACGATGACATTCGGCAGATAAGGCGTGGCCTCTGGCGCCTCGCGGTGGACGACCAGATTCTCGCCGTACTCGATGGCCTCCGGGATGTCGGTGTAGGCGCAAAGCCGACCGGTATCGGTGTAGAAGGGGATGCTGTCGTAGACTTGCTCGTAGAACGACACGCGCGGGTAGGTGCGAAACAACATCAAGGCAGCGCCCGGTTCGCCATACTTGCCCGCCATGATGTCGGCAACGGTATAGCCCTTCGTGGTCGTGCTATTGGCGAGCACCCGGTCGAGATAGACCTCGGGCCGGCCTTCCAGCATGAACTTCCAATGGTCGCGGAAACGTTTGTCGCCGGTCAAATCCGCCAGCTTCGCCGAGACGAGGGCGAAGATCATGCCGTCGTCCTTTGAATCGTAGAGCGGCTTGATGCCGCTGCCGCCCCAAATTTGCAGGAACGGGTTGGAGCACGACCCGCCGCACTCGAGCGTCTGGAACTCGAGCCAGGTGTTAGCGGGCAGCACGACGTCCGAGTACTCGGCCGACCCTGTCCACTCGACCTGCTGGTCGACGATCAAATCGATCTTTGGATTGACGTTAACGAGGAGGTGGTAGATCCACTTCGCCTGGTTGAGCAGGTTGGCGTTGTTGTACCAGATCACCTTGGTGGGCGACGGCATGTGGGTCTTGCCGGTGAAGGCCTTGCGGCCGGCACCTGGCGTGTCGACGATGAACGGCCGGTCGCCCATGCCCCAGTAGCTCATCTCCTCGCCATGCAGGAGTTCGCGGACATTCTCCGCTCGCACTGGCGCGACAGGGTCGAGGATCTGGTTGAATGGATCTTCCTTGACATAGGCACCGCCCACCCCGGGACCGGACCATGACGAGCCCTGGAACAGCGCGCCCTTGTAATTGCCGGCCCAGGTGTGCGCTCCCGAGCCGGGAATGCCGATTGAGCCGACCAGCAGCAGCGGTAATAGGGTGGCCCGGTTGTGCAGCGTGGCGTGGAAATAATGGTTGATCCCCTCGCCGTAATGAATGGCGATGGGATAGGCCTCGCGCGGCTTGCCGACGAAGTCGGGGTCCCAGAACCGCCGTCCGAAATCCTTGGCCAGTTGCTCGATCAGATCCTTGGGCGCGCCACAGATGTCGGCGACAGTGTCGAGGTCGTAGTCGCGGAGATGAATCTTGTACATCTCCCACACCGTCATCGCCTCGACGACGCTACCGTCGATCAGGGTCACCCGACCGCGCCATTCGAGCGCCGGATCGATGCCCTTGGCGGCGAACTGCTTGCCGACGTCGTCGCGGCTGATCGGAACGAGCGCCCCTGAGCGAGCATCGCGTACGACGAAATCGCCAACGCGCTCACGCTGCTCCGCTGTCATGCCCTGGATGACGAAGCTCGGGCCCTTGGAGATATCGGCGTTGCGATAACCCCGGATCACCTCCTGGGGTCTGAGCCGCTTGAGCGTGTCGGTGCGCACGAGCAGCGGGAAGTCGGTAAACTTCTTGACGAAATCCTCGTCGTACCAGCGCTGCTCCATCAGCATCCGGGTGACACCGAGGAAGATCGCGGTGTCGGAGAGCCCGGGCCGCACCGAAATCCAATAGTCGGCCTTCGTCGCTGTCGGATTGTACTCGGGCGCGATCACCGCGATCCGCCCGCCGCGCTCCATGAGTTCGATCAGCCAGTGCGCCTCCGGCATCTTGTTCTCAACCAGGTTCTTGCCAACCTGGACCGTGAACTTGGTGAAGCGCAGGTCGTTGAGATCGATATCCGAGGTCTGCAGACCGTGCACGAACGGCTGTCCCGGTGCCTGGTCGCCGCGCCATGTGTATTCTGACCATTCGCGCGCGCCCTTGGCGTGATCCGGTCCGACACCGCGCACGTGCGCGTCGAGCAGGCCGAGCAGGTTCGCCATGCGGAAGACGCCGAACTTGCCGATGATTCCGTGCAGCGGTAGCGAGCTGCCGAGCTTCATCGTGCGCGTGCCGGCTTCCTCCCAGTGCTCCAGCATGTCCTCCGGGTAGCCGTCCTTCTCGATCAGACGCCGGCGGCCCTCGGCCCCACTGTAGGTGCCGGCGATCGCGATCAAGCCTTTCGCCAAGTAAGTTGTCGCCTCGTCCCACGACATCCTGACAAAACCGTCGGTGCCGCGTGAATCGAATTTGTACTTGGTCCGCAAAGCAGGGTCATCGGAGAGCGAAGGAAAGCCGTCATCGGCCCACTGCTTCCAGCCCGCCCGGATCATCGGCCCCTTGGCCCGGTACGGTCCGTAGACACGCCGATGCATGGTGAAGCCCTTCAGGCACATGCGCGGGTTCCAAGCCGCCGTTGCCTGGTTGCCGTAGAGGTCCTTGTAGCGCTGGTGGTCGTAGTTCTGCTCGAGCCGCGTGACGACGCCGTTGCGGACGAACGCGCGCACGCGGCACATGTGCGTATCGTTCGGCGCGCAGATGAAGGTAAAGCTGCGATCGTAGGCGTACTGGTCGAGATAGACCTTCTCCCACGCCCGGTCGGGATAGTATTCGAGCGGATTGTCGACGCGAACCGCCGGCACCAGCGCCTTGCCCAGCAGCGTCGGTTCAGCGGCAAACGCATTTCCTGCCGCGACGCTGGCGGCGAGGCCGCCCGCGCCGGTCAGCAGAGCGCGGCGGCTGAGATGCGAGGATGGCGTGTCTTGTGGGTCGGGCTGATCGGTCATCATTCTTGCTCAGTGGCCGCGATGGTCGACGGGGTCGGCGTCCTGTCGCGGCTCAAAACCGGTTGCCTTGTAGAGATAGACAATGACCTGCCACGCTTCGTCCGGTGTCAGGTCATAGGTGTGAAGCGTCGCGGCATCAGCCTTGTCGGCAGGCGCCACCCAGCGCGGCATGGCGCTGTTGAACTGGTTCTGGATGCCGCCAGTAGTCAGGCGCCAATACACGTAAGGCAGCGTGAGTTGAGCGATCGTCCCGGCATCGCGGAAATTGGCGGGCCGGATTGGGTAACGGAACCCCTCCGCGGCGGGTCCTAGACCGTCCAGATTGTCGCCATGGCAGACGGCGCAATTGGCCGCGTAGATGGTCTTACCCTTGGCGATGGTCTCGGCGCTCCAGCGTGCCGGACCCGCCGCCCAGTCGGGCACTTTGATCCGGCTCAACACCTCGTCGCCCGCCGTCGGATGGCGCTGAAAGATCTCGACCGGCGGCGCGTAATGTGGCCGGGTCGTATCATAGACGCCCCAGGCCACGACGAGCGGGATGACCAGCAGAAGACCGTAGCGCTGGAACGTGATACTTCGTCGTTCGCCAATCTTCCCCACGAAGAAGTCGCGGAAGCGGCGAATACGTTCATCTGTCAGGGTGACATGGATGACCACCCCGACGATCACAAATCCCATGTAAAGGAGGATGACGCTGCCCGGAATTACCGGCCGTATCAGTTTGAGCACGATATAGGCGGCCGCGATGATAAGGAAGGCGCCGGTCGGTAATGGCAGACGTCGTATGGCACGGCCAATCATCGCTTTGACTCCGTGGAAGCGAGAAAGCTGACGATGGTGTGCAGATCGGCGGCCGTAAGCTGCGTGCCGTAGTCATCCGGCATTAGATCCGCTGGGAAGTCGCCGCGGGTGAAGGCGCGTGGCCGAACAATCGATTCGATCAGATAGGCGTCCAGATTGAGGCCGCGTGCCGTCGCGTTTTCGCGCAAGGTGGTGAGTGTGAAGGGCGGGCCGGGCCGATCCTCCCCGCCTTTGAGCGCATGACACGTTACACAATTGTGTTTCTCCAGCACTGCCATCGCATCCGTGGCGGCCGCCGTGGAGGGCGCGGTCGATGCGACCGTCGGTCGGGTCGTATCCGCCGAGGGCCGTGGCAAGTCGCCCACCTTGACTGCAGGCACACCGCCCAACGACATCAGATAATCGACCACCGCAGTGGTTTCCTCGTAGGTCAGCTTGGCTGGTGGCCGCTGCGAGGTGGGCATGATGTTGGCATAGCCCTCAACCAGATAGGCGCCCGGCTCATAAAGGCTCTGCGCAAGATAGGCCGCAAGGTCAGACGGCCCGCCAGGCACACCGTTCGCGCGCCTATTCGCGATGCCGGCGAAATTGGGGCCTCGCCCCTGTCCCTTGGCGCCGACGCCCGCCTCGATGGTGTGGCAGGCCAGACAGCCGCGCTCGCGGGTGAGAACCGCTCCGATGCGCGCCAGATCCGCAGGCGTCATCTGCGCGCTAATGGTGCGCATCTTCGGTGGCTCCCACCGCGTCTGCGGAATCCAATTCGAGAACCAAACGAAAAAGCCGAGCACGACAAACGCCGGAATGACCGGAGTTATGGCGCGTCGCAAGGTTGCCGTAGCGGCCATGCCCTGTTCCTCAAACCGTGGCGGCACGAGGCGCTGCGGAATGCGCAGCAGCCTTCGGGGTCGACAGAGACGAGATCGCGAAAGAGACGGCGAGCAGCACGAAGAAGATCAGCGTGATCGCCGTGATGACCAGCGCTGCTTCGCCCAGCGACGGCAGACCTGCCCCTGCCGAAGTGTCCTCCATGAGACCGAAAATATGCCAATTGAGACGCACGGCGCTGCGCGCGTAACCCATCAATCCCATCAGCCATACGATGATGAAGGCGAGTGCAACGAGAACGTATTGGCCGCGCCGCGGCATTGTTCCCCAACGGACCGCTGCCTGCGTGCGGGCGCCGGCGAGCAGAAACTGGTCGAGCACGAAAGTAACCAAGATCCCGCCGATGAGAACGAGAATCTGCCAGATCGACGTTTGGATGCGGATATGTGCGGGCGCGAAATAGCCGTACACGCCAAGCCCGATGATCGCGGCGGCGGTCAGCGCGATCAGGCCCCACTGGATGGCTGACCCGATCCTGGCCCATGACACCGTGAGAATTCGTCCAGCGTGGCGATAAAGAACATAGCTGACGTACAGGACCAGCAGGATCACCGTCACGGCAATCATCTTCGGCGCCATCAGGCCGAGTGCTCCAAGCAGCGGGTGGAAGCCTCCAGTCGATTCCTCGATGCTGGCGGCCATGGTGTGAGGCGTGGCCCACACGGCAAATCCGGCAATGAGAATGACGTTAAACGCCGGCACCCAGCGTTGCTGTCGCTCGGAACCCGGAATGCGCAGAAAGCCGAGCCATGCATAGTAGGCAGCGCCGATGAATAGAGCGGCGACCACGATCGCCTGGATGATAAACAACCAGGACAGCACGCCGCCCATCAGCGTTACGCCATACGTGGCGGAGAAAGCGAACAGTTCGAACCCAAAATAATAGCCCGCGAACGGCAGAAAGAGCATCGTGAAGAGCGCAATGAGATTGCCCGTGTAGCCCATCCAGTCGTAGAGCGCGCGCTCTTCATGCGTCGTCGCGAGCAGAAACCGGTACGCCGCGTACGCTGCGCACAGCAGCGCACCAAAAGTGATATTGGCGACCAGCCGATGGACATTGAGCGGCATCCAGCCTGGATTCCAGACGGCCGCATAAAGGCTGACGAGGTTACCGGTCTGATCGACGCCCGCGGGAGTCATCATGAAGGTGGCCCACGCATCCGCGATAAACATCACGATCGTGCCGAACACATTGAGTAGTACGCCGAGCGCGACATGTACCCATTTGCGGTCACCCTGAAGTCTGTCCCACGCGTAGTACCAGACGTAGAGACAGACGGTCTCAGCCACGAAGAACAGCGGATAGACAACGAAAGTCGGTCCGAAAATGTTCGTCATGTAGCCCATGAAGCGCGGATAGGCTGCAAACAGCGCAAATCCAAGGAATGCTCCGCTTATTGCGGTCAGCGAATAGGCCGGCGGAAGCAGCCGCGCCATTTCATGCGCGAGCCAGTCGTAGCGGGCCGCCGCGTCCGGATCGCGTCGGGCGAGGCGCCATCCCATGCACTCGATGTAGAGACCGAACATCGGCACTGCGAGCACGAAGGCAGCGAACATGAGATGCAGCTGCGCGGCCGCCCAAACCACCATTCGGCTGTCGATCCGTGCGGGCTCGGCATAGGGCGGGGCTGACAAAGTGTTCTGCGCCAGCGCCGGCTCGAGCCCGAACAGCAGCAGCGCCGCGCCCGCAACAGACATGGCCACCGCCACCCATGCGATTGCCATTCGGCACGAGCGAACCGCCTGCCGCATAAAGGTGAAGTCAGACCTGTTTCTTGCGCGCTTGTGCACGACGGCTCTTTCGTATCGTTTCGGCGGATGACGTTCTGGAAGGCCAGCGGCGCCGCGGCCTGGAGCCCGCGATCCCGCTGACGTTCTCGACAAAAATTCGCAGCGCGCGCAGATCATCGAAAAAACTACCTCGGCCGCTCTGAACATGTTTCACGTGCCCGCGCCATCGCGCATCCCCGTTTGGCCCGCTCTCAAGCCAAATGCGCGCTACGAATGACATCGCCTTGCTGGCTGTGGCCATCACCGGACTGCCATGCGAGTGCGAAAGCTTGCTAGCTACGCCTAGCGAGCCCCGGTAACAGTCTGGTAACAAGTCTGGGTAACAGGGATGG
>CAYJNT010000062.1:11254-15489 GCA_964370945.1 uncultured Hyphomicrobiales bacterium | reverse complement strand
TAGGTCGAGAACTTGTAGCCGCGGCGATATTCGAACTTGTCGACCGCCTTCATCAGGCCGATGTTGCCTTCCTGGATCAAATCGAGGAATTGCAGGCCGCGATTGGTGTATTTTTTGGCGATGGAAATGACGAGGCGCAAATTCGCCTCGACCATTTCCTTCTTGGCCTGGCGCGCCTCGCGCTCGCCCTTCTGCACGCCGTGCACGATCTTGCGGAATTCGCCGATCTCGAGCCCGGTCTCGCTGGCGAGGCCGTGGATCTCGCCGCGGATCGCCTTCACCTTGTCCTTGTCGCGGGCGATGAGATTTTTCCATCCCTTCGCCGCGAGCTTGCTCGCACGGTTGAGCCAGCGCGGATCGAGCTCCGAGCCGAAATAGTTTTTCAGGAAATCGTCGCGCGCGACGCCATGGCTTTCGGCGAGACGCATCAGGCGGCCTTCAAAACCGACGAGGCGCTTGTTGATGTCGTAAAGCTGCTCGACCAGCGAATCGATGCGCGCCTGGTTCAGCCGCAGCGACTTCACCGCGCCGATGATCTCTTCCTTCAGCTTCTTGTATTTGCGCTCCTGCGCCGGCGACAGCGACGTGTTCTTCAGGCGGAACTCGATGTCCTGCTCCTGCAGCCGGCGAAGCCGCTTGTATTCGCTTGCGACGGTGTCGAAGGTTTCCAGCACCTTCGGTTTCAGCTCGGCTTCGATTGCCGCGAGCGAGAGCGAATTCTCGAACTCGTCGTCCTCCATGTCCTGCTCGGCCGCGACCTCGGCCGGATCCTTCTCCACGGTTTCGCCCTCGGCGCCGGGTTCGGCGGGCGCGGTGGCCGGCGCGGCCTTGAACGGCGTCGCCTGCGCGGGCGCAGATGGAGGAGAAGAGACGCCGGGCTGATTGCCGAAGCCGGGGGGCGGCGTTTCGTGCAGATCGGTCACGCCGGGGACGTTCGGCAGCGGCTGGCCGTCGGGACCGACCGGCGCGGGCAGTTTCGCATCCGGGCCGGCATAGGTCGCTTCCAGGTCGATGATGTCGCGAAGGAAGACTTTTCCCTCGTTCAATTCGTCGCGCCAGATGATGATGGCCTGGAAGGTGAGCGGGCTTTCGCACAGACCCGCGATCATCGCCTCGCGGCCGGCCTCGATGCGCTTGGCGATCGCGATCTCGCCCTCGCGCGAGAGCAGCTCGACCGAGCCCATTTCGCGCAGATACATGCGCACGGGATCGTCGGTGCGCTCGGACGGCTCCTTCTCGGACTTGACCAGCGGCTTGGCCGAGACCTCGACCAGATCGCCGCCCTCCTCCTCGTCGTCGTCCTCCTTGTCCTCGTCGCTCTGGTCGGCGTCTTCCTGCTCGATGACATTGATGCCCATCTCGGAGAGCATCGAGAGCGTGTCCTCGATCTGCTCGGAGGTGACCTCCTCCGACGGCATCACGGCGTTGAGCTGCTCATAGGTGACGTAGCCGCGCTTCTTGGCGCCCTTGATCATCTTCTTGACGGCGGCATCGGAGAGGTCGAGCAGCGGCAACGGCGCGTCGGGGCCGGCCTCGCCGTCCTTCTCGGCGGTTTCTTCTTTTTCCTTGCCGGCCTTGGCCTTGGCGGATTCGACCTTGGCGGCGGCTTTGGCGACCGCGGCTTTACTCAACATCATTTTCTCGGACGTTCCTTTTACGACGATGAGCTTTTCGGTGATTTTGGTGATGACCACCTTGGTCAGGGTCTTGCCCGCACCCGGCTTGCTGGAAACAGGCTTGGCGGAGGTTTTGGCGGGAATCTTGGCGGGCGGCGTCTTGGCTGTGGATTTCGCCGGCGGAGCCTTGATCGGCCCGGATTTGGACGGCGCAACCTTGCGGACGGTCACTTTCGCTGCCGCCTTACCCCGGACCGGTGCCTTGGTCGCCGGTGCCTTTTTTGCCGTCTTCGTTGCCATCAAATCTCTCGCCATTAGTCCAGGCCTGGCCTGGTCGGAAACCCCATGCCCGGAACCGGACATGTGAAGTCCCCCTACCCTATGGGGACTGCTCATGACCCGGACCAAGCCGCGCCGCACCGGGTGTTTTGACCCCGGACCGGCCGTTTTGGCGAGGGAAACCCTCGCCGACTCAAACCATGGACTGTTGCCAAGGTGCCTTAAACTTGGGTCCCTTAAGCCCGAATTAACCCTGCGGGAGCCCTAAAATTCGTCCAAAACGTCCCGAAAACGGATTCAGACACTGCGGGCGGCCGGTCGCCCCGATGAGAGCCCAAAGCCCTCGATCAGCGCCTCGGTTCCCTCGAGTGCCTGAAGCCTTCCCTGCACATCCCTGATCCAGGCCCAGTTCGCCTCGCTCGGCTCCTCGCCCAGCGCACGCTCGGCCTCTTTGAGCTCCTTATTTAACGTCCGCTTCTTGCGATGCAAGGTAACAACGTGCGTCCACCATTGATCGACATCGTCCTCCGCCGCCCCCTCCCGGGCCGGCCAGTCGGAGGTATGGGTGATCGCGATTTTGAGCTTGTGGAGCTCCTTTTCGAGCCCGCGCCGGGCGAGCGCAGCCTGGAGTGCGGCTGAATCGGTCTCGGCCTCGTCATGGCCGGCCTCGAGGATCGCGCGGCGCAGAAGATCGGCGTCCGGATGGACGAATTCCAGCTCGGCGAATTCCTCCGCATGGTGCTCCAGCAGGAACGGATGCTGGATGAGGGCGAGGAGAATAAGCGCCTCGCGCGACGGCATCGCGCTCTTGGTCCCGCGCACCATCGTGCTGGCGAGGAGCCGCGCCGAGGGTGAGGCGAACGGATCGCGCTGCGGATTGTGGCCGCCGCGTTTCCAGTCGCGGCCGCCGAAATCGCGCCCAAAATCACGACCTTGCGGACCGCGCCGGTCGTAGCTCTTCTCGCGCGAGAAGGCCGTCGCGCCCGCGGGGGCAAAGAGCGCGCGCAGGCGCGCCTGGAAATCCTCCCGGTAATAGCGCCGCACGGTCTCGTTGCCGATCGCGCCAATGATTTCGCCGATGCGCGCTTCGAGCGCGGCGCGCCGTTCCGGCGTGTCGTGCGGCGTGATTTCGGTTTCGCGCTGCCACAGCATGTCGGAGAGCGAACGCGCGGCGTTGAGCACTTCGGCAATCGCCTCGCGGCCGCCCGAGCGCGCGAGATCGTCGGGGTCCTGGCCTTCGGGCAAGAGCGCGAATTTCAGGCTCTTGCCGGGAAGAAGTTTCGGCAACGCCATGTCGAGCGCGCGAAACGCCGCGCGCTGTCCGGCCTTGTCGCCGTCAAAGCAGAGCAAAGGCTCGTCCGCCATTTTCCAGAGAAGGCCGAGTTGCTCTTCGGTGAGCGCCGTGCCGAGCGGCGCGACGGTCGCGGGAAAGCCCGCATTCACCATCGCGATCACGTCGACATAGCCTTCGACGGCGATGATCGCCGCCCCGTCATGCGCGGCTTGCCGCGCATTGGCGCCGTTATACAGGTTAAAGCCCTTGTGAAAGAGCGGCGTCTCGGGAGAGTTCAAATATTTGGCCGGCGCTTCCGGATCGAGCGCGCGGCCGCCGAACGCGATCACGCGTCCGCGCCAGTCGGAAATCGGAAACATCACCCGATCGCGAAAACGATCGTACGGCACGGGAATGTCGTCGCCGGAAATCACGAGCCCCGCCTCGATCATGTCTTCGACGGACACGCCCTCCTTGCCGAGATGCTCCTTGAGCGCGAAGCGATCGGCCGGCGCATAGCCGATGCGGAATTTCAGTTGCGTTGCCGGATCAAGCCCGCGATCGGCGAGATAGCCGCGCGCTTTCGCGCCCGCGCGCGCTGCAAGCGTCGCCTCGAAGAATTTCGCGGCGATTTCGACCACGTCGTGCAGGGTCTTGCGGCGCTCCTCCCGCGCCTCGTCCTCGCGCGAGACTTTCGGCATCGGCAGGCCGGCCATGCTCGCCAGGCGCTCGACCGCTTCTGGAAACGTCACGCCCTCGGTTTCCATCAGGAAGCCGAAAATGTCGCCGTGCTTGCCGGAGGAAAAGTCGTGATAAAAACCCTTCTGGTCGTTGACCGTGAAGGACGGCGTCTTTTCCTGATTGAACGGCGACAGCCCCTTGAACTCGCGTCCCGCGCGCTTGAGCTTCACGCGCCGGCCCACCACCTCCGAAACCGGAAGCCGGGCGCGCAATTCGTCAAGGAATTGGGGCGGGAAGCGCATGGCGGTTAAGGCCGCGGTCTTTGCTCTGGAGCTACTCGGGATCGCGCAATCATACGCCCTGATTCGGCTCCCGTTCGCGGCGCT
>CAYJNT010000062.1:5281-11154 GCA_964370945.1 uncultured Hyphomicrobiales bacterium | reverse complement strand
TATTACGGTGGTCTCGCGGGACGATCCTCGGAAAGGAAAGACTGACTGGGCTGCTTTCGATGCGCTGACTGATGAGGAGATTGAGGAAGCTGTCCGAAACGATCCCGACGCGGTTCCGTTCGACTTCGACTGGTCCAAGGCCGTGCTTGTTGTTCCGCCGAAGAAGAAGGCGATCTCGATTCGGGTAGACGAGGACGTGCTCGACTATTTCAAGAAGCAGGGCGAGGGCTATCAGCGGCGCATCAATGCGGTGCTGCGCTCGTTCATGAACGAAAAGAAGAAGACCAAGAAGCGCGCCTGAGGCGAATTCGGGGAGTTTCCATGCGGCTCGCAAGTGCAGGCTTGATCGCTCTTATCGCGACGTTTTTTCTGACGGCGCCCGCCCTCGCCCAGCTGGCGATGCCCGCGGACACCAAGGCGATCACGGACTGCCTGAAGAAAGCGGACGACGCGGGCCAGCTCGGCGGCGCCTGCATCGGCATCGTCGCCGATCCTTGCGCGGAAAAATCCGACAAGACCAGCACGCGAACGCGGGCCTGCGCCGCGCGCGAGCTCGCGGTCTGGACCGCGCTGACCGAGGCCGCGTCAAAAAGGGTGAAAGCCGGCGGCTTCAAGGAGATCAGCGCGGCGGTCGCAGCGTCCGACAAAGGCTGGAACCAATTGCGCGACCAGCTGTGTCCGGTGTTCGACAAGATCGAACCCGGCACGCTCCCCGGCGATGCCGCGTATTGCCGGATGCAGACCACAGCGCACCGCGCGCTGCTGCTGCGCCGCCTCGGCGCGGCGGTGAACGAACATTGAGGATCCGGAGACGCCGACATGGACATCAGCCGCATCACCGCGGGAGAAAATCCGCCGAAGGACGTTCATGCCGTGATCGAAATCCCGCTCGGCGGCGTGCCGGTCAAATACGAGATCGACAAGACGTCCGGCGCGCTGTTCGTCGACCGTTTTCTGCACACCGCGATGTTCTATCCCGGCAATTACGGATTCATTCCGCACACGCTGTCGGCCGACGGCGACCCCTGCGACGTTCTCGTGGTGAGCCAGGTGCCGGTCGTGCCCGGCGCGGTGATCCGCTGCCGCCCGGTCGGCGCGCTGATGATGGAGGACGAGGCCGGCGGCGACGAGAAAATCCTCGCGGTGCCGGTCGACGCGCTGCATCCCTTCTACGCCGGCATCCAAAGCTATCGCGACCTGCCCGCGATCATGTGCGAGCAGATCGCGCATTTTTTCCAGCACTACAAGGATCTGGAAAAGGGCAAGTGGGTGTCGATCGCGCGCTGGCTCGATGCCGACGGCGCGGAGACGCTCGTGATGGACGCGATCGCGCGGGCGAAGAAAGCAGGCGGGTGACCCCCGGATTTACCTGCCGCCCCGATAGCGCAGCGCGTCGACGAGCAAGGCGAATGCCGGCGTCGGCTGCCGGCGGCTCGGGTAATACAAGTGATAGCCTGAAAAAGGCGGACACCAATCGGCGAGCACCCGGATGAGTTTTCCTTTGGCGATGTGCGTTCGCACCTGATCCTCAGGCAAATACGCCAGACCCAACCCGGCCAGAACGGCGTTCAGCCTCAGGGCCAAATTGTTGAATACCAGCTGCCCTTCGACCCGCACTTTCAGCTCTCGCCCATTGTTTTCGAATTCCCAAGCATAGACTCCGCCGTAAGTCGGCAGGCGGATATTGATGCAGCGATGGGCCGTCAGGTCCTGCGGCTTCTTTGGCCGTGGCAGTCTCGCAAAATAGGACGGCGCCCCCACGACAGCCATTCGCATGTCGGGACCGATCCGCACGGCGATCATGTCCTTCGCCACCTGCTCGCCGAGGCGAACGCCCGCGTCGTAACGCTCCGCAACGATATTGGTCAGCCCATAATCGACGACGACTTCCACGTTGATGTCGGGGTATTTCGGCAACAGCTTCGCCAGCGCCGGCCACAGGATCGTGTCGGCGGAATGCTCGCCTGCAGTTATGCGGATATTGCCCGCCGGTTTCTCGCGCAACTCGCTGAGCGCGGCCAGTTCCACTTCGATTTCGTCGAACCGCGGGCCAATGGTTCCCAGCAAACGCTCGCCGGCGTTGGTTGGTGCGACGCTGCGCGTGGTTCGGGTCAACAACCGGACACCGAGCCGCGTTTCGAGTCCGCGGATGGTGTGACTGAGCGCCGATTGTGACACGCCGAGTTTCGCGGCGGCCCTGGTGAAATTGCGTTCCTTCGCGACAGCGACGAAAGCCAGGAGATCGTTGAGGTTTTGCCGTGCCATTCATGACCTCAATTCATAAGTCCATGCGCATTTTACTACCTAATCATGGGTCTGTGTACCGGCTAGATGATCACCGGACAGCAAGGAGAGAATCGTGCAGATCATCGCAAGCGTGTCGCGGCCGTCCGGCAAAGGCACTTTCGATCGCTTGAAACAACAGCCGCTGATGGAAGTGCTCGGTCTGCTCATCGCTGCAGGCGCGGCGAAGAGCGGGTACGGCGAATGGATAGTCGGCGGAATCCTCTCGCTCGTTCCGATCTATTTCGGCGCCGTCGTGACCCTTGTGACCACGCGCAACCTGGCAGCCCGGATCGCCCGCATGCAGCTTGCCGAAACATCCGGCTGCAAGTGCGGAGCATAGGAGACGCACCATGAAAGAATTCGTCGCAAGCTTTCTCGCCATCGGAGCCGTGATGCTGGCTGCAGGCCTATCCAAGCCTGCTCACGCACAAGCCTCGCCGCCCGCAGCACCCGCATCCTCAGCGCAACCCAGCCGAGCTCAAAGTTTGATGGGCGACATCGCCCCCAAACTGGCCGAGCTCACCGACAACGTCCTGTATGCGGATGTGTGGGCGCGTCCGGGGTTGTCGCCGCGCGATCGCAGCCTGGTGACGGTCAGCGCGCTGATCGCGATGAACCGTCCCGACCAGCTTCGATCGCACCTCGCCCGCGCGCGCGACAACGGCGTGACGCAGGAGGAGATCATCGAAGCGATCACCCATCTGGCGTTTTACGCAGGCTGGCCGAATGCGGTGACGGCGGTCTCCGTGGCCAAGGACGTCTTCCAGAAGAAGTGATGCCGGCGCGAGCGTGGTCGCGGAAGGTAACGTCATGACTTGCAATATCAGCAGACGCCGGTTCCTGGCCGCCGGCGCGCTTTCACTCGCCGGCGTTGAGAGCGCCTTCGCCCAGCAATTTCCGGAGCGATCAAAGATGCAAATCACACGAAGCGGCGCACAGCCGAGAAAAGGTCCGGCGGAGTATTTCACCGGCTCCGTGCAAATCGACACACCGTTCAAGGGCACCGCGCCTGCGCGCGTCGGTGGCGGGATCGTGAGGTTCGAGCCCGGCGCACGAACCGCCTGGCATACGCATCCGCTCGGACAAACGCTGATTATCACGTCCGGCGTCGGCTGGGTGCAGATGGAAGGCGGCCCGAAAGAGGAAATCCGTCTGGGTGACGTGGTCTGGATTCCGGCCGGTGAAAAGCATTGGCATGGTGCGACCCCCACCAGCGCGATGACTCACGCCGCTGTCGCGGAAGCACTCGATGGCAAGACCGTCGACTGGATGGAACAGGTCAGCGACGAACAATACCGGGCGGGATGAAACAACGGAAACCGATGCGACCCGACTTTAGACGAGAGAATTCTATGAGACCGAATCAGTGGACGTTCTTCACTGCGCTGGTTGCTACCAGCGTGATTGCCTCAGGGAATGCAATGAGTGCAAACGACAAGCCCACCCCAATGGTCATTCAAGAGCAGGGAAGCTTCGCCGCCGGCGGCACGGTCATAACCGCGCCAGGGATATTTGATCCACGAAATCCAACGCAGCCGGCCGGCCAGACCTTTCACGGCGACCACGTCTATGCCTTCTACCAGATTCCGGTGGCCCCTCGAAAATACCCGATCGTCATGTGGCATGGAGCTGGACAGTTCTCGAAGACATGGGAAACCACGCCGGACGGTCGCGAAGGCTTCCAGAACATCTTCCTGCGCCGTAACTTCTCCACCTATCTGATCGACCAGCCCCGCCGAGGTGATGCCGGTCGCAGCACGGTCGAGATGACGTTGAAGCCGACCCCCGACGAGCAGTTCTGGTTCGGTCAGTTTCGTCTGGGCATTTGGCCGAATTACTTCGACGGAGTGCAGTTCTCGCGCGACCCGGAAGTGCTGAACCAGTACTTCCGCGCGATGACGCCCGACACCGGTCCGCGCGAGATAAGCGTCACGTCGACCGCAGTGTCCGCACTCTTCGACAAGATCGGTGCCGGCATCCTCTTCACCCACTCGAACAGCGGCGGCATGGGGTGGGCCACCGCCATGAAGAACGCCAACGTAAAGGCAATCGTCTCTTTCGAGCCAGGCAGCAGCTTCGTGTTTCCGGAAGGCGAAGTTCCCGTGGACATCCCGAGTTTATACGACACGGTCAAAGGCGTGCCGGCGCCCATGGCGGACTTCATGAAGCTCACGAAGATCCCGATCATCCTTTTCTATGGCGACAATATCCCGGCGGCGCCGACGGATATCCCGCCCCAAGATGCGTGGCGCGCATTCCTCCAGATGGCTCGGCTGTGGAGGGATACGGTCAACAGGCACGGTGGTGACGTGACCATCGTGCATCTGCCGGAAATAGGAATCCGCGGCAACACGCACTTTCCGTTTTCCGACCTGAACAATCTCGAGATCGCGGATCAGGTGTCGAAGTTCCTGACCGAGAGGAAGCTGGACTGACGGCGATCACGGCGATGCGCGCCGTGACCTCCAAGTGTTGAGCAAGCTTTGAAGTTGAAAGGAGTATTCCTATGAAGCGCACGGTTTTGAAGGCCACCCTTCTGGCGGCGATGACGGGGCTTACGGCTGGCGAAGTCGGGGCAGCGGACTACAAACAGAATCCGTTCACCTTGGTTTACGACGGGGCGATCACGAAGAATGAGCCGCGCAAGGTGAATATCCACCCGGTCACCTACAAGCTCAATGGCCTGAATATTGTCGCCAACGTTTACACCCCGGCAAATTACGATCCGAAGCAGAAATATCCTGCAATCGTCGTGGCGCACCCGAACGGCGGGGTGAAGGAACAGGTCGCGGGCTTGTATGCCCAGCACCTGGCGGAACAGGGCTACATCACGATCACCGCCGATGCCGCTTACCAGGGTGGTAGCGGTGGCGAGCCGCGCAGCGTGGACAAACCCGCATTCCGCATCGAGGACATCCACGGCATGGCGGACTTCATCACCCGCTTTCCGGGCGCCGATGCAGCGCGTCTGGGGCTGCTCGGCATCTGCGGCGGCGGCGGCTACTCGTTGGCGGTGGCGAAAACTGACAAGCGCTTCAAGTCGATTGCAACGCTGAGCATGTTCAACTCCGGACGGGTTCGTCGCAATGGTTATGTGGATTCGCAACTGGCGACCATCCAGGACCGCCTGCAGCAGGCTTCGAACGCGCGCGCCCAGGAAGTAGCCGGCGGAGAAATTCTCTATGCGGGAGATGCCAATCTGACAGATGCGCAGATCGCTGCACTGCCGTTTGATCTGTATCGGCAGGGTTATGAGTATTACTGGAAGACGCACGCGCACCCCGGCTCGACCTTCAAGTACACCATGAGCAGCTTGCTGGACTTGATGCGTTGGGATGCCACCGACCAGATCGAACTCATCAACAAGCCGCTGCTGATGATCGCCGGCAGCAAGGCCGACAGCCTGTACATGAGCGAGGATGCATTCGCCAAGGCCACCGGCACGACGGACAAGGAGCTGTTCAAGATCGACGGCGCAACACATATCGAAACCTACTGGGTTCCCAAGTATGTGGATGCCGCGATTAACAAGCTGACGCCGTTTTTCGCCCGAACCCTTGTTTCCGACCGCTCATAACCCGTCGACC
>CAYJNT010000062.1:0-5181 GCA_964370945.1 uncultured Hyphomicrobiales bacterium | reverse complement strand
TCTGGCCATGAACGCCGGCATCGCACCCGGCCCAGCCGGAGCGCAGCAGCCGCGCACGAACAGCAAGGTGCTCGTCACCTTTTTCAGCCGTACCGGCAACACACGCGTGATCGCGGGCCAGATTCGCCGCGCACTCGGTGCAGACATGTTCGACATTCAGCCTGCGCAACCCTATCCTGAAGACTACCAAGAGGTCGTCAACCAAGCGCAAAGAGAGCGAAATTCGAGCTACGAACCGCCGCTCAGGGCGCGGGTGCCGAACATCGACTCATACGAGACGATCTTTCTGGGATTTCCGATTTGGGGAATGAGCGCTCCAGCGGTGATCAGGTCGTTCCTGTCCAGTCACGAGCTGGCAGGAAAGACGCTCATTCCCTTCATCACGCATGGCGGATACGGCCTCGGAGACAGCCGCTCGGTCATCACCAAGCATGCGCCCCGTGCGCGACTCCGAGACGCTTTCTCCCTGCAGGCGGACCAGGAGCGAGAAACGCTCGCTGGCGTCAGTCGCTGGCTCAGCGGGGCCCGTATAGCCGGTTAGTCGCCGTGCTGCACGACACCACACCTGAATATCGAAATTCGTCCAGAAGGGTCGATAATGAGCAACAACATCGAAGGAAAAGTCGTCGTGATCACCGGCGCGAGCAGCGGGCTCGGACAAGCGACGGCGCGAAATCTCTCGGCACAAGGCGCCAGCGTGGTTTTGGGCGCGCGGCGCGCCGATCGCATCCAATCTTTGGCGGCGGAGCTGACCAGCCGCGGCGGCAAGGCACTCGCTGTGGTCACGGACGTCACGCGGCGCGATCAGGTTGAACGACTGGTTGACAGCGCGGTGAAGACGTACGGGCGGATCGACGTCATGATCAACAATGCCGGCCTGATGCCGCACTCGCTGCTCGAGCGCCTCAAGGTCGATGAATGGGACCGCATGATCGACGTGAACATCAAAGGCGTGCTCTACGGCATTGCCGCGGCGCTGCCGCACATGATGCGTCAGAAGGCCGGCCACGTCATCAATGTCTCGTCCGTGGCGGGCCATAAGGTCACGCACGCGGGCGCGGTCTACTGCGCGACCAAGCATGCCGTGCGCGCGCTCTCCGAAGGATTGCGCCAGGAAGTGAAGCCCCACAACATCCGCACGACGGTGATCTCACCGGGCGCGGTGGCCACCGAATTGCCGGACAGCATCAGCGAACCGGACGTGTCCGAGAGCATCCACAAGTTCTACGAGATGTACGCGATCCCGGCCGATTCATTCGCGCGGGCCGTCGCATTCGCCATGAGTCAGCCCGACGACGTGGACGTGAATGAGATCCTGTTCAGACCGACGAAACAGGAACTCTGAGCCGGGGCGCGCGCCTCACCCCGCCGTGGCGGCCGCGCGCTGGTCGGACACGATCCCGCCATCGACGAGCTGAACATCCTGACTAGCTTCGGTACTTTTTCACCATGTCCATCAAGGTGACAAATCCGCCCGCGATGCCCCGCGGAAAGCCGAAGAGCACGAGAATGAGCAGCAGGCCGAACGCCGCGGAGCGTCCGACAATCCATTGCGACGCAACCTCCTCCAGCCAGACGAAGACAAACGCTCCCAACACCGGTCCCAGGAAATGCCGCGTGCCGCCCAGCACGATCGCGACAATCAGTTGCGCCGAGAACAGCCAGTGCAGCTGCTCCGGCGTGATCTGCCTCGCCAGTTGACCGTAGAGGCCGCCGGCCAGACCCACGAACAGACCGGAGAGAATGAATGCGTACCAGCGATATGCCGACACCGGAATGCCGATGAAGGCGGCTCGCGTCTCGTTCTCGCGAATGGCCCGGAGCGCTTGCCCGAAAGGCGAAGCGCCGATCCGCCACAGCACCAACGCGGACATCACGAACGCGAACACGATCACCTTGTAGAACGCGGGAATGAAATCTTGCGGACCATATTCGGTGCCGAGTATGGGGAAACGCGGAATATACATCGAGCCCTCGCCGAGCAGATAGAGAGCCCATCCGAGTCCGCCGAACAGCCGAAACACCGCGCCGTTGATAAACAGCGAGTGGACCACCATGCAAACGACGAGCGTGAGGATCGCAAAGAAGATTTTCGTGGTGCGGACACAGAAGAAGCCGATCGCGGCGGCCAGCGCGGTCGAGAAAACGACGCCGGAAAGCAGATAGAGTTCGAACGAGTCAACGGAATAGAATCGGTAGAGAAATGCTCCGGTATAGGCCCCCAAACCGAAATAGGCCGCATGTCCGAGTGAAAGCGATCCGGCCATTCCGTACAGGAGATTCAGCCCCAAGCATGCGATGGAGAACACCAGCATGTGGGACAGGATCACAAGCGGATAGGCAGCAAGAACCGACGGCATCAACAGGAGCACAATTCCTGTCGCTCCCGCGACAAGCAGCATCCGCGGAAGTGAGTTGTATCTCATAGCGACCGCCGCGCGCAGGTCCGCCGTCAATTCGCCGTCGCGACGGCGCGCTGGTCGGACACGATCCCGCCGTCGATGAGATTGATCCGGCGGTCCATGCGTGCGGCGAAATCGAGTTCGTGGGTCACCGCCACCACGGTCTTGCCGCGCTTGTCGACGAGGTCGCGCAGGATCTGGAAGACCTGTTCGCTGGCGGCCGAATCGAGCGAGCCGGTCGGCTCGTCGGCGAGCACGACCGGCGGATCGTTGGCGAGCGCGCGCGCCACCGCGACGCGCTGACGCTGGCCGCCGGACATCTGGTCCGGGCGCTTGTGCAGATGGTCCGCGAGCCCGAACGAGCCGAGCAGTTCCGCCGCCCGCTCCTGCATCGCCTTCGGCGACAGCCGCCGCAGCGCGCGCATCGGCAGCATCACATTGGCGAGCGCGGAAAATTCCGGCAGCAGGAAATGGAACTGGAACACGAAGCCGAGCGTGGCCAGGCGCGTCGCGGCGCGCTCGCCCTCGTCCATGCGCGTGGTCGAGCGCCCGTGGATCAGGACCTCGCCCGCGGTCGGCAAATCGAGCAGGCCGAGGAGATAAAGCAGCGAGGACTTGCCGGATCCCGACGGACCGGTGATGGCGACGAATTCGTTCTCGTGGATGGACAGGTCAATGTCGTGCACCAGCGTCACCGGCACGATGCCCTGCAGGATGCGGGTGACGTCGCGCGCTTCGATCAATACGTTGCCGGGCGTTCCGGTCATGTCGCCCCCCGGATGATATCGACCGGGTGTACGCGCGCCGCCTTGCGGGCGGGCGCGAAGCCTGCCGCAAACGAGGAGACAACCGCCACCGCCATGGCAATGGCATAGTGCCAGGCGGCATAGGCGAGCGGGATGCGGGTGATGTCCGTGAACGGGCTCTTGATCTCGACCGAGCCGAGCGCGAGGCAAAGGAGATAACCCAGTACGAACCCGATCAGGCCGCCGGCGAAGCCGATGATCAGCGCCTCGATCACGAAAATCGTGCGCACCGTGCGCTCGGAGAGGCCCAGCGATTTCATGATCGCGATATCGCGCGCCTTTTCATGCGTGATGGTCGAGATGATGTTGTAGGTACCGAAACTCGCCACCAGGAGGATCGCGCCGACGATCGTGTACATGATGACGTTGCGGATGATGAGGGTGGAGAGCAGGTCCTCGTTCGCCTCCTGCCAAGACACCGATTTGTATCCGGTCTGGCGCTCGATCCGCTGCGCGGTCTCGCCCGCGGCCATTGGATCGTTGACGCGCACGCGCAGCTCGTTCACGAGGCCGGTCTGCTGCGCCAGGATCTGCGCCGTGCGCACGAGCACGTAGGAGGTGCCTTCGTCGACCGAACGCACGCCGGAGTGAAACAGCCCGACGACCTGTGCGTTCATGCGCTGGCCCCCACCCTCGCTCGTCTGCACGGTGATGTTGGAGCCGATGCGGGCGCCGATCTTCTCGGCGAGGCGATCGCCGACGATGATCGCGTTGGTCGCGCGATAGAGCCCGGTGATCGTGCCCTGTCGCATCTGCTTGACGAGCTGCGACACCTTCGGCTCGCGGTGCGGATCGATGCCGAGGATGCTGGTCCCGACATCACGCGAAGCATAGCGGATGATGCCCTGGACCTTGACCGACGGCGCGACGGCGCCGGGCAGCCAGCCTTCGAGCGAGGCCTGGATCGCCAGCGGATTCTTGATGCCGCGCCGGCGCCTTTCCGGCGTCAGGCCGTAGATCGCCGCGGCGTCATACGCGCTCTCCGCGGGCTGCTTCGAGGGCGCCCGCTGCTCGTCGGAGACGGTGATATGCGGGAGCGCATCGACGAGCTGGCGGATGAAGTCGTCCTGCGAGCCCTGCATCAGCGCCGCCATCATGATCGAGAAGCCGACGCCGGTCGCAACGCCTGCGATCGCCACGAAGGTCTGCCGCGCGCGCGAGCGGATATGCGTCCAGGCGATGTCGAAAACGAGCGTCATGGCGCGGCCGGCTTCTCCGCCACGCGCACGTGCCTGCCGTCCACGACGGTGGCGCCGATGGGGGAGATGACGCGTTCATTCTGCGCCAGACCCTCGAGCACCTCGATCGCCCGGGTGCCGCGAATGCCCACCTTGATTTCGCGCCGGCGCGCGACGCCGCCGTCGAGCACATAGACATGCGAGCCTTGCACCGCGTCGGCCGGGATCAACACCGCATTCGGCTTTTCGCGCGTGACGATGTTGGCCTCCACGCTCATGCCGATCCGCAGCGGGGTGTCGTCGGGAAGATCGATCCGGATGCGATAGGTCTTGGCCACGGAGTCGCCCATCGGCGTGATTTCGCGAACCTTGCCTTCGATGCGGCGGTCCGGAAAAGCGTCGGTGCGGAACAGTACCAGCTGTCCGACGCTGACGCGCGGGATGTCTTCTTCGTTGACCTCGGCTTCGACCTGCAGCGGTTTCGGCTCGCCGACGCGGAACAGGACCGAGCCCGTTTCGGCGATCTCGCCGACTTCGCCATCCTGGCGGAGCACGATGCCGTCCATGGGCGCGGTGATCGTATATTGATCCACCCGTTCCAGCAGGACCGAGAGCAGGCCCTGCGCCTGCCGCAGATCGGTCAGCGCGCGTTCATGCGCCTGCGTCGTGGTCGCGCCGCGGCCGACGAGTTCGGTGGTGCGAGCGACTTCGCGCCTGGCAAAATCTTCCTTCGCCTGCACTTCATGCAGCTGTGCGCGGATTTCCTTGTTGTCGAGCCGGGCGAGCACATCGCCG
>CAYJNT010000061.1:0-15781 GCA_964370945.1 uncultured Hyphomicrobiales bacterium | reverse complement strand
CTTGCCGGCGGCGGTGACGCCCTTGAGCAGGGCATCGATCGAGCCGTAATGGCGTGCCAGCAATTTCGCGTTGGTCTCGCCGACATGCCGTATCCCGAGCGAATAAACGAGGCGGTTGAGCTCGATCTTGCGGCGCGCTTCGATGGCATCGAACAGGTTCTTCACCGACACCTCGCCATAGCCTTCGCGGTCGGCGAGCTTTTTCGTTGAGCGCTTGTCGCGCGCGGCAAGCGTGAAGATATCCGCCGGCTCCATGACGATGCCGTCGGCGTAAAGCGCCTCGACCTGCTTCTCGCCGAAGCCTTCAATGTCGAAGGCGTCGCGCGACACGAAATGCCGGATGCGCTCCACGGCTTGCGCCGGGCAAATCAGCCCGCCGGTACAGCGGCGCACGGCATCTTCCTTGCCGGTGCGCGGGTTGACTTCGCGCACCGCATGGCTGCCGCAGACCGGGCATTTGTCGGGAAACTTGTACGGCTTCGCGCTTCTCGGACGTTTCTTCAAGTCCACGCCCAGCACCTGCGGGATCACATCGCCGGCGCGCTGGATGGTGACGGTGTCGCCAATGCGGATATCGGTGCCGTCGCGCAGCGGCTCGCCCTTCGGGCCGATGCCCTTAATGAAGTCCTCGTTGTGCAGGGTCGCGTTCTGCACCACCACGCCGCCGACGGTGACTGGCTCGAGCTTCGCAACCGGGGTGAGCGCACCGGTGCGGCCGACCTGGATGTCGATATCCTTGACAATCGTGGTCGCCTTCTCGGCCGCAAACTTGTGCGCGATCGCGAAGCGCGGCGAGCGCGAAACAAAGCCGAGCCGCTCCTGCCAGTCGAGGCGGTCGAGCTTGTAGACCACGCCGTCGATATCGTAGCCGAGCTTGGCGCGCTTCTCCTCGATCGCGTTATAAGTCGCGAGCATCTCCGCGATGGATTTGCAGGTCTTGAACAGCGGATTGACCGGAAACCCGATCTTGCCGAGCCATGCCACCATGCCCGACTGCGTTGTCTCCGGCACCTCGCTCATTTCGCCCCAACCATAGGCGAAGAATTTCAGTCTGCGCGAAGCGGTGATCGAGGGATCTTTCTGGCGCAGCGAGCCGGCGGCTGAATTGCGCGGATTGGCATAGATCGGCTCCTCGGCCGCGACCTGGCGCTTGTTGAGCGCGGTGAAATCGGAATGCAGCATGTAGACTTCGCCGCGCACCTCGCAGACCGCGGGGATCGATCTGCCTTTCAGCATCTGCGGCACGTCGTCGAGCGTCCTGATATTGGCGGTGACGTCCTCGCCTTCGCTGCCGTCTCCGCGGGTCGCGGCGGTGACGAGCTTGCCGCCTTCGTAACGCAACGACATCGAGAGACCGTCGATCTTCGGCTCGGCGGTGAAAATGAGCTTCTCGCCGTCGGACAATTTGAGGAAGCGGCGGATGCGGTCGGCGAAATCGGTGACGTCCTCGTCCGAAAACGCATTGTCGAGCGAGAGCATCGGCAAGGCGTGGCGGACCTTCTTGAATTTGCCGGTCGGCGCGACGCCCACCTTGCGCGACGGCGAATCCTTGCGGATCAGTTCCGGAAAGCGCGCCTCGATCGCATTGTTGCGCTGGCGCAAAGCGTCGTACTCGGCGTCGGAAACGGTCGGCGCATCCTCCTGGTAATAGCGCTTGTCGTGCTCGGCGATGAGCTTGGCGAGGCGCTTCAGCTCGGCCTCGGCCTGCTCTTCGGTCAGATTTTCGGGGTCGGCGAAATTGGCGAGCTTTTTCGACATAACGGTCACTATTTCAAACGTCATGGCCGGCTTCATGCCGGCCATCCACGCCTTCGGTACGGAATCTAAAGGCGTGGATGCCAAGCGCAACTCGGGCATGCCCGTGTTGCGCAGGAATTTTACTTGCCGCAAGTCGGGTATACCCGACTTGCGGTCACAAGACCGGGCATGACGATGCTGTGGATGCAGGTTTGCGTCCCGGAATGACGCTTATGCCGCCGCCTTGATCAGCCGTTCCGCGGCGGCACGGGCTTCCTGGGTGATTTCCGCGCCGGCGAGCATGCGCGCGATCTCCTCGCGGCGGTGGCCGTCGGTCACCTCGCTGACGCGCGTCGCCACCCGCTTGCCCTTGTCGAGCGCGTCCTTGGCGATGACATAGTGGCGGTCCGCACGGGCGGCGACCTGCGGCGCATGCGTGACCGCGATGGTCTGCACCCGGCCGGCGAGCCGCGCGAGCCGCACACCGATGGCATCGGCGACCGCCCCGCCCACACCGGTATCGATTTCGTCGAAGATCAGGGTCGGCGCCGAGCCACGGTCCGCCAGCACCACTTTCAGCGCCAGGAGGAAGCGCGCGAGCTCGCCGCCGGAGGCGACTTTCATCATCGGGCCCGGCCGGGTGCCGGGATTGGTCTGCGCCCAGAATTCCACCCGGTCGATGCCGTTCGGCCCGGGCGCGGAGGAATCGGTCTGCACCTGGGTGGTGAAGGTCGCGCGTTCGAGCTTGAGCGGCGCGATCTCGGCATTGACGGCCTTGTCGAGCGCCAGCGCGGCCTTGTTGCGCGCGGCGGAGAGCTTTTGCGCGGCCTTGCGATAGTCGGCGTCGGCCTCCGCCGCCGCCTTTTCGAGTTGCGCAAGCTGCTCGGCGCCGGCATCGATCAAAGCGAGGTCGGCGGCATATTTTTGCGCCAGCGCGGCGAGGCTGTCGACCGAGGCATTGTATTTGCGCCCCGCGGCGCGCAGCGAAAACAGCCGCTCCTCGATCCGCTCCAGTTCGGCCGGATCGTAATTCGCCGCCTGCAACGCGGCTTCGAGATGCGTGCGCGCTTCCTCGATCGAATCGAGCGCAGCATCGAGCGCCTTCACCGCCGGCTCGACCAGCATCGGCGCCTGCGTTTGCCGGCGCTCGAGCCGGCGGATCGCAGCGGCGAAAATCGGCACCGGCGACGAATTGCCCGCCACCGCTTCATGCGCGTCTTTCAAATCACCCGCGATTTTCTCCGCCGCCATCATGCCGGCGCGCTTGTCGGCGAGCGCGGTCTCCTCGCCCTGCTCCGGCGCGAGCTTTGACAATTCCTCGACCGAATGGCGCAGATAATCCGCTTCGCGCTGTGCCCGCTCGACCTCGACACGGTGCGCATCGACCGCCTCGCGCGCCCGGCGGCGCGTCTCCCACAGCGCCCAGACCGTGTCGGCCTGGTCTTCCAGACCGCCATAGGCATCGAGCAGCCGCCGATGGGTCGCGGCATCGACCAGCGCACGGTCGTCGTGCTGGCCGTGAATTTCGACCAAAGCCGTGCCGAGGCTTTTCAGCGTCTGCACGCTGACCGGCTGGTCGTTGACGAAGGCGCGGGTCTTGCCGTCGGCGAGTTGCACGCGCCGCAGGATGAGCGCGTCCTCCGCCTCGATACCGTTCTCCTTGAGCAGCGCCCAGGCCGTGTGCCGGCGCGGCAATTCGAACATCGCAGTCACCTGCCCCTGCGCCTGGCCCTGGCGCACCAGCGTCGCGTCGCCGCGCGCGCCCAAGGCGAGCGCGAAGGCGTCGAGCAAAATCGATTTGCCGGCGCCAGTCTCGCCGGTCAGCACAGCCAAACCATTAGCGAAATCCAGATCGAGCTTGTCGATCAGGACGATGTCCCGGATGGAAAGGCGCGCCAGCATGCCGAATGGCTCCCCGTGACGTTGGCGAGTCGGAGGAAAGCATACCAGAACAAAACAGAAACGGAAAGTGGCAGGCTGGAAAATTCGTGGTTTAGAAGGCGTTAACGGGCCTTTTCACCGGATTACGCTCTATTTTGGTTCGTCGCGCGTCCGGACGGAAAACCGGTATCCACTTTTCCTGGACGCGCTCTAAGCCGCCTTCTTCTTGGCGAACAAGCGGCTCAGCCACGAATCCTTGTTCTCGCTCGGCTCCGCCCCGCCGCCGCGCACGAGGTTATAGGCGTCCTTGTACCAGGGACTGTCGGGGAAATTGTGCCCGAGCACGGCGGCCGCGGTTTGCGCCTCCGGCACGATGCCGAGCGCCATGTAGCTCTCGGTCAGGCGCATCAGCGCTTCCTCGACGTGGCGGGTGGTCTGATATTGCGTGACCACCGTTTTGAAGCGGTTGATCGCGCCGGTATAGTCCTTGCGTTCCAGATACCAGCGGCCGATCAGCATTTCCTTGCCGGCGAGCTGGTCGCGGGCCACTTCGAGCTTCTTCTTCGCGCTCGTCGCATATTCGGTCGTCGGATATTTGCGCGCCACTTCGTCGAGCGCCTGCATCGCCTTTTCGGTGCGGGCCTGGTCGCGGGTGATGTCGGGGATTTCCTCGAAATAGGACGAGGCGATCAGGAATTGCGCGTAAGCGGCGTCGCCCGAGCCCGGATGCAGCGTGACGTAGCGCTTGGCCGCGGAAATGGAGTCGTCGTATTCGCGTGCCTCGTAATAGGCGTAGGCCTGCATGATCAGCGCCTTGCGCGCCCAGTCCGAATACGGGTGCTGGCGGTCGACTTCCTCGAATTTCTTCGCCGCGGCTTTCGCGTCCTTCTTGTTCTGCAGAAGGAACAGGCCCTCGTTGTAGAGCTTGTCGGCCGGATCGTCGGGAAGCTGCAGCTCCTGTCCGCTGGTGCAGGCGGCAAGCGGCACGACAAGCAGCATCAGCGCGCAGGCGGCCGCGAGGCGCGCGCAGCGACGCGCAAGCCCAAATGCCGGATATCGCGTGGTGTGATCCGCTGCCATTGGCCGCGCCAACTCCCCCGAGGCCTCACAAAGCTCCCGACGGCTCGTGAACCGCACGCTGGAACTGCCTGCCTTTTATCCAAAAAAGACAATTGCCCCAAGCATTAGTGCGGACAATAGGCCGGTAATATGGCGAAAGCGGTTAAGCCCCACAGGAGGCTTAACCGCCTCAATACGCGCGGTTTTAAGAGACGTCCGGGCCGTAGGCCGGCGCGACGAGGCCGGTCGCGACGTCGGCGTGGCCGCGGATGCGGCGGGCCGGCTCGGCTTCGACCATGGTCCAGGCGCTCGGGTCCGACATCAGAGCCGTCAGCACGGCATGGTTGAGCTTGTGGCCGCCGCGCATTGAACGGTACAGGCCAAGCAGCGGCGCGCCGGACAGAGCCAGATCGCCGACCGCATCGAGCGCCTTGTGGCGCACGAATTCGTCGGGGAAGCGCAGGCCTTCGGCGTTGAGCACGCGGCTCTCGCTCATCACGACGGTATTTTCGAAGCCGGCGCCGAGCGCCTTGCCCGCGCTCCACAGCGCCGAGACGTCCTTCATGAAGCCGAAGGTGCGGGCGCGGGAGAGTTCGCGGCGGAATGTATCGGGCTCAAGGTCGGTCGCGATCGACTGGCGGCCGATCAGCGGATTGTCGAAATCGATCTCGATCTCGAGACGGAAGCCGCTGGCATAGGGACGCAGCTCGCCGAACGCTTCGCCCTTGGCGACGCGGACCGGCTTGAGCACCTTGATGAAACGGCGCGGCGCACTAAGCGACACGAGGCCGACGTGATCGATCGCGGCGACGAACGGGGCGGCGCTGCCGTCCATGATCGGCACTTCGGGGCCGTCGAGCTCGATGAAAGCATTGTCGACACCGAGGCCGCGCAAAGCCGCGAGCACATGTTCGGCGGTCGAGCAGAGAATTCCGGAATTGTCGCCAAGAACCGTGGCGAGTTCGGTGGCGGTGACGGAGCGATAGTCGGCGCGCACTTCGCGCTCACGGCCCTGCTCGTCGGAGCGGCTGAAAACGATACCGGTGTCGGCATCGGCGGGATGGATGGTGAGGGTCACCGGGACGCCGGAATGAACGCCGACCCCCGAGATTGCGACCTGTTCGCGAAGCGTGGTTTGCCTTACGGCCTTCATTCCACTTTTCCGCAAGCCTCCGGCGATCTGCCGTCCTTGCTTGCGGTCCCCCGTTGTGCACCCCAATAGGCTTTGGTCGCCTTGCACATCCGGGAATGAAATACGCGAGCCCGGTGGCGACCGCCCTTTATGTGGCCAAACCTTAACCGCCCGCCCCAATTGGCTCCAACTAACGCTTTGTTACCGAGTGTTACCTTGAAGCGGCCGTAATGGTGTCCCCCTTCTGCCCAATTTGGGCACGGCAACACAGCAAACCAGCGGCAAAATCTGGGTTTCAGCGGTCGCGCGGAGCCATCACAAATGTAGGCCATGCGGACAAATAGATTAACGATTCCAATAAATTGTGATCGATCCGGACCGTGCCAGCAAACAAAAACCCCGGCCTTTTTGCAGGCCGGGGTTGGTATCTCAGTAGCGAAAAATACAGGCGCCTTAATTGGCCTGGCGGCGGAGGAAGGCCGGGATTTCCAGTTGATCGTCCTCCCCTGAATTATGCACAGGGGCCGGCCGGCCGTGCGGGTCGAGGCCCTGCGGGGCCCGGGGTCCGGCATTCTGCATCGGCTCGCGCTTTTCCAGCGGACGGGCGGCCGGCCGCGGCGGCATGCGGTCCATCCCCTGCGGAATCGGGCGAATCGCGGGAGCCGGCTCGGGCACGTGGCCACGATCGTCGTCCCGGCCGGTCAGGCCGGAGGCGATGCGCTGGAACAGGCCTTTGCGCTGCCGGTCCGGATGCTCGTCGCCGAGTTCGCCACGCTTTTGCAGGATCTGGCGCTGCGCCGGCATCGGCAGATCCTCGATCCGCGGCATGCGCGGGCGCTGCGGGACGCGCTCGGCCTGCGGCGGGATGAAGGCGTTCGGCATCTCGGGCGCAACCGGATGGTGGCCGTAATCCTGCCGCCCGGCGCCCTCCATTTTCGGATCCATGAACAGCGAGGGCTTCGGCGGCATCGAGCGGATGGTGACGTCGTCGATCGCCGACGGCGGAAGCACCGCGGCGGCGACGGCCGCGGTCGCGGCCTGCTCGATCGCGCTCGCGGCATGCGCCGGGATGCGCGTCGGCGCGCCGGTGCGCTCGACCTTTTCGGGTGCGCGCAAGGGCGTCCGCTGTTCAAGCGGCGCCGGCCGCACGGTTGCGATCTTGTCGATGCCGGTTGCAACCACCGAAACGCGAACGAGACCGTCGAGACTTTCGTCGAAGGTGGCCCCCACGATGATGTTGGCGTCCTTATCCACTTCCTCGCGGATGCGGGTGGCGGCCTCGTCGACCTCGAACAAGGTCAGATCCTTGCCGCCGGTGATGGAGATCAGCACGCCCTTGGCGCCCTTCATCGAGGATTCGTCGATCAGCGGATTGGAGATCGCGGATTCGGCGGCGCTGAGCGCGCGTTTCTCGCCGGAGGCCTCGCCCGTTCCCATCATCGCCTTCCCCATTTCGCGCATGACCACGCGAACATCGGCGAAATCGAGATTGATCAGGCCCTCCTTGACCATCAGGTCGGTGATGCAGGCGACGCCGGAATAGAGCACCTGGTCGGCCATGGCGAAGGCGTCGGCAAAGGTGGTCTTTTCGTTGGCGACCCGGAACAGGTTCTGGTTCGGGATCACCAAAAGCGTATCAACATGCTTCTGCAGCTCGACGATGCCGGCCTCGGAATAGCGCATGCGGCGCTCGCCCTCGAAATGGAAGGGCTTGGTGACGACGCCGACGGTGAGGATGCCGAGATCCTTGGCGGCCTTGGCGATCACAGGCGCCGCGCCGGTGCCGGTGCCGCCGCCCATACCGGCGGTGACGAACACCATATGCGCGCCGCTGAGGTGATCGCGGATTTCGTCGAGCACTTCCTCGGCGGCCGCGCGGCCGACTTCCGGCTGCGAGCCCGCGCCGAGGCCTTCGGTGACCTGCACGCCCATCTGGATGATGCGCTCGGCCTTCGACATGGTCAGCGCCTGGGCGTCGGTATTGGCGACGACGAAGTCGACGCCCTGCAGCCCGGCTGCGATCATGTTGTTGACGGCATTGCCGCCGCCGCCGCCGACCCCGAACACGGTGATTCTCGGCTTCAGCTCCCGGATGTCGGGGACTTTGAGATTGATGGTCATGGCTGCCTCATGAATACGCGGGCGAGATGGCCGTATCGGCCGGTCCGCCACCGGCCGCTTCGGTGATGTCGTGTGCAGGTCATCAGAAGCTCTCCTTCAGCCATCTGCCGACCCGCGCGATGTAACCGCCCGTTCCTGTCATCATTTGCCGCGTTCGCCGCGGTTCGAAATGTTCGAGATGGGCCGCCTGCGGATAGACCAGAAGTCCCGCTGCGACCGCGAAGGCCGGCCCTTTGGCCGCCTCCGGAAGACCTGAAATTCCCAACGGGCGCCCGATCCGGACCTGCCGTCGCAGGATGCGGGCGGCAAGTTCGGGCAAGCCGGGAAGCTGGCTCGCCCCTCCTGTCAGCACAACGATACCGCGCGGCTCGGCTGCGAAAGGCGACGCAGCGAGCCGGTCGCGCACCATTTCCAGAATCTCCTCGATGCGCGGCCGAATGATTTGCACCAGCGTTGCCCGGGAGACGACCTGCGGCGGCTCGGAAGAGTCGTCGCTGACTGCAGGCACGGTGATCATGTCCCGTTCGTCGTTTCCACCGGCCAACACAGTGCCATAGAACGTTTTGATTCGCTCGGCGTCTGTGATTCGAGCGCCCAATCCCCGCGCCAGGTCGAGCGTCACATGCTGCCCGCCAAGGGCGAAGCCGTCGGCATGGACGAAGCGGCCGCCTGCGAACGCGGCCATGGTCGTGGTTCCGGCGCCCATATCGAGCACGCAGGCCCCGAGATCGGACTCGTCGTCGGCAAGGACCGAAAGACCGGCGGTATAGGGGGACGCCACCATGGCCTCGACCGCGAGGTGGCATTGCTCGACCGCGAGCATCAGGTTGCGGGGCGTCGCGAGATCGGCGGTCACGACATGCATGTCCACCCCGAACTGCCGGGCCAGCATGCCGCGCGGCTCGCGCACGCCGCGCGCGTCATCGAGCGAGAATCCGATCGGCAGTGAATGCAGCACCACGCGTCCGTCACGCGCCGAATGGCGGCTGCCGGCGGCGAGCACGCGCGCGATGTCGCCATCGGTGACTTTCGATCCGGCGACGTCGACGCAGGCATTGAAGGTCTCGCTCGCGAACCGTCCGGCCGAAACCGACACCGCAACGGATTCGAGCTGCACCGCGGCGGACCGTTCGGCGAGATCGACGGCGCGGCGGATCGCCTCTTCGGCCTCGTGGATATCGGCGACATGCCCGGACTTCATGCCATGCGCTTCGACATGACCGAGGCCGAGAATCTCGATGCCGTGACTGCGGCGGCGCAACGTCTCCCGCGGCGCATGCGGCGTGAGCCGCGCAATGAGGCAGACGATCTTCGAGGTGCCGATATCGAGCGCGGCGACAAGCGCCCGGCGCTTCGGCGATACCGGTTTCATCTTGGGCGCGAGACCGTATTGCAGGGGGCTCATGCGTCGCCCCCCTTCCGCTTCACTTTCTTGTCTTTCATCGTTTCCTGCCGCGCGGCGGCGTCGGCGTCGGAGAGGCGCGCGGTGACACGATCGAGGAAGCGCAGATCGACCACCGCGATGTCGCGCGAGAGCAATTTCTTGTCACGATCGAGGGCGGCGAGGGTTTCGAGCGCGCGCTCCGGCTCGATTTCGGGCAGCCGGATATCGATGCCGTTCTTGAGCCGCAGATTCCAGCGCCGCTCGGCGACCATCACATATGCCTTCACCTGATCGCGGATCGACGGAAAGCGATCGGTGAGAGCGAGAAAATCGGCGGCCGCCTTTTCGGCGCCGGCACCGACGACGAGCGGCAGATTGGCAAAGCGCGCGTCGACGAAGGGCTGCACCACCGTGCCATCCGACGCGATCACCGTGATGCGATTGTCCTTCTGCCACATCGCGAAGGCCTGCCTTTCGCTGACGGCAATGTGCAGACGGTCGGGATAGAGTTTGAGGATCGTGGCATCCGCGATCCAGGGGTTGGATTTCAACCGCGTGCGCGCGGCTTCGGCATCGAGAAAAAGAAGCGAGCTTTTCCCGGTGACGCCGGCAGCGGCGAGCACCTCCTCGCGCGTGACTTCCTTCGGTCCGCCGAGCGCGACCGCGGTGATGCGGAAGCCGGCCGCATTGGCGGCCGCGTCGCGCGCATCGCGCAGCTGTGCAGTGACCGCTTCGATATGTCCGCCATAGACCGCGCCGCATATGCCGGCGACCAGGAAAACGGCGATCGCGGCCGCGGAGCCCGCACCGCGCGGAATATCCAGATCGAGGATCGGGCGCAGCTGCGACGGCGTGTGTCCGAACAAGGTGGAATTGAAATCTGCGGAGATGAAATTCGACGACCGGATCCGCGCATTGCGCGACCGCTTCAGCGGTTCAGCGAGGCGTCCTCGATCATCCATTGCACAAGCTCACCGAACGTTACGCCCGCATGCGCCGCAAGCTCGGGAACGAGCGATGTTTCGGTCATGCCTGGCTGGGTGTTGACCTCCAGGCAGGCGAGACCCTCCGTCCCCTCGCTACGATCGTCGTAGCGGAAATCTGCACGCGTCACGCCCCGGCATGCCAGGGCCTGATGCGCATGAAGGGCCAGTCTTCGGACCTCTTGGTAAACTTTTGGTAAAATTTTAGCGGGTAGGACATGTTCGGAGCCGCCCGGGGCGTATTTCGCCTCATAATCGTAGAACCGTACCGTCGGCACGATCTCGATCACGCCCAAAGCCTCCTCGCCCATGACCGCGCAGGTCAGTTCCTTGCCGGGGATGTAGCGCTCGCACAGGACCTGCTCGCCGAACGCCCAGTCCTCGCGAAACAGCTCCTGCGGCGGGTGATCGTGTTGTTCAGTGACGATGAAGACGCCGACGCTCGAGCCTTCCGCGATCGGCTTGATGACATACGGCCGTTCGAGCAGATGCTTCTTCGCCGCCTCGTGTCGCGACACCACCATGCCGTCCGGCACCGGCACGCCGGCGGCCTTGAGCATGATCTTGGCGAGGTCCTTCTGCATCGCGAGCGAGGACGCGAGCACGCCCGAATGCGTGTAGGGAATGCCGATCACTTCCAGCATGCCCTGCAGCGTGCCGTCCTCGCCGGGGCGGCCGTGCAGCACATTGAGCGCGATGTCGGGCTTGAGCGCGGTCAGGACGGTCGCGATGTCGCGCTGCACGTCGATGCGGGTGACGCGATAGCCCTTGCGCGCGGCGGCGTCGGCGCAGGCCTCGCCGGAGCGCAGCGAGACCTCGCGCTCGGCCGACCAACCGCCCATCAGGACCGCGACGTGTTTCATCGAAATGCATGCTCCTTTTCCCTCTCCCATAGGGAGAGGGTGGCGAGCAGCGCAAGCTGCGAGCCGGGTGAGGGGTTATCATGCGAGCTCTGAAATCGATACCCCTCACCCGGTTTCGCGGACTGACGTCCGCTCAACCATCCTCTCCCCACGGATGTCGGGCCTGCCCGACATCCGCATTATCGCACGCAAGTCGAATGAACCCGACTTGCGTTGGAGAGGGAAACGACCTCCCGGATTGCGATTATTGCGCGTTTCGTGCGAATCTGAGTCGCGGTGATTCGCTTAAATCCGTGCTGCTTCGCAGGTTTCCCATCGCCAGAGTTTGCGAGCGTGGAAGGCACGAAACGCCCTGCGAGGCCCCTCGATGGCTGACGAGAAAAAATTCAACTTCTATGGCGGAAAGTCGTCCGCCCTGCCCCGCTTTGTCTACCGGCGCCTCGCGGCGGCCCTGCAAGCCAACGGCCAGCCACGCGAGCCGCTGATCGATGCCGCCGTCACCGAGCTCCTGACCGGCAAGGACCCGGACCTTCGCAAATTCAAATTCTTCGTTCCGGGCTTCCTGAAACAGAAGCTGTCGCCCGACGAGCTCGCGCATTTCGAGCGGCAAACCGCCAAACGCCAGGAACGCGCCAGCCAGCTCAAGATGGTGTTCCCGCATGTCGCCGACGAGTTCTCGGTCGACCAGGCCTTCCTCGATTCCGCGTTCGATATGGAATCCGGGCCGACGCTCGTGCGCGGCGACGGTTTCTTCACCATCGGCTCGTGCTTTGCGCGCAACATCGCGCAGCATCTCGCGGTCAACGGTCATCAGGCGAAGACGTTTGGCTTGGCCGAGGATTTGAACTCGCCGATGTCCAACGCCTTCCTGTTGCAGATGATGGGGCGGACGGCGGCGGAGCAGATCGACATCCTCAAGCACTGGATCAACACGATCTTCCCTGACCTTGCCGATGGCGAGAAGAACGCGGTCGCGGCGCAGAAGCAGCGCGACGTCGCCGAACTGCACGGCAATCTGAAAGCGGCCGACTGCGTCATTCTCACGCTCGGCAATGTGGTCGATTTCTTCCGCGACGACGGCAGCGACGGCACGCCGCTGATGGAGAATATCTTCCCGAAATTCATCGCCATGCCGGGCTCGGAGGACATCAATGTCCGCTCGGCCTCCGCCGCCAATCTCAAAGGCAAGGGCGCAGTGCTGCGGCTTGCGACCTATTCGGAAACGCTCGAGGCGATCCAAACCTGCATCCGCGGCATCCGCTCGGTCACCAATGCGACGCTCGTGGTGACGATCTCGCCGGTGCCGATCGATTCCGTGATCGGGCTTGTCACGCACCATCTCAAGAGCGCGATCGAAGTCGATTGCGTCAGCAAGTCGCGGCTGCGCTCCGCCTTCGACGACGTCTTCGCGGCCGAGCGGCGCACGGACGCGGCGATCTGGTATTTTCCGTCCTTCGAGATCGTGCGCTGGATCGCGCCGCTGCTGCCGATACCCGCTTTCGGCCTCGACGACGCCGCCTCGCGGCATGTGTCGTCGCCGATCCTGAACGGCATCTGCTCGCTGTTCACGCAGAAATTCATCACCTTTTCCGACGAACCCGACAGCAGGCTTGATGCTGCAGGCCTCGCCCTTGAAAGGAACGCCTGATCATGTCCACGAATGCCGCCCTTCAATCCGCCGCCGCCCTGCCCTCGGACGCCGCGCTGCAATCCGCCGCGGAGCTTCAGCTGTTCTATAAGGTCGCCAACGCGCAGATTCTCGGCTTTCCGTATCCGCATATCTACATTCCGGAAATCTTTCCGGCCGACTTCTACGAGACGCTGCAACGGAACATCCCCGACCCCAAGGCGATGATTCCGATCGAGCAGGCGCGGCCGGTGCGCGGCTACAAGGAGCGCTTCGTTCTGGAAATGTCGGAGCGGCATCTTACGACACTGCCGGCGGAGAAACAGCAATTCTGGCAGGACTTTTCCAACTGGCTCCTGTGCGGCCAGTTCATGCAGCTCGTGCTCGCCAAGTTCGGCATGTTCGTCGAGGAGCGCTTCAAGGGCGCGAAGATGGACTATTACAATGAAGGCCTCTTGGTCGAAGACGTGACCAAATACGCGCTCGGGCCGCATACCGACTCGCCGAAGAAAGTCATCACCATGCTGTTCTATCTGCCGAAGGACGACTCGCAGTCGCATCTCGGCACGTCGATCTATCTTCCGAAGGACGCCGAATTCCGCTGCGCGGGCGGCCCGCATCACAAGTATGACGGCTTCCTGAAGCTGACCACGATGCCGTTCAAGCCCAATTCATTGTTCGCCTTCGTGAAGGGCGACAATTCGTTCCACGGCGTCGAGCCGGTCACCGATCCGGACACCAAGCGCTGGCTGCTGCTTTACGACATCTACACGAAATTTCCGCAGGTGCAGCCGACGTAAGACGCAACAAGAAACCCGCCTGGAATTGCTTCCAGGCGGGTCCTTCGTCGCGTCGTGCGGTGCATCGGTCCGCTCACCAAGTGGTGCATCCGCCCGCTAACCGGCGGTGCAGCGGCCAAGCGATGTCAGAGACACTGCCTCGCCTCGCACTCCCCGTGCGGTGCATCGCCCCACCTGGGCGGTGCTTCAGTCCGCTAACCGATAACGACAGCAGAACGATAACTCCGATCACGGCTTCAGACCATACGCTGGAGCGTGGTCATCCTGTGATTAGCGGGGAAAGCTGGCGCGTGGTCACGCCGGCACGCCGATCCGCTTGATTTCCCATTCCAGCGTCACGCCGGACGTCGCCTTCACGCGTTCGCGCACAGTTTCGCCCAACGCCTCGATCTGCGCAGCCGTCGCATTGCCGTGATTGATCAGAAAATTGCAGTGCAGTTCGGAGACCTGCGCGTCGCCGTTGCGCAAGCCGCGGCAGCCGGCGGCGTCGATCAATTGCCAGGCCTTGTGGCCGGGCGGATTCTTGAAGGTTGAGCCGCCGGTGCGGCTCTTGATCGGCTGCGTCGCCTCGCGCGCCTCGGTGATCTTGTCCATCTCGGCGGCGATCACGTCCTTGTCGCCGGGTGACCCCTGAAACAGCGCTTGCGTGAAGATCACGTCCTCCGGCGCGCCGCAATGCCGGTAGGTGTAATGCATGTCGGCATTGGAGAAGACGCGGATATTGCCCTGCCGGTCGACGCCGCGCGCCTCGATCAGCGCGTCCTTGGTTTCGCGGCCGTACGCGCCGCCATTCATGCGCAATGCGCCGCCGATGCCGCCGGGGATGCCGCGCATGAACGAGAGCCCCGCGATCGCCGCTTCCTGCGCGGCGCGCGCGATTTTCACGTCCGGCACCGCGGTGCCGGTGCGGATGCGATGGCCCGCTTCCACCGCGACCTCGTTGAACCCGCGGCCGAGCCGGATCGTAACGCCCGGTACGCCGCCGTCGCGCACGATCAGGTTGGAGCCAAGGCCGATCGCGGTCACCGGGATTTCGGGGGCAAGCTCTTTCAAGAAATACGCGAGATCGTTTTCGTCGTCCGGCATGAACATCACTTGCGCCGGACCGCCGACGCGAAACCAGGTCAGCTCGGCAAGCGGCTGGTTCGCCAGCAGACGGCCGCGCAATTGCGGCATCTTCGCTTTCAGCTCGGCGGTGATGTCCGGAAAACTCACAGCTACCCCAGCGCCTTCAATTCGCCCGGCAGCGCGTAAGCCCATTGCGTGATATTGCCGGCGCCGAGGCAGACCACGAGATCCCCCGGCTGCGCCATGCCCTTGATCAACGAGGCGAGCTGCTCGGAGCTTTCGAGCGGCGTCACATTGCGGTGGCCCCGCGCGCGCATGCCGGCGACGAGATGATCGCGATCGGCGCCCGCGATCGGGGATTCTCCGGCCGGATAGACGTCGGCGACGATCACCGCATCCGCATCGTTAAAACATGTACAGAATTGCTCGAACAATTCATGCAGCCGCGTGTAGCGATGCGGCTGCATCACCGCGAGCACCTTGCCTTTGGTCGATTCCCGCGCGGCCTTGAGCACCGCGGCGATCTCGACCGGATGATGGCCGTAGTCGTCGATCACCGTGACGCCGTTCCACTCGCCCGTCCGCGTGAAGCGCCGCTTCACGCCGCCGAAGCCGGCGAGCGCCTTGCGGATCATCGCATCGCTGATCTTCAGCGCATGCGCGACCGCGACGGCCGCGGTTGCATTGAGTGCATTGTGGCGGCCCGGCATCGGCAGCTTCAAATCTGAGATCGTGTGCGCCTTCGCGCCATCACGACCGCGGATCACGACCGAGAAATGGGAATGGCCGCTGGCATGGGTGAGCGCATCGAGCCGCGCATCGGCCTGCGGATTTTCGCCGTAAGTGATGATGTGCCGATCCTCCATCCGTCCGACCAGCGCCTGCACCTCGGCATGATCGGTACACATCACGGCGAAACCGTAGAACGGCACATTGTCCACGAAATCGCGGAAGGCCTGCTTGACGTTGTCGAAGGTCTTGAAGTGATCGAGATGCTCCGGATCGATATTGGTGACGACGGCGATGTCGGCGGGAAGCTTCAGGAAGGTGCCGTCGGATTCGTCGGCCTCGACCACCATCCAGTCGCCGGCGCCGAGCCGCGCATTGGTGCCGTAGGCGTTGATGA
>CAYJNT010000060.1:2378-16055 GCA_964370945.1 uncultured Hyphomicrobiales bacterium | reverse complement strand
TGCCGAGGCCGGCCGAGATCGAGGTCGAGGAATGCGCGGCGCCGAAGGCGTCGTACTCGCTCTCGGCGCGCTTGGTGAAGCCGGAGAGCCCGCCGCCCTGGCGCAAGGTGCGGATGCGGTCGCGCCGGCCGGTGAGAATTTTATGCGGATAGGCCTGGTGGCCGACGTCCCAGATGACCCGGTCGTTGGGCGTGTCGAAGAGATAATGCAGCGCGACGGTGAGCTCGATCACGCCGAGACCGGCGCCGAGATGCCCGCCGGTGACGGCGACGGCATCGATCATTTCCTGGCGCAGTTCGAAGGCGAGCTGGGGAAGGTCTTTTTCGTCGAGACGCCGCAGGTCCTGCGGAACGCTGACCCGGTCGAGCAGGGGGTATTTTGGCACGTGATTTCTCCGCCCGGACGCCGCTTTGCTGAATGCCGCTGACAGACCCTTACAACAGACATATTGCAAGGCGCAATTTGGAATGTCGTCGCAATTTGAAGCAAAGACGGCCTCCGGCGTGGCTTTTTCGGCCTCCGACCCGGCGCTTTCCCGCATGCTAGGGTCCGTAAGGACGATTGGCCGCACGATCAACAGGCGGCGGCGCAAGCGGACTTTGCGCAACGAGAAGGGTTGAGGGAACGGCTATGGATCGGGTTGTGCTGGCGTTGCGGACCTTCTTCTCCGTGTCCTTACCCTATTTCCGCTCGGAGGACCGGCTGGCCGGGAGGCTCCTGCTTCTGGGCATCGTCGCCGGCGAACTGGCGCTGGTTTATCTCGCGGTTCTGATCGCCAACTGGAATGCGAGCTTCTTCAATGCGCTCGAGCGGCGCGACTGGGACGCCTTCTCGCACCAGTTGATCGTATTCTGCCTGATCGTGCTCGGCGCCGCTGCCATCACCGCGAGCAATTATTTCTGCGGCCAGACCTTGCAGATCCGCTGGCGGCGCTGGCTGACCGCGAATTATGTCTCGTCCTGGATGGCGGATGGCAAGCATTACCGCGTGCGCTTTGTCGCGCCCGAGGTCGACAACATTCATCTCCGCATCGCGAGCGACGTGTATCTCTTCATCCAGCGCACGCACGAATTGACCACTGGCCTGATCGGCAGCGTCACGACGCTCGTCACGTTCGCTTACATCCTCTGGGGCCTGTCGGCGATCACGCCGCTGCCGATGTTCGGGGTGGACTGGTCGTTCCCCGGCTATCTGATCGTCGGCGCGCTCGCCTATGCGCTGATCGGGACTCTGGTCGCGCACTGGATCGGCTGGCGGCTGATCCCGCTCAATTTCAGCCAGCAGCGCTTCGAATCGGATTTCCGCTTCGCGATCGTGCGCGCGGCCGACCATTCCGAACCGGTGGCGCTGATGCAGGGCGAGAGTGTCGAGCGCGCGGAATTGCAGAACCGTTTCTCGAACCTGGTGCGCAACTGGACGGCCTTGGTGGCGCGGCAAACGAAGCTCACCGGCTTCATCGGCGGCTATGCGCAGGCCTCGACCGTCGTGCCCGTTCTGATCAATTCGCCGGCCTTTCTCGCCGGCGCCATCCCGCTCGGCACGCTGATGCAATCGGCTTTCGCGTTCCAGCGCGTGGAAGGCGCCTTCGCATTTTGCTTGTCCGCCTACTCCAAGCTCGCGGAATGGAAAGCCTATATGGATCGCCTCTGGCAATTCGAGCAGGCGATGAAGAAAGTCGCGGCGCAGCGCGCCTCCGGCACGCGGATGATCTCCGTCGCGGCGGGAGACAGCCGCGATCTTACCGTCGACAAGCTCGACGTGACTTTGCCCGACGGCGTGCCGGTGGCGGCGCTGCCGCATCTCAAGCTTGCGCCCGGAAACCGGGTCATGATCACGGGCCCGTCGGGCTCGGGCAAATCGAGCCTTTTCCGCGCACTCACCGGGCTGTGGCCAACGGGCGGCGGCAGTGTGCGACTACCACTGACCTCGGGTTCACTCGAGGTCAGCTCTGATGTGCGCAAATCGGGTAAACCCGACTTGCGTGGTGCCGACGTGCTGGTGATGCCGCAGCGGCCGTATTTTCCGCTCGGCTCTTTGCGGCAGGCGATCGCCTATCCGCTGGCGGCAAACGCTGTCTCCGACAAGGATCTGCGCGACGCGCTTGCGGCCGTCAATCTCGATCATCTCCACGAGCGATGTGACGAGGAGGCGGACTGGAGCGTGCTCCTGTCCGGCGGCGAGCAGCAGCGCATCGCGATCGCGCGCGTGCTGCTGCGAAAACCGGCGGTGCTGCTGTTCGACGAACCGGTCGCGGCCTTGCTCGACGCCCACGGTCATGCGCTTTACCGCATGCTGATCGAGAAGCTCCCCGACACCATCATCATGACCATCGACCGGCGCGAGGTGCTGGCCGATCTGCACCAGGAACGGATCGAGCTGAAAGCGCCCGCCAATACGCCGCGCCAAACATCGGGATTGACGCCCGCGCCGGCATGATCGAAGACAACATCAGTCGCGGGAATTTGAGGAAACGCCGAGGAAAACATCATGTCGAAGATGAATTACTGGACCGATAAATGGGATTTGCACGAGGATGTCTGCCCCTGCGATATCCACGTTAACGAGTGGATTGCCGAGAACGGTTTCAAGAACAAGCTGATCTATCATTTCGGCACCGGCACGCATCACGTGGTCGGCGTCGAGCAGGCGCAGAACGGCTCCGGCAATGCGGTGGTCGCGATCACGGCGTCGATCGAGGAGTATCAGGCTTACATCAAGCTCATGACCGAGAATGCGCAGGTCGCGAAATCGTATCTGGCTTATTTCGGCGACATCTATCTCACCAATCCGCGCCTGCTGCCGGACTTCGACATCGTCACCATGGTGCATCTGTGCGAGTTCTTCTTCCCGAACACCGACAGCGCGGAATATGGCGGGCTGACCGACCGCAAGGTGCTCGACCTGTTCACCGACAAGACCAGGAGCGGTGGCCACATCATCTTCTATACGAAGTCGATCGGCGCGGAGAAAACCGCGGCGATCATTCCGGAATGGGAGAAGGCGAAGGGCGTCGAGCGCGTCGGCGAATTCAAGACGCTGCTGATTTACAGGAAGAAGTAGAGACGAAGAATGTAGGGTGGGCTAAGCCAACGGGTCCGCGCGACCAGGCTCCGCTCCTTCGGAGCTTCGGCTCGACGAAGTCAGTCGCGCCGAAGCGATAGCGAAGGCGGAAGCGCGGCCCGATGATAAACTCCGCGAGCCCACCATTTTTTTCTTTCGGTGGGCACGGCGCTACGCGCCTTTGCCCACCCTACGATCTTCGCGGGCGATGACATCCGAGTGTTGGTCCTGACCCGCCACCCAGGTTTCAACCACCTCCATCGTGCCGGGCGCGAAGGCCACAATGTCGGCGCGATAACCCGGCGCCAGCCGGCCGAGCATGTTGTCGAGACCCAGAAAGCGCGCCGGATTGGCCGAGGCGAAGCGCAACGCCGTTTCCAGCGATACGCCGAGCTGCTCGACGCAATTGCGGATCGCATCCGCCATGGTCAAGGCGGCGCCCGCGAGCGTGCCGTCGCTGCGCAGGCAGCGTCCGTTCCAGACCGTGATCTCATCGCCATACAGCATGAAGGTGGTTCGCTGTCCGCCGACCGGCGGCATGGCGTCGGTCACGAGCATCGGCTGCGCCGCCCCGCGCAAGGCAAGCCGCAGCATCGCCGGATCGACATGCACGCCGTCCACGATCATGCCGAAAAAGGCGCCGGACGATTCCAGGGCGGCCGCGATCGGGCCGGGCTCGCGGCTTCCCAAAGGACGCATGGCATTAAAGAGATGCGTGAAGCCGGTCAGGCCTTCGGCGATGGCTGCTTGCGTCTGCGCGTAGGTCGCCATCGAATGGCCGAGACTGACGCGGATGCCGGCTTGCGCCAGCTGACGCACGAAGCCCTCCGGTACCTGCTCCGGCGCGAGCGTCACGACGGTGACGCCGGGCCGCGGCGCAAGGATGAGGGCGTCGTCCTCAATGGTGGGCTTGCGGAAATGGCGCGGGTCGTGCACGCCCGGCTTTTCCGGCGAGAGGAACGGTCCCTCGAGATGAATGCCGAGTACGCCGGACTCATCGGTCACCGCCGCCTGCACGGCCGCGAGCGCATCTTCCATTTTCTCAAGGCTGTCGCTGATCAGCGTCGGAAGGATCGCCGTGGTGCCAAACCGGCGATGCGCGGCGGCGATGGCGCGGATTCCTTCGGCGGTCGGCGCATCGTTGAACAGCACGTCGCCGCCGCCATTGACCTGCACATCGATGAAGCCGGGGGCCAGCCAGAGGCCATCGGGCAAGGCATGCATTGACGTTGCCGCTCCGACGTCGGCCCGTGGCGTCACGGCGACGATGTTGCTGCCGCCGATCACGATGGCAGTGTCGCGGTGCACGACACTGCCATCGAATACATAATCCGCCGCGACGGCGTAGTGGTTCGGTGTCCTCATCGCGTACGCGTCACTTTCTGCAAGTGACGCGGGCGATCCACGTCAGTCCCGCGCCGGGCGGCGACTCTGATGGCCAGCGCGTAGAAGCTCTGGATCAGGCCCACAGCATCGGCATCCGGATGATCGGGAATCAGGGTCGGCAGGTGGCCGGGCATGGACACGTCGTCCTCGGTCGAAAACAGCGCCGCGCCCTTGCAGCGCAAATCGGCCGCGAGCGCTTTCACGCCGGCGGCCGCCGCATCGTTCGGCATGAACATCAGGATCGGATAGAGCTCCGACACCAGCGCCATCGGGCCGTGCTGGAATTCCGCGCTGCTGAAGGCCTCGGCGTGCAGGTTGCTGGTTTCTTTCAGCTTCAACGCCGCCTCGCGCGCGATCGCCAGCGTCGGTCCGCGGCCGATGGTCGTGAGACTGTCGGTGGTGGCAAGACCGTCGAGCGCCGGACTCCAGTCGAGATCGGTCGCTGCTGCCAGGCGGTCGGGCAGGCGTTCGATCGCAGCGCGCATGGCATCGTCATTCGCCCAGGCCGCGGTCATGCGCAAGAGCATCGCGAGCGTGGCCACAAAAGATTTCGTCGCTGCAACGCTGAGCTCAGGCCCCGCCGTGATCGGCAGTACGATCTCGCTTGCCGCGGCGAGGGGTGAGTCGACGTCGTTCACGATCGCCACGGTCAGCGCGCCGGATTCCTTGGCCATGGTGGTGAATTCGATGAGATCATAGCTGTGACCGGATTGCGAGATGGTCAGAACGAGCTGGTCCTTGAGCCGCAGGCTTTGATCATAGACAGTCGCGATATTCGGCGCCGCGGCCGCGACCGGGATGCCGAGATGCTTTTCGATCAAATGCTTGCCGAAGGTGGCGGCATGCGCGGAGCTGCCACGCGCGCAGGTGAGCACGACACGCGGAGCGTTGCGCCGGCAGCGCGCGACAAGCTCCGCGATCGCCGAGGCGGATTTCTGACGGCGCACGGCGTCGGGCGCTTCCCGCAATTCGGCCGCCATTCCGATTTCGATATCGAGCATCTTCGGCAATGTCCCAAAAGAACAAGGCAGGGGTTAGGCCGCAATCAATTCCGCATCGCCCCGCGCGAGCTGCAAGGCCCCGTCGAGTGCGTTGCCGGCCGGCGGTACCAGATGGGCCTGGATGTTCCGTGAAAGCCAGGGCTGCATGGGCTGGGCTAGGCCGCCGACGAGCGACAATCGCTGTGTGCCAAGCCCGATCAGCCGGGCGGCGAGCGCGTCGATATGCGCCGCCGCCGACTGCATGAGCTGCAGTCCGACGTGATCGCCGAGATTGGCATAGGCGACCACATGCGGCGCGAGCGCGCCGAAATCGCGCGGCGTCGCCTCGGATGTCCAGAGGACAATCGCATGCGGATCGTTGCGGAATTGCTCGAACAGATTGCGAAGGAGCCCCGTCGAAGCGATGCGGCCATCATGCGCCCACAACACCCGCCGCAACGCCTCGCGGCCGAGCCAGGCGCCGCTGCCTTCGTCCGAGACCAGCAGACCCCAGCCACCGACGCGATAGTGGCGGCCTTTCAGCGCGGCCCAGCCGATGCTGCCGGTGCCGCAGATGATGACGCCGCCGTCGTGGCCGCGATGCGCGCCGACGCAGGCCGCATGTGCGTCGGTGGTGATGGTCGTGTGGGCGAACGGATAGGTCTGGGCCTGCGCCGCGGTCAGCGCGCTCGGTTCGCTTGCGCCGGCGAGCGCCAGACACGCTGTCACTCGCTTCAGATCGTGTGCGGTCAACCCGGCTTGCTGAAGGCACAGCGCGGTCGCTTGAAGGACCGCGGCCAGGCTTGTCTCCAGGCCGAGCCGGATATTGGCCGGGCCGGCCACAGCCTCGCCGAGCAGTGCGCCCGAGGGCGCGCACAGCCGTGCGCGGCATTTTGTTCCACCGCCGTCGATCCCAAGCAGGAGCAGGTCCGGTCTCAAGGTCGCCCTTTCGCCTCAGTTTGCGAGCATCAACGCACGAGAACGATTTGAGATCGAATTCGTTATCGGTCCATGGATCGGGATGATTCAAATTCGATGGAAACAGAACGCGTTAGCCCGCGCTATTCCGGCCTCGACCTTTGGAATACCAGTGATGTTCTGGATGCGCTGATCGAAGGGCAATTCGCCGCAGTCGCCGCCGTCCGTGCCGCGCGCGCCGCTTTGGAGCGCGCCGCCGCCGCCATGGAAACGCGGGTGCGCTATCGCGGGCGCCTCGTCTATGCCGGCGCCGGTACCTCGGGACGTCTGGCGGTCCAGGACGGCGCCGAATTGATGCCGACCTTCAACTGGCCGGAGGAACGCCTGGTGCTGTTGCTCGCCGGCGGCAAGGATGCACTCCTTCGCTCGGTCGAGGGCGCGGAAGACGAAGTCAGCCTTGCCGAGCGCGTTGTCCGCGAGCATGTGGTTGACGGCAAAGATGTATTGATCGCGGTCGCGGCGAGCGGAACGACCCCGTTCACGTTGGCATGCCTGCGCGAAGCGAACAGCCGCGGCGCGCTGACAATCGGGATCGCGAACAATCCAAGCACGCCGATCCTTCTGGAATCCGATCATCCGGTCCTGCTCGACACCGGACCGGAGCCGATCGCCGGCTCGACGCGCATGAAAGCCGGCACCGCGCAGAAGATCGCGCTGAACCTGCTTTCAACGCTGCTGATGATCTCGCTCGGCCGCGTCTATGACGGGCTGATGGTCGACGTGCAGGCGCTCAATGAAAAGCTCGTCGGGCGCAGTGAGGAGATGCTGATCCGCATTGTCGGCTGCGACCGCGACGCCGCGCGCGACGCGCTGCAGCGCGCGCATGGCAGCGTGAAGCTCGCGGTGATGCTGCTGCATGGCTGCAGTGTCGACGAAGGCGTGCGGCTGATCGATCGCGCGCAGGGCCGGTTGCGCTCCGCGCTCGCGCTGGCCGGCACGCGCGGCACGGATGCGGCGTAGGCGGGCATCCAATCATTGATCCTCATGGTGAGGACCGCGAAGCGCATCTCGAACCATGAGGCCCCGAAATCGGGCCGCCTCCATCCTTCGAGACGCATTGCTTCGCAATGCCCCTCAGGATGAGGCGGACTAGAATTTGCATTCCCTGTTTGGAGCTACTTCACATCCAGCGGTTCGGTGCCTTTCGGCTTGCCCGATGCATCGAGGGTGATCTTCTCCACGCGCGCCTCGGCCGCTTTGAGCAATTCCTCGCAGCGCTGCTTGAGCGCTTCGCCGCGCTCATAGATCGCGACCGATTCCTCGAGCGGCACCTTGCCTTCCTCGAGCCGCTTGATGATCGTCTCAAGCTCCTCGATCGCCCGCTCGAAGGGCAGCTTCTTCACATCGGCGTGGTTATTCTCTGCCATCGCGGCCTTTCCGACTCATTATAGTGTGATTGTAGCTCGGTTCTTAAGTGAGCGCATGACGTTATCCGAAAACCGCTTCACACCCCGGATCAAGTCCGGGGCAGGCTTTTTCGGCGTCATGCGCTATCCCCGCATCAGCCGCGAGACATGCGCGGCCGCGGATTTCGACAGGCCTTCGAGGTCGTAGCCGCCTTCCAGCACCGAAACCACGCGGCCCTGCGCGCGGGCATCGGCCAGGTCCATCAGTTTGCCGGTCACCCAGTCGTAATCGCCCTCGACGAAATTGAGGCCCCCGAGCGGATCGTTGGTATGCGCGTCGAAGCCGGCCGAAATCATGATGAGATCGGGGCCGAAGGCATTGAGCCGCGGCAGGATCACGCTTTCCATCGCCTCCTTGAATTCCTTGCCGCCGTCGCCGCTGCGCAGCGGCGCGTTGACGATATTGTCGTGCGCGCCGCGCTCGTCGCGCGAGCCGGTGCCGGGATAAAGCGGCATCTGGTGGGTGGAGCAATACATCACGGTCGGATCGCTCCAGAAAATCTCCTGCGAGCCGTTGCCGTGATGCACGTCGAAATCGACGATCGCGACGCGGGAAAGGTCGTGCTTCTTCTGCGCGTGGCGCGCGGCGATCGCGACATTGTTGAAGAGGCAAAAGCCCATCGGCCGCGCCGTTTCGGCGTGATGGCCGGGCGGGCGTGTGGCAATAAAAGCGTTGTCGGCTTTCCTGGCTACGACTTCGTCCACCGCGAGCACCGCGCCGCCGGCCGCGCGCAATGCCGCCTCGAACGAGCCGGGCGACATCGAGGTGTCGCCATCAAGCCCGATCAGGCCTTCGTCGGGTGAGGCTTCGCGGATCGCATCGATATAGTCCTTCGGGTGGCAGAGAGCGATGGTATCCGCATCGAGCATCGGGGCCTGTTCGCGTGCCAGCGTGGAGAATTTCTCGTCTTCCAGCGCCTGCTCGATCGCACGCAACCGCTCGGGCCGCTCCGGATGGCCGCGCGGGGTGAGATGATTGAGGCAGGCGGAATGGGAAATGAGGAGGGTCGTCATTCAATAGGTGTCCGTCGCTAGCCTGACACAGCGGGATCGGGAACGCCACGGATATCCCGCTTGCCCGCGATCTCAACGCCTTTCGGCGGGTTGAGTTCATCGGGCACGAAGAAACACGGCGCGAGCGGCTTTAACCGGTCGACGCGATATTGTTCGAAATCGGTGACGCCTTCGGCGGCAAGGAACGAATCGTCGATCAGGAAATGTCCCGTGAACGTCTTCGCGGGCTTTTGGAAGATGCCATAGGCCGCGTCCGCCATGATTTCAGGGCTGCGCGACATCTGCACGGTCTCGTCGCCGCCGAGGAGATTCCTGATCGCGCTGGTCGCGATCGTGGTGCGCGGCCACAGCGCGTTCACAGCAATGCCTTTGCTGCGCAATTCGCCGGCAAGCCCGAGCACCACCATGCTCATGCCGAATTTCGCCATCGAATAGGCGGTATGCGGCGCGAACCATTTCTCCTTCATGTCGAGCGGCGGCGAGTTCATCAGAATGTGCGGATTGGACGAGTTCAGCAGATAGGGGATGGCGTATTTCGACACCATGTAGGTGCCGCGCGCGTTGACCTGATGCATCAGGTCGAAACGCTTCATGTCGGTCTGCGTCACCGGCGTGACCTGCACGGCGCTGGCATTGTTCACAACGATATCGAGGCCGCCGAAGGTCGCGACCGTGCGCTCGATCCCCGCCTTGACGGACGCTTCGTCGCGCACATCCACAACAAGCGGCAAAGCCTGGCCGCCCGCCTTGACGATCGCTTCCGCCGCGGTGTGGATGGTGCCGGGAAGCTTGGGATGCGGCGTGTCGGTCTTGGCCGCGACCACGATGTTGGCGCCGTCGCGGGCGGCGCGCAGCGCGATCGCAAGCCCGATGCCGCGCGAGGCCCCGGTGATGAACAGCGTCTTTCCTTTCAATGACATGCATACCTCCGCTGCGTGCGACGCCCGAGCCCTCGAAATAGGGCTCTATTGTTCCTAAGTCATGCCCGAAAAATCGCAATCGGCCGTCTCGGGCCTTACAATTCGCCCCTCACGGGGCGGCCAATAGGGGTGTCATGAAACTGACCGGTATCCATCATCTGACGGCTGTCTCCGCCGATGCGCCGGGAAATGTTGCTTTCTATACCAGGACGCTCGGCATGCGCCTGGTCAAGAAAACCGTCAACCAGGACGATACCAGCGCCTATCACTTCTTCTATGCCGACGGGAAAGCCTCGCCCGGCAGCGATCTGACCTTCTTCGATTTCCGCACGGCGCCGGGCAAGCCCGGCAATAACTCGATTTCGCGCACGGGTTTGCGGATCGCAGGCCGCGCCAGCTTCGATTATTGGCACAAGCGCCTGACCGAGGCGGGCGTGAAGGTTGGCGAGATCATCGAGCGCGACGGCCGGCTCACCCTCGATTTCGAGGATCCGGAAGGCCAGCGTTTGTCGTTGATTGATGACGGCGGCAAGGGTGAGGCGCATCCATGGGAGAAAAGCTCGGTGCCGGCGGAGCATCAGATCCGCGGGCTCGGTCCGATCACGCTCACGGTGCCGAACATTCTCACCACCAAAGTGGTGCTGGAGAATGTGATGTTCATGCGCAAGGTGCGCGAATATCCGCATCCGGAAGACGCCAACGATATCGTCCACGTTTACGAGATGGGCGAGGGCGGTCCCGCCGCCGAATTGCATGTCGCGGTGCGGCCGAACCTGCCGCGCAGCGCTCCCGGGGCGGGCAGCGTGCATCATGTCGCGTTCCGCATTCCGGACGGCGACTACGACGGCTGGGCGCATCGCTTGAAGGATGTCGGCATGCCCAATAGCGGCCCGGTCGACCGCTTCTATTTCCGCTCGCTCTATTTCCGCGAGCCGAATGGAATCCTGTTCGAGATCGCGACCGACGGCCCGGGCTTCGCGGCCGACGAGCCGATGGACAAGCTCGGCGAGACGCTCGCGCTGCCGCCGTTCCTCGAGGGCCAGCGCAAGGAGATCGAGGCCGGGTTGCAGCCGGTCTAAGTTGTCATCGCCCGCGAAAGCTTTCGCGGGGCATGACATCGCTACTTCTTCCTGCTGAAGAACGCCTCCAGCGCCGCCTTCGCCTCCGCCGAACGAAGCCGGTCACGAAAGTGATCGGCTTCGTCGTCGATGCGGCGCATGATCTCGTTCGTAGACGCGCCGCGCATCAGCCGGCGCGAAGCGAGCACGGCTTTAGGCGGTAGTGCGGCGATCTGTCGCGCGGCGTTGAGCGCGATATTATCGACGTCGCTGGGCGCACCGATCTCGTTGACAAGGCCGCAATCCTTCGCCGCCTGCGGATCGAGCGGCTGGCCCATCACCAGCAAAGCGAACGCGTGGCGGTGTCCCATCAGGCGCGGGACGAGCAGGCTCGAGGCTGCTTCCGGCATCAATCCCAAGCGCGCAAATGGAGTCGAGAATTTCGCATCGGTGCCGCAGACGGCATAGTCGCAATGCAAGAGCATGGTGGTGCCGATGCCCACCGCGACGCCCTGCACCGCGGCGACGATCGGCTTCTCGCAAGCGGCGAGCGCATGCAGGAATGCGACCGCCTGATCGCCAAGTCCGCCGCCGCCCTTCGCCGCTTCCTGGAAATCCTTGAGGTCGTTGCCGGCGCAGAACGCCCCCGGCACGCCGGCGATCAGGAGGCAGCGGATCTCGCGCTCGAGATTCGCGCCAGCGACCGCTGTTGCAAGCGCCGTGTACATTTCGACATTGAGCGCGTTCTTCTTGTCGGCGCGGTTCATGCGGATGGTGCGGACGCCATCCTTGTCGGTCACCTTGACGAGATCGGTCATGACATCACGCCGCGCCGGGGAGGGTCGCGCCGGTCACCGCATCGGCGCTTTCGGTGACGGAGACTTCCATCGCGGGCGATTGCACGGCAACGGTCTCGGCGAAGAAACGCGCAAGTGCGATGCGGTCGCCCGCGTTGCCCACACCATTGCCGCTGCGCGCGGCTGCGACCGCTTCCTCCGCCAGCATGCAGCCGCCGGCGGCATGCGCGAACATCCGCAGATAAGTGGTCGCGCCGGCAAGTGCGGCGTCGGGGTTTTTCGCGAGCTGCGCCAGGATCCATTGCGTCGCGCGGTCGAGACTCGCGATCGCGTCGTCGAGCCGCTTCGCGGTGGCGCCGAATGCCGGATCGTTGGCGGCGCGCACCTGCACCACGCTCTTTCGCAATTCGTCGAGATAGGCCTTCACGGTCGCGCCGCCATTGAGCGGCACCTTGCGCGTGACCAGATCGATCGCCTGGATGCCGTTGGTGCCTTCATAGATCTGCGCGATGCGCGCGTCGCGATAATGCTGTGCGGCGCCGGTTTCCTCGATATAGCCCATGCCGCCATGCACCTGCACGCCGAGAGACGTCACTTCGGTGCCGATATCGGTCGAAAAGGCTTTCGCCACCGGCGTGAGCAGCGCGGCGCGATCGTTTCCGGCCTTGCGCGCGGCGTCATCCTTGCCGCGCTTGGCGCGATCGAGCGCGACGGCGGTGGCGTAGCAGATGGCGCGGGCGGCGCGCGTCAGCGCACGCATGGTCATCAGCATGCGCCGCACATCGACGTGCTGCACGATGGCAACGGAGTCATTCGATGTGGAGCCGGCGAGGCGGCCTTGTTTGCGGTCTTGCGCATAGGCGAGCGCCTCTTGCGTCGCGCGTTCGGCAACGCCGACACCGCCGATCCCGACCGAGAGGCGCGCATTGTTCATCATGGTGAACATGCAGGTCATGCCGGCATGTTCCTTGCCGATCAGATAACCGACCGCGCCACCTTTATCGCCGTACACCATCGTGCAGGTCGGCGAGGCATGGATGCCCATCTTGTGCTCGACCGAATGCGCGCGCACGTCGTTGCGCGCGCCGAGCGAGCCGTCGGCATTGACCAGGAATTTCGGCACGAGAAAGAGCGAGATGCCCTTGGTGCCGGCCGGTGCATCGGGCAGCCGCGCCAGCACGAAGTGGATGATGTTGTCGGTGAGGTCGTGCTCGCCATAGGTGATGAAAATCTTCTGGCCCTTGATGCGGTAGCTGCCGTCGGGAGCGCGCTCGGCCTTGGTGCGCAGCGCGCCGACATCGGAGCCCGCCTGCGGCTCGGTTAGCTGCATGGAGCCGGTCCATTCGCCGGTGACCAGCTTTTCGAGATAAGCCTTTTTCAACGCGTCGGTGCCGTGCGCGGCGAGCGCCTCGAACGCCGCCATGGTCAGTACCGGGCCGATGATGAAAGCCATCGAGCCCGCGTTCCACATCTCGTTGCAGGCCGTATTGATCGAGAGCGGCAGCTCCTGGCCGCCATATTCAGCGGGGCCGGACAAGCCGTTCCAGCCGGCCGCGGCCCATGAACGATAAGCCTCTTTCCAGCCGGGCGGCGTGGTCACGACGCCGTCCTTGAACGGAGTTCCGTGCTTGTCGCCGACGGTGTTGAGCGGGCCGATCACGTTGGTCGCGAATTTGCCGGCCTCTTCCAGGACGGCGTCGATATCGTCCTCGCCGAGGTCGCCGTAAATGCCGTCGGCCAAGGCCTGTTTCAGTCCGGCGGCATGCTTAAGTGTGAAGGCGATGTCGCCGACCGGCGCGCGATAGGCCATGAAAAGCTCCCTGGAACGGACCCACTATTGTGGTGTTTTGAGACTAATCTAGCCCCAGACACCACCCGGTCAACGTTGCCTGGATGACACTTGGCCCAAGGTTTGGGCCAAGGTTGCGGAGCAGGGCCCGCGCCGCTATTGATCGCGCGCCCGGCGGGTTCGCCCGATCCGGTGGGGCGTCGCCAAGTGGTAAGGCAGTGGATTTTGATTCCACCATTCGGAGGTTCGAATCCTCCCGCCCCAGCCAGCGTCTAAGTTATTGATATTG
>CAYJNT010000060.1:0-2278 GCA_964370945.1 uncultured Hyphomicrobiales bacterium | reverse complement strand
GTCGAGGCGATCAGCGCGTTAAGGCGGCTTTGGGACAGATTGATCTTGACGCAATCGGGGTTGACCTCGACGCGGCGGACCAATGCCATCACGATAGCTTTAGTTCTTTCTGGCGTTTGGCCAAGATCTTGCGCGATCATGTGCCCCCGTTTGAGAATATGCGCTAGTCCGACGTTGCCATGGGGCTCGGGGTCGAAGGCATCGAGTAATTCCCCTCGATTGGAAAAGAATGTGCGAAGCCTATCGATCACCACGGCTTCGAGATTGCCTGCTGGCATTCGTCGGCGCGTCGAACGCGCTTTGCCGTCACCCGTCACGAGAGACGTGGACACATAGTAGCGGTATCGGGTGCCTCTCTTGGTTGACCAAGTGGGCGTCAATCGCTCCCCACTCTCGTCAAAGAGTAAACCGGTCAATAGACTGGGCGCCTTGGAGTTGGTGCTGCTCGCCCTTGCCACACGGTTTTCGGCGAGCGCTTTCTGCACGGCATCCCACAGAGGCTTCTCAATAATTGCAGCGTGCTCTCCAGGATACGCGCTGCCTTTGTGCGTTGCCTCGCCCCGGTAGGTGCGGTTTTGTAGGAGTAGATAGAGTGCACCCTGCGAGAAGTGTTGATTTCCGCATTGAGTACCATCAGGCCGGAACCGGCGCTTGCTTCTGATGCCAGCGGCAGCGAGTTCTTCCTTTAAAGCCCGGACTGATTTGAGCCTTAAATAGCGTCGGTAAATGTCGACGACCGTCCGAGCCCCGGCCTTGTTGACGACGAGCTTGCGGTCATTCACGTCGTATCCGAGCGGTACGGTGCCACCCATCCACATCCCCTTTTTCTTGGATGCGGCGATCTTGTCTCGAACCCGCTCGCCAATCAGTTCACGTTCGAACTGCGCGAATGACAGCAGGATATTCAGCGTCAGCCGCCCCATGCTCGTGGTGGTATTGAACTGCTGGGTGATCGAGACGAACGATACTCCGCGGCGGTCGAACACCTCGACGAGTTTCGCAAAATCCGAGAGCGCTCGCGTCAGCCGGTCGACCTTGTATACGACGACCACATCGATCTGGCCTGCCTCAATGTCGGCCAGCAGCCGTTGCAATGCTGGCCGCTCCATCGTGCCGCCCGAATACCCGCCGTCATCATACAGCGTCGGCAGCACCGTCCAGCCCTCATGCTTCTGCGACAAGATGAAGGCGGCGCAGGCTTCGCGCTGAGCATCGAGCGAGTTGAACGCCTGTTCCAGACCTTCGTCTGTTGATTTCCGCGTATAGATCGCGCAGCGAGACCTTTTGGTCTGGCGCCGTGCGGATCGTTCCGATTCAGCCATTGCGTCCTCCGCTCGGACGATCCGTGTCTTTTGCAGGGATCCCGAAGAAACGCGGCCCCGACCAGTGAGTGCCCGTGATCCTTCTCGCGATCTTGGTCAGGGACGGATAGGTGGTTCCGGCATACTCAAAGCCGTCTTCCGTCACAGTGACGGTGTGGGTACAGCCACGCCATTCGCGCACAAGACGCGCGCCGGGCTTCAGGCTGAGGCTCGGTGTGGGACCGACGCGGCCTGTGGCCCGCAACGTCTTTGCAAGCGTTCGCAACTTGCGAAGAGCCGTCTTGCCGAGCCCGCCATTCTCGATTTCCTGAAGCCGATAGCCTATCCCGAGGATCAGCAGATCGCGGCTGATCCTCGGCGCATCGTTGTGGTACAGGCGTCGCCATTCGCGGCGCAACTCGTCAAGGCTTGCATCGGCCTGAACGAGCTGCGGGGTTCGCGAGGACGGCGTCGTCGGATTGACCGACCGCCGAGGCATGATCAGGTCGCCTGTCGGTCGGAGTTCTCCGCCTTGGTCTTCGGTTTGCCCGACTTGCCCGCGACGACGCGATAGACGCGGTCGCCGCCGTTTGGTTTCTCGGACTGCAGCGTGAGACCGAGCTTTTTACGCACAACACCGGCGAAGAAGCCACGAACGGAATGCTGTTGCCAGCCGGTGGCCTTCATGATGGCGGCAATCGTCGAACCCTGCGGTCGGCGCAACAGGTCGAGGACGTCGGCCTGCTTGGAGTTCGCCCCCGGCTTGGGCTGGGCGTGCTTCTGATCGTTGACGGCTTTCCGTGCGGTCTTGGTGATGGACGCTGACTTCGCCTTGTGGGCGGGTTTGCTCTTGGTCATTTTGATCTCCTCTGGTGGCGTGCGGCGGCACATGCCGCCACTACAGCAGCCCCGCGGAGGCCCATTGGCGCTGGCGGGGTAGGAGGAGATGGTGTGACTGCTTAGGTTTTGAACATCCG
>CAYJNT010000059.1:0-16137 GCA_964370945.1 uncultured Hyphomicrobiales bacterium | reverse complement strand
GCGCCGCACGCAGGTCGGCGCCGCCCTCTATGCGTCGATCGGCGTCACGCGCGAGGACCGGCCCGGCCGCTATCGCCAATATGCGCGCAATTTCGAATTCTACGACGCGCCGGTCGGCCTGCTCTTCTTCATCGACCGCTCGATGGGGCCGCCGCAATGGTCCGATCTCGGCGGCTATATCCAGACCGTGATGCTGCTCGCGCGCGGATACGGCCTGCACAGCTGCGGCCAGGAGGCATGGACGCATTGGCACAAGACGATCTACGCCCTTCTCGGGACGCCGCCCGAATTGATGCTGTTTTGCGGCATCGCACTCGGCTACGCCGACGAGACCGCGCCGATCAATTCGTGGCGCGCGCCGCGCGTCCCGCCGGCCGAGTTTGCGAGCTTTTCCGGCTTTGCGGACTAATCGCCGCAGATTCGCTGTTATTGCGGGCGTACGCTATGGAATCGGGATAGTCGGGCCGCGCATGTCGGGATTTCGTCTCTTTATCCTTATCGGCTTGTTGTCGGCGCTCGTGCCGGCGCCTGCGGCTGTGGCCGCCGAGGTTTCCGGCTGTCTCACCAAGGAGCAGCGCCGACTGGCGCAGCAAAGCGGCAAGATCGTCCCGCTGGCCAGGGCCAAGCGCGCCGTGCCCGCCCATAAAGGCGAGGTGGTCGGCGCCAAGCTCTGCCAGCGCCCGCAGGGCCTCGTCTACCTGCTGACACTGCTCGCGCGGGATGGCAAAGTCACCCGCGTGGCCGTCGATGCCAGCTCTGGACGACTGGCGGGCCGCTGACCGGAGGAATTTGCCTTGCGTCTCCTCGTGATCGAGGACGATCCCGACCTGAACCGGCAGCTTGCAACGGCTTTGACCGACGCCGGTTATGTCGTCGACCGCGCCTTTGACGGCGAGGAAGGTCACTATCTCGGCGAGACCGAGCCCTATGACGCCGTGATCCTCGATATCGGCTTGCCGAAAATGGACGGCATCTCGGTGCTGGAGGCCTGGCGGCGGGCGGGCCGCGCCATGCCCGTCCTGATGCTGACCGCGCGCGACCGCTGGAGCGACAAGGTGCAGGGCTTCGACGCGGGCGCGGATGATTATGTGCCCAAGCCCTTTCACCTGGAAGAAGTGCTGGCACGGGTGCGAGCGCTCCTGCGCCGCTCGACCGGCCATGCCAAGAGCGAATTCAATTGCGGGCCGGTCCGGCTCGACACCCGCACCGGCCGGGTCGCGGTCAACGGCAATCCGGTCAAGCTGACGTCGCATGAATATCGTCTGCTCTCGTATCTGATGCACCATACCGGCCGCGTGGTGTCGCGGACCGAGCTCGTCGAACATCTTTACGATCAGGATTTCGACCGGGACTCGAACACGATCGAGGTCTTCGTCGGCCGCATCCGCAAGAAACTTGGCGTCGAGATCATCCAGACCGTGCGCGGTCTCGGCTATCTGCTGACGCCGCCGGACAATGCGCGCTAATTCACTTGCGTTTCGTCTGTTCCTGTCGGCGACCGGATTCACCGTCGTCATTCTCATTATTTCCGGTTTCGTGCTCTCGTCGCTCTACCGCCAGGCGGTCGAGCGCGCCTTCGACCGCCGGCTCGGCGTCTATCTGCGCACCCTCGTTGCCGACGTCGCTTCGCCGGAAGATCCCGCCGACAAATTCCCGCAATCGGTGTCCGAACCGCTGTTCGAATTGCCGCTGTCGGGCTGGTATTGGCAGGTCACGCGGCTCGACGGCGGAAAAAACGAGGTGCGCGCCTCGCGCTCGCTCTGGGATGGCGGGCTGCCGCGGCTGCCGGCCGCATCCGCCCCGAGCAATATCGGCATCCGCCAGGGCTATGTCGCCGGTCCCGAGGATCAGAAGCTGCGGTTGATCGAGCGCACCATCGACCTTGGCGAGGAAGGAAGTTTCCTCGTCTCCGTCGCCGGCGACGCGGTCGAGATCGAGGACGAAACGCGCGCCTTCGACCGCGCGCTGCAGATCACCTTCGCGGTTCTCGCGCTCGTGCTCTTGCTGACCACGATCTTCCAGGTTCGCTTTGGTCTTGCACCGCTCAAGCGCATCTCGGCGGGTCTGGCGGCGATCCGGGCCGGCACCGCGGAGCGGCTCGTCGGAAATTTCCCGGTCGAAATCGCCTCGCTCGCCGGCGAGACCAACGCGCTGATCGATGCCAATCGCGAAATCGTCGAGCGTGCCCGCACGCATGTCGGCAATCTCGCGCATGCGCTCAAGACGCCGCTGTCGGTGATGGTGAACGAGGCCGCGGCGCGGCCGGACGATCCGCTCGCCGCCAAAGTGCAGGAACAGACCGACATCATGCGCGACCAGGTCACGCGGCATCTTGAACGCGCGCGTCTCGCGGCGCGGTTGACCGTGGTCGGCAGCATCACCGACGTGCAGCCGGTCATGGTTGCGCTCGTTCGCACGATGGAGAAAACGCATCACGGCAAGGGATTGTCGATCCGGCTCGATTGCCCGGCGGACGGAAAATTCCAGGGCGAGCAGCAGGACCTCGAGGAGATGGTCGGCAACCTCGTCGACAATGCCTGCAAATGGGCGCAATCGCGCGTGGGTATCGAGGTCACTTACGAGATCCACGACCCCGGCCGGCGCGTCGTCCGCATTGTCGTTGACGACGATGGCCGCGGATTGACGCCGTCGGAGCGCGAGCAGGTCGCGCGCCGCGGTCGCCGGCTTGATGAGACCAAGCCCGGCTCGGGACTTGGGCTTTCGATCGTCGTGGAATTGGCCGCGCTCTATGGCGGCGGTGTCACGCTTGGAACCGCGCCCATCGGCGGTTTACGCGCTGAATTGTTGCTTCCAGCCGCCTGACAGACAATTGCCGTATTCCCTACCATTAAGTGACCATTGAAAGGGCGGGTCGCAGCGCGACCGGTTCCAGTCGTGTTGCGAGGGGCGTTTCCATGCGTTGTGTGAATGTGATTGCGCCGGTTCTGATTGCAGCCGGTCTTGCCGGCTGCGCGGGCGACCCGAATACGGGCACCGGCCCGCGCGAAAATACCGGAACGCTGGTGGGCGCGCTTGCAGGCGCTGCGGTCGGCTCGCAATTCGGCGGTTCGACCGGCTCGCGTATTGCCGCCGGTGTCGCCGGTGCCGCAATCGGCGGCTTGATCGGCAATCGTATCGGCGCGGCGCTCGACGACGAAGACCGGCAGCGCGCTTACGAAGCGCAGCTCGCGGCGCTTGAAACCGGCCAGCCCGGCGCGCCGGTCGGCTGGCGCAATCCGGATTCCGGCCGCTACGGCTCGATCGTGCCCGGCCCGCAATATGACCGTCGAGGCAGCAAATGCCGGGACTACACCCACACCATCTATATCGACGGGAAGCCGCAGACCGCGCGCGGCGCCGCGTGCCGCAATCCTGACGGCACCTGGACGCCTGTCAGCTGACGGCTAACGCCACCCCGGTCGGTTAATAGAACGTACACCTTTCCCCTAACGCGTTCTTAACGCCCGCGCGCTATCACACTGGCTTCGTGTGTGAAAGTGAATGGGTAGCGGGATGGCCGACGGGCTACTCGTGGAGCGGTTGCGGCAATATCTCCGGGATCTGAAGCCGGAAGCGCGGGCTCTGCTGATCGCGGAGCTTGAGCGCGGATTGTTGCGCGGCGACGAGGCGCCCGGCGCCGAACTCGTGCTGCAGGAATTGCGCCGCTCGGCGCGCGAGCCGAGCCGCCCATCGCCGCGCACCGGAAGCCTGGCGCGGCTGTTCTTCCAGCCGCTCGAACCTTTCCTTGTCGACGACACTGCCTCGCACAGCCACCCGGGCCGCATCGCGCGCGTCGCGCTCGATCCGATCTGGCAATGGATCTGCCGTGACCTTCTGCCGGGCGAGGCGAAGGCGGTGACCGACGACGTCGCGCGCGCGTTCGCGAGCGACGACACCGCGAAGGCCGAAGCGCTTGGCCGTGCATTCCAGGATCGCACGATCCAGCGGATGCAAGAGGCACTCGATTCAGCGGCCGGTGACGATAAGGCGCGCCGCAAGCTTGCCGCCCAGATCGGAACGCCACGCGCACTCGAAGACGTGGTCGCCATCCTCAACGTGCTCAAGGCGCGCGATACATTGGCCGCGCTCGGTGCGCGGCTGCCCGGCCACATCAAGAATCTTGCCGATGCGCAACTCGACGACGTGAAGGCGTTGCTCGATCTTCCCCAAAACAGCAATCCGACATTGTTTCTGTCCGCTCTGGTGCTGGTGATGAGCAAGCTCGCGGCACCTTGGCAATTGGTGCGTCTTGCGACCAAAGCCGCCAACAGCGATTCCGCCGCGCGCGTTTCGGAAACGCCTTATGCCATTACCGTGGCCATCGTGCTCGCCGAGATCGAGCGCATGGTCGGTGAACTGAAAGCTGAATTGCGCAGCGGCCGTGGCGTTGCGACCGGCGCCTTGCTGAAGGGTATCCACGATGCCGCGCGCGGCATGCGCACCGAAATCAATCTGTCGACCGACTCGCCCTGGGGCAAGCAGCTCGCGGCGTTGCGGACGGAGATCTCCAATCTTCTCAAGTCGGAAATCGAGTCCTTGCCCGGCCGGGTTCGCCGCCTGCTGCGGCCGCGGCCGTCGAAGGAAATCGGCGCGAACAGCACGCTCGACGCCGGCGATGTGGCCGAGACCGAGACGCTGATCGAATTTGTCGGCATCTGCCGCAATTATGCAAGCGAGCTCGCGGTCAGCGAAATGACCCAGCGCGCTTATTCCGACGTGCATCATTATCTCGATACATCGACGCAATCGCTGGTCGATGCGCTGCGTAACGCCGGCGATAACGACCGGGTGTTCCGCAAATCGCAGCTCGATGCGGCGGCGCGGTTCTGCGCCAAGATGTTCGGACAGGAATATGCCGACTTGCTCACCAAGGCCGGCAGCATGCCCGCCAATACCGAGCGCAAGACCGCGAACGGCAAGACCTGACGCGCGTTTCCGCGGCAAATTTCCACCCGTATTTCCAGTGGTTGCGGCGCGGCCTCCGGCGTGGTGTAAGACCGCGCGATGCTCTGGCTGATCTTCACCCTGATGACCGCGGCGGCGATTTTCGCCGTGCTGTGGCCGCTCTCGCGGCGAGCCGGGCAATCGTTTGCCGGAACCGAAATCGCGGTCTATCGCGACCAGCTCGCGGAAATCGAACGCGATCGCACATCCGGGTTGATTGGCGCATCTGAGGCGGATGCCGCGCGGACCGAGGTGTCGCGACGGCTCCTTGCCGCGGCGGGTGCGGACAACGAGGCGTCTGCCACGACCGAAATGCCGCCATTGTGGCGCCGCCGGGCCGTTGCGCTGGTCGCGCTGATCGCCCTGCCTGCCGGCGCTGCGGGTCTTTATCTCGCGATCGGCTCACCGCATCTGTCCGGCCAGCTCGTCGCTGCGCGTCCGAACGTGCCGCTGGAGCAACGCTCGATCGACAATCTCGTCGCACAAGTCGAAAGCCATCTGGAACGAAATCCGGAAGACGGCCGCGGCTGGGAAGTGCTCGCGCCGGTCTATCTGCGGCTTGGACGGTTCGACGATGCGGTGAAAGCGCGCCGCAATGCGTTGCGGCTTCTGGGTGCAAGCGCTTTGCGCGAAGCCGATCTTGGCGAAGCGCTCACGGCGGCGGCGGGCGGGATCGTCACGGCCGACGCCAAGGTCGCGTTTGAGCGCGCCGCCGCGATCGATCCGGGCGATATCCGAATTGCGTTTTATCAAGGACTCGCAGCCGAACAGGATGGCAAGAAGGCGGACGCCGCGCGCATCTGGAGCGAGCTTCTCGCGCGCGCACCGGCGGACGCGCCGTATCGCGAACTGATCGCGGCGTCGCTGGCGCGTGTCGATCCGAAGCGTGAGGCGCCGGGGCCAACGGCCGAGGACATGGCGGCGGCACAAAATTTGTCTCCGGAGCAACGCACCGCCATGGTCCGCGGGATGGTGGAGCGGCTGGCCGAGCGCCTCAAAAGCGACGGCTCCGACCTTGATGGTTGGCGGCGTCTGGTGCGCGCCTATATGGTGCTTGGCGAGGCGGACAACGCGAAATCGGCGGTGGCGGCGGCGCGCAAGGCGCTGAGCGGCGATCCTGACAAGCAGCGTCTCTTTGATGAATTCGCGAAAGCGATCGGGGTTGAAGGTTAGAGCATGATCCCGAAAAGTGGAAACCGGTTTCCCGCCTTCGCGAAGCCCGCTTCGGCGGGCGAAGGAAGGTCGGAAAAGATCATGCTCAGCGAGAAAGACAATGACGCGTAAACAACGGCGACTTGTTCTGATCGGGTCGAGCCTCGGGGTGCTCGCGCTTGCGGCGTTCCTGATCCTGTTTGCGCTGAAAGACTCGATCGTCTTTTTCAACTCACCGACCGACGTGATCGAGAAAAATCTTCAGGCCGGAACGCGCATCCGGCTCGGCGGCCTGGTACAGCCGGGAACCGTGACGCGGCAGAATCTCGATGCGCGCTTCGATGTCACCGACGGCAAGAACGTCATCAAGGTCAGCTATCGCGGCATTCTGCCGGATCTGTTCCGCGAAGGGCAGGGCGTGGTGGCGGAAGGCGTGATCCAGGGCAAGGACAGCTTTGTCGCCGATGTCGTTCTCGCCAAGCACGACGAAACCTACATGCCAAAGGAAGTTGCCGATGCGCTGAAGAAGCAGGGTCACTGGAAGGACGATTACGGCAAAAAGTCTGATCCGGCACAGGGCAAGAAGCAATGATCGCCGAGATCGGACATTACGCACTGGTTCTCGCGCTCGGTCTGGCGCTCATTCAAGGATCGCTTCCGATTATCGGCGTGCGTCTGCGTGACGGCGTTCTGGCCGGAACAGCGCAGCCACTCGCGCTCGCACAATTCGTCTTTGTCGCGATCTCCTTCTCAGCCCTGACCGCAAGCTATGTCGTCTCCGATTTCTCGGTTTTCAATGTGTTCGAGAATTCGCATTCGGCGATGCCATTGCTCTACAAGTTCACGAGCGTGTGGGGAAACCACGAAGGCTCGATGCTGCTCTGGGTGCTGATCCTGAGCGTGTTCGGCGCGATGGTGGCAACCCTCGGGGCGAATTTGCCGGCGAGCCTGCGCGCCAATGCGCTCGGCGTTCAGGCCTGGGTCGCGGCGGCGTTTTATCTCTTCATTCTCGTAAGCTCGAATCCGTTCCTGCGCGTCGCCGATGCGCCGGCCGAAGGCCGCGATCTCAATCCGCTGCTGCAGGATATCGGGCTCGCGATTCATCCGCCGTTTCTCTATCTCGGCTATGTCGGTTTCTCGATTTCCTTTTCCTTCGCTATTGCCGCCTTGATCGAAGGGCGGATCGATGCGGCCTGGGCGCGCTTTGTGCGGCCGTGGATCCTGACCGCCTGGATCTTCATGACGCTCGGCATCGCCATGGGCTCGTACTGGGCCTATTACGAACTCGGTTGGGGCGGCTGGTGGTTCTGGGACCCGGTCGAGAACGCGTCGCTGATGCCGTGGATCGCGGGGACGGCGCTGCTGCACTCTGCGGTGGTGATGGAGAAGCGTGACGCGCTCAAAGTCTGGACCATTCTTCTCGCTATTCTTTGCTTTTCCCTGTCGCTGATCGGAACATTCCTGGTGCGCTCCGGCGTGCTGACGTCGGTGCATTCCTTCGCCACCGATCCGACGCGCGGCGTCTTTATCCTGGCGATCCTCGTCTTCTTCATCGGCGGCGCACTCGCGCTCTATGCCTGGCGCGCGCCAATGCTCCGACAGGGTGGCATCTTCGCGCCGATTTCGCGGGAAGGGGCGCTGGTCTTCAACAATCTCTTCCTGACCACGGCCTGCGCGACCGTGTTCATCGGCACGCTTTATCCGCTGGCGCTGGAAGCGATTACCGGCGAGAAAATCTCGGTCGGGGCGCCGTTTTTCAATGCGACCTTCGCGCCGCTCGCCATTCCGCTGCTGGTCGCCGTTCCTTTCGGTCCATTGCTGTCCTGGAAACGCGGCGATCTGTTGGGCGCGGCGCAAAGGCTGATGGTCGCGCTTGCGATCGCGGCAATCGGCGTTGCAACCGTGTTCGTGATCAATGGTGGCGGCCCGGTGGTTGCGCCGTTCGCGATCGGGCTTGCGCTCTTTGTCATGATCGGAGCGATGGTCGATCTCGCCGAACGCGTGCAGGCGCTGCGGCAGCCGTGGCAGGTGTCGCTTCGCCGTGCCGCCGGGTTGCCGCGCTCGGCGTTCGGCACTGCCTGCGCACATTTTGGCCTCGGCGTTCTGTTGCTGGGCGTTGTCTGCGAATCCTTCTACGGGGCGGAACGCATCGCCACCATGAAGCCGCAGGAGACGATTTCCATCCGCGGCTACGATCTATCGTTCGATGGTCTCGTCTCGCGACAAGGACCGAATTACCGCGAGTTGATCGCGAAATACACGGTGCGGCGGGACGGCGTCACGATCGACACGCTCGCGCCGAGCAAACGCAGCTTCACCACGCGCGGCAATTCCACGACCGAAGCCGCGCTGCTGACGCGCGGCTTCAGCCAGCTCTATGTTTCGCTCGGCGATCCGGAGCCGGACGGCTCGATTTCCGTCCGCATCTATCACAAGCCGCTGGTGCTCTTGATCTGGTTCGGGGCGCTGGTCATGGCGCTTGGCGGAATTCTCTCGCTGTCAGACCGGCGGCTGCGTGTCGGTGCGCCGAAGCCCGCCGGAAGATCGGCCAAGAAATCGTCCTTGCAGCCGGCGGAGTGAGCGCGCCATGCGATGGATCCACGCCGTCATTCTTGCAGTCTCTTTGCTTGGTGTGTATCCGTCGTTGGCAGTTCAGCCGGACGAAATTCTGACTGATCCGGCGCTTGAGACGCGCGCGCGCAATCTCTCGCGTGAATTGCGCTGCATGGTTTGCCAGAACCAGTCGATCGACGATTCCGACGCGCCGCTGGCGCGCGATCTGCGGCTCCTGGTGCGCGAGCAATTGAAAGCAGGCGACAGCGACCCGCAGATTCTGGATTTTCTGGTCGCGCGTTACGGCGATTTCGTTCTGCTCAGGCCGCGGTTCACCTCGCACACGGCATTGCTGTGGCTGTTGCCGTTTCTGGTCTTGATCGCTGGCGCCGCGGCGCTCCTGATGTTGCGGCGCCGTCAGCGGAATCGCACCGGTTCCGCCCGGTTGTCGGACGAAGAGGAGGCTCGCGTCGCCGAAGTGCTGAAACGGGAAGGGCTGCAGACCTGATTGTCAGGCGTAAGTGTCTGAAAAATAATATGAAAATAACGCCATCCACATTACGAAGTTTTAATCCGCCCGACAGGTGGCTGTAAGGCGGGGCTCCCCATCTTAGACGGCGAAGGGCGCGCGCGGCGCGCAATGCCGAATGTGATGGAGACGCTTTATGACTTCGAACACTCCCCCGAATATCAAGAGCGGCTTGCTCGGCGGACGCCGGCTTGTGCTGCTCGGAACCACCATTCTCAGCCTCGGCGCAGCGGCACTGATTGTTGCGCCTGATGCCACCCGCCACGGCGCGTTCGCGCAGAATGTTTCGCAGCAGGCGCAGACCGTCGCCCGTCCGACCGGCTTTGCCGACATTGTCGAAAAGGTCAAACCCGCCGTTATTTCCGTCCGCGTGAAGGTCGATCGCGGACCGCAATTGTCGTCCGACGACAATCCGTTCCCGCCGGGATCGCCGTTTGAACGTTTCTTCCGCCGCTTCGGCGCGCCGGACCAGATGCCCGGACAGCCGGGCCAGCGCGGCCAGCGTAGCCCACGGAACTTCTCGACCGGCCAGGGCTCCGGCTTTTTCATCTCGGCTGACGGCTATGCCGTGACGAACAACCACGTCGTCGACAAGGCCGAGAGCGTCGAGATCACGACCGACGACGGCAAGACCTTGACCGCCAAGGTCATCGGTACCGACCCGCGCACGGATCTCGCGCTGATCAAGGTCGATGGTCAAACCAATTTCCCGTTCGCGAAGCTTGCGGAAGGTTCTCCGCGCATCGGTGACTGGGTGCTCGCGGTCGGCAATCCGTTCGGCCTCGGCGGCACCGTGACCGCCGGCATCGTGTCCGCGCGCGGCCGCGATATCGGCGCCGGCCCGTATGACGATTTCATCCAGATCGACGCCCCGGTGAACAAGGGCAATTCCGGCGGGCCGACCTTCGACGTTGACGGCAATGTCGTCGGCGTGAACACGGCGATCTTCTCGCCGTCGGGCGGATCGGTCGGCATCGCGTTTGCGATCCCGGCGTCCACCGTCAACACGGTCGTTGCGCAGCTGAAGGAAAAAGGCAGCGTGACGCGCGGATGGATCGGCGTTCAGATCCAGCCGGTCACCAAGGACATCGCCGACAGCCTCGGCCTGAAGAAGGCGGAAGGCGCGCTCGTCGCCGAGCCGCAGGCCAATGGTCCGGCCGCGAAGGCCGGCATCGAGGCCGGCGACGTCATCGTCTCGGTCGATGGCAATCCTGTCCGCAGCGCCCGCGAATTGTCGCGCATGATCGGCGGCATGACGCCGAATGCGTCGGTCAAGATCGGCATGCTCCGCAAGGGCGCCGAAAAGACAGTCACCCTGACGCTCGGCGAATTGCCGAAACAGCGTGCGGCGAGCCTGACGCCGTCCGGCGAAGACCGCGAAGCGCCTGGCAGCGACCTTGCTCGCCTGGGTCTGACGCTCGCTCCCGCAAGCAAGGTGCCCGGCGCGTCGAGCGAAGGCGTGGCGGTCACCCAGGTCGATCGCGGCGGCGTCGCCTCTGAGCTCGGCTTCAAGACCGGGGACGTGATCCTCGAAGTCGGCGGCAAGGCCGTCAACGCTCCCGCCGATGTGCGCAAGGCCCTGGCCGACGCGCGCAACGACGGCAAGCGCACCATTCTCATGCGCGTCAAATCGGAAGGCGGCACCCGCTTCGTCGCCCTCCCGGTCGGCCGCGCATAACGGAAAGGGACGTGCTGCCGGCAACCGTCGCCCCCGCCGGTGACACGAAACCCAGGGGACGGACGTCAAAGTCCGTCCCCACTCAATCTGGCCCGGGGACCGGTATCGTCGCCCCCCTTACGGTCTTCGCGGTCAGTGGAGGGGGCGGCTGAGTTGAGTCTGGCCGCCCCCTCACAATGCCCCGTCCGTTCCAGCGCATGACGCCCGGGAATTCGGTAATATCCCCCGAATCCCTGAGCCCATCGATTCTCATGCGCCTTCTGATCATTGAAGACGACCGCGATGCCGCGGACTATATCGTCCGCGCGTTCCGGGAAACCGGGCACGTCGCCGATCATGCCGCCGATGGCGAGGATGGCCTCGCGATGGCGCTCGACGGCGAATATGACGTGCTGATCGTCGACCGCATGCTGCCGAAACGTGACGGCCTGTCGGTGATCGGCACATTGCGCGACAAAGGTATCCAGACGCCGGTACTCATTCTCTCCGCGCTCGGCCAGGTCGACGATCGCGTCAAGGGCCTGCGCGCCGGCGGCGACGACTATCTGCCAAAGCCCTATTCCTTTTCCGAGTTGCTCGCGCGCGTCGAGGCGCTGGCGCGCCGCCGCGGCGGCCGCGGCGACGAGATGGTCTATCGGGTCGCCGATCTCGAACTCGACCGCCTCTCGCATCAGGTACGCCGCGGCAAGGAGGAGATCGTCCTGCAGCCGCGCGAATTCCGCCTGCTCGAATATCTCATGAAGCATGCGGGGCAGGTCGTGACCCGCACGATGCTGCTCGAAAATGTCTGGGATTATCATTTCGATCCGCAAACCAACGTGATCGACGTTCACATCTCCCGCTTGCGCTCGAAAATCGACAAGGGCTACGCGCAGCCATTGCTGCACACGGTACGCGGCGCCGGATACATGATCCGTGACGGCGCTCGGTAAGCTGTTCCGGACAACGGCGTTCAAGCTGACGCTTGTCTATCTGATCGTATTCGCCATGTTTGCGATGTTTCTTCTGGGCTATTTTGCCTGGAACACGCGCCGGTTGGTCACCGAGCAGATCACGCAAACAGTCGACGCCGAAATCGGCGGATTGTCCGAACAATATAATCTCGGTGGCATCCGGCGTCTTGTGATCATCGTCGACACGCGCGCGCGCCGTCCCGGATCGAGCCTCTATCTTGTCACGACCAATGCCGGTGAGGGGCTTGCCGGCAATGTCGGCTCGCTGCCGCCGGGGTTGCTCGAGAAGCCCGGCTGGACGGAAACCGAATACCGCCGGCAGGAGGAATCCGAAGGTGCCGCTCATCACGCCTTGGTGCGCGTCATCCAGCTGCCCGGCGGCTTCCGTCTGCTTGTTGGCCGCGACCTCGATGAACGCGAGCGGCTTTATGACGTCGTGTTGTCGGCCGGCAAATGGTCGGCGGCGATTGTCGTGGTGCTCGGTCTGGCCGGCGGATTTTTCGTCGCGCGACGCGTGTTGCGCCGCGTCGATGCCATGACCGAAACCACCCGCAGCATCATGGACGGCGATCTCGGCGAGCGCTTGGCGGTCGCCGGCTCGAACGACGAGTTCGACCGGCTCGCGGTCAATCTCAATGCCATGCTCGAGCGCATTGAGGCGTTGATGCGGGGCTTGAAGGAAGTTTCCGACAATATCGCCCACGATCTGAAAACACCCCTCACACGTCTGCGCAATCGTTGCGAGGAGGCGTTGCGTACCGCCAAGAGCGAGGGTGAATACCGGGCAGCGCTCGAAGCCACGATCGAGGAATCAGAAGGCCTGATCCGGACCTTCAACGCGCTTTTGATGATTGCGCGAGCCGAATCCGGGCAGGCGCGCGGCAACATGAGCGAATTCGACGCGGCCGAGATCGCCACCGACGTGGGTGAGCTCTACGACCCGGTCGCGGAAGAAAAAGACCTCACCCTGACGGTCGATGCGCCGTCACCGGTGCCGGTCCATGGTAACCGGGAGCTGATCAGCCAGGCTCTTGCCAACCTCGTGGATAACGCGATCAAGTATGCCGCATTGGCGGAAAAAACCGGCAATGATCCGAAAGCCATCACGGTGAAAGCCACAAGCGAGGGAGATCGCGTCCTGCTCAGCGTCATCGATCAAGGGCCGGGCATTCCTGAATCCATGCGGGACCGCGTGGTCGAGCGCTTTGTGCGGCTCGATCAGAGCCGCACGGTGCCTGGCTCGGGTCTCGGCTTGAGTCTTGTGTCGGCTGTGGCGCGGCTGCATGGCGGCGAACTCAAGTTCGAGGACAATGCGCAAGATCCGAAAGGAACCGGATTGCGGGCCATCATCGCGCTGCCGCGCGGAGGACCACAGGGGGCGGGATGACGCCCCCGATTGCTTCAAGGGGCACACCCGGCTCTTCTGGCTCGCTGGCATCCCGGATCACGGGCACGCCTTGGGCTGCGACTAAGGACGATCGCGGCCGGTTCGAGGATTGGCTCGCAGCACTCCCGGGCAGCGTCAACGCCGAACTCGGCAGGCTATTTGCTTCGCACCCGGCCGCGCATGCGATCGTTTCGGGCCTGCCGCATTTTTCGCCGTATCTTTGGGATCTCGCGAGCGGGGACACGGGACGGCTGCTGAGCATCCTGCAATCCGATCCCGACGCGCATCTGACGTCGCTTGTGACGGATGTCGCCGCGCAGGCCGACCGCGTCACAAGCGAAAGCGAAATGATGCGGGCGTTGCGTGCCATGAAGGCGCAAGCCGCGCTGCTGATCGCACTTGCCGATATTGGAAAGGTCTGGCCGGTGATGCGCGTCACCGCGGCGCTGACCGAGCTCGCCGACACGGCCGTCCACGCGGCGGTGCGGTTTTTGATGAATGACCTTGTCCGGCGCGGGAAGCTCAATCCCGCGGACAAGGCACAGCCGGAAATCGGCTCCGGCTATTTCGTCCTCGCCATGGGCAAGATGGGCGCGTTCGAGCTCAACTATTCGAGCGATATCGATCTCATCGTCCTGTTCGATCCGGAACGCACGGCGCTCCCGCCCGGCACCGAAGCCGCGGCCGCCCATGTGCGGCTGACACGCGGCCTGGTGAAGCTCCTGCAGGAACGCACAACCGACGGCTATGTCTTCCGCGTCGATTTGCGGCTGCGTCCCGATCCGGCCTCGACCCAGATTGCGCTCTCGACCCTGAGCGCGCTCGATTATTACGAACATCGCGGCCAGAACTGGGAACGCTCGGCGATGATCAAGGCGCGGCCTTGCGCCGGCGACATCGCCGCGGGCGAGGTGTTCCTGCAGGCGCTGTCACCGTTCGTGTGGCGCAAATATATGGACTTCGCGACTGTCGCGGACGTGCACGCGATGAAGCGCCAGATCCATGCCTATAAGGGGCATGGCGAGATCGCGGTCGAAGGCTTCAACATCAAGCTCGGGCGCGGCGGCATCCGCGAGATCGAGTTTTTCGTGCAGACCCAGCAACTGATCGCGGGCGGCCGGCATGCCGAACTGCGCGGGCGCGAGACACTCGCGACACTCGATGCGCTGGCCGGAGGTGGATGGATCGGCGAAAAGGCGCGCGGCGAACTGGAGGAGGCTTATCTCTTCCTGCGGACGATCGAGCATCGGTTGCAGATGATTGCCGACGAGCAGACGCACACATTGCCGTCGAACCCGGCTGCGGTCGAGCGTTTTGCGCAATTCTGCGGCTTTGCGGACCGGCAGGGCTTCGCGGACGCGCTGATCGCGCGATTGCAGAAGGTGCAGAGCCATTATTCGATCCTGTTCGAGCCGTCGACCGTTTCCCCCCAACCCAATCTGATTTTTCCGAAAGACACGGACGATCGTGCGACGCTCGATCGGCTGGCGGAGTTGGGGTTTCGCAATCCACCTGAAATCTCCGCGATCATCCGCTCTTGGCTCACCGGCCGCTATCCGGCCCTGCGCGGGGAATTCGCGCGCGGCCAGCTGACCGATTTCATTCCTCATCTGCTCGATCAGTTTTCCAAGAGCGAGCATCGCGAATTCGCATTCATCACCTTCGATCGTTTCCTGTCCCAATTGCACTCGGGCGGAGGCGGGCGGCTCTTTTCGCTGTTGCGGCAGAATCCTAGTCTGCTGACCCTGGTCGGGCTCATTCTCGGCAATGCGCCGCGGCTGGCGGATATTCTCGCCCAGCATCCGCAGGTGATGGATGCGCTGGTCGATTCGGCTTTCTTTGCCGCGACGCCGGACGCTGAGCACCTGGGTGTCGCGCTTTCGCGCTCGCTGACGCAGGCGAGTTCCTACGAGGATTTCCTGGACCGGCTTCGCCTCTTTGGACAGGAACAGATGTTCCTCGTCGGCGCGCGAATTTTATCGGGCGCATTGTCTGCGGAGCTGGCCGGAAAGGCTTATGCCCGTCTTGCCGACGTGATCATCGCTTCCTTGCACCACGCCGTCGAGGAGCGCTTCGCGCAGACGCATGGGCGCGTCAAAGGTCAGAAGACCGCATTGCTCGCGATGGGCAAGCTCGGCGGCGAGGAAATGACCGCGACGTCCGATCTCGACCTCATTCTGGTCTACGACTTCGATGAAAAGCACCCGGAATCAAATGGCGCGCGATCGCTTTATGGCGGCCAGTATTTCGCACGGCTGACTCAGCGCTTGATCAGCGCACTGACCGCGCGCACGAGTTACGGCGCGCTCTATCAGGTCGATATGCGATTGCGCCCGTCCGGCCGTTCCGGTCCGGTCGCGACCCAGATCGATGCGTTCCGTGACTATCAGCAGAGCGAAGCCTGGACCTGGGAACATATGGCGCTGACGCGGGCACGCGTGGTCTCGGCAACGCCCGGTTTCGGCGCCGACGTCGAGGCTGTCATCCGCGACGTGCTGTGCCGGCCGCGCGATCGCGATGCGATCGCCGCTGACGCGGTCGAGATGCGCCGCGCCATCGCGCAGGAGAAACGCGAGGACGATCACTGGGACCTGAAATATGCCGCCGGCGGGTTGGTCGATGTGGAGTTCATTGCGCAGTATCTGCAACTTGTGAATGCCGCCGACAATCCTGAGATTCTGGATTCTTCGACGGCGCGGGCGCTGGAGAAGGCCGCGCGTGTCGGAATGCTTACGGTCGAGGATTCCGAAATATTGCGCCCGGCGACGCAGCTCTTTCACGACCTGAGCCAGATATTGCGGCTATGCCTGCCGGGAAAATTCGATGCCGAGAAGGCCGGTCCTGGATTGCTCGCGCTTCTCGTGCGCGCCGGCGACACGCCGGATTTCGCGCGGCTCGACGCGCATCTGTCCGAAACGCAGAAGCGGGTGCGAAAAAGCTT
>CAYJNT010000058.1:0-16166 GCA_964370945.1 uncultured Hyphomicrobiales bacterium | reverse complement strand
CGGCGACCGCGATCTTGTCGGCGACGGTGAAATCGACGCCGTTCATCTGCGCGCCGTCGCGCAGGGTGGTGTCGAAAAGATAGAGGCGTTCCCTGCTCATCAGCCTTGCCCCTTCGGCGGCCACTCGCGCGTATCGTGATCGGGATGCTGGAAGCTCGTCAGCGAGGCGTTGAAGGCTTCCTGCTTCGGGTCTGCCCCGACCGCGCGAACAGGAAGCGTGCACAGGCCGTCAAACAGTACGAGCTTGTCTGTTGGATTAACCTGAATCGTCGGCGGCGCAAGGTCAGGATGGTCGAGCGCGCCGATCGTGATCTCGACCGGCCCGCCGGTCTCATAGGTTAGCGGCGTTCCGCAATTCGCGCAGAAGCCGCGCTTGGCCTTGTCGGAGCTTGCGTAAAGCTTGCGCTCGCCGCGCGTCCAGACAAGATCATGCGCCGTCACGAACGGCCCGAAGAAGCTGCCGAATGCCTTCTGGCACATGCGGCAATGGCAGATCGAGGCGCTGCCGAAACGCCCGACGCGAAACCGCACCGCGCCGCACTGACATCCGCCTGTTGCTGCTTCGCGCGTCATGGCTCACCAGACCTCGTAATACTTGAGTGCCAGCGCGACGGCGACCGCGAGCAGGACGAGCTTGAGCACGATGTAATAGAGCCAGTGGCGCGGGAATGGCGTTTCGGGCTTTGTCATCGGGATCACCACAGGTAATAATTGGCGGCCAGCGCGACCGCGACAACGAGCGCGACCGCGGCCATGACGACGTGATGGGTGCGCAAGCCGCTCATCGCGCAGTCTCCCATGTCGTGCCGTCCTTGGAATCCTTCAGCACCACGCCCATGGCGGCGAGCTCGTCGCGGATGCGGTCGGACTCTTTGAAGTTCTTTGCCGCGCGAGCAGTTTTCCTGGCCTCAATCAGCGTTTCGATTTTCGCTCGGTCATCGGACGTCAGATTCTGATTGGCTTGCTTCTCAAGCCATTTCGAGTCGTGTTGGCTGATGTCGATGCCCAACATTGTCAAGCCTGCAGACAATTGGCGAGCTGCATCGGTCGCAACAACAGATTCCCTCGCTTCCTTCGCAAGAGAATGCAGTTCGGCAATGGCTTGTGGCGTATTCAAATCATCGCTGAGCGCTGCCAGAAATCCGTGTGAAGGCCGATTAGTTGGATCGCTAATGCTGAATTGCCTAAACGTACCTAACGCGATCGAAGCCTGTTCGAGCGCTTGCAAGCTAAAGTCTATTGGCTGTCGATAGTGCGTCGTCAGCATCGCAAATTTGATGACCTCCCCAGGCCACGCCCAGCCATTCCAGCCACTCAACAGCTCGCGGATGGTGACGAAATTGCCGAGGCTCTTCGCCATTTTCTCGCCTTCGACCTGCAGGAAGCCGTTATGCATCCAGAAATTGGCCATCACGCCGGAATGGAACGCGCAGCGCGTCTGCGCGATTTCGTTCTCGTGATGCGGAAACACGAGATCGATGCCGCCGCCATGGATGTCGAACGTCTCGCCGAGATGCTTCCAGCTCATCGCCGAGCATTCGATGTGCCAGCCCGGACGGCCCGGCGTCTTGATCCCGGAGGGTGACGGCCATGCCGGCTCGCCTTCTTTCGACGGCTTCCACAGCACGAAATCCATCGCGTCGCGCTTGTACGGCGCGACATCGACGCGCGCGCCCGCGATCATCTCGTCGAGCGAGCGCCTGGAGAGCCGCCCGTAATCCTTCATCGACGGCACGCTGAACAGCACATGCTCTTCCGCCACATAAGCGTTGCCCGATTTCACCAGACGCTCGATGAGGGTTTTCATCTCCTCGATGTGCTCGGTCGCGCGCGGCTCGACATCGGGCGGCAGGCAGCCGAGCGCCGCGACGTCGTCCTTGAAATTCTTGTAGGTCGCTTCGGTCAACTCGCGGATCGGAATGCCGCGCTCCGCCGCGCGCGCGTTGATCTTGTCGTCGACGTCGGTGATGTTGCGCACATACTTGACGTGAGCCGCGCCGTAGAGATGACGCAGCAGCCGATACAGCACGTCGAACACGATCACCGGCCGCGCATTGCCGATGTGCGCGAAGTCGTAGACCGTCGGCCCACACACATACATGCGCACGCGCTCGGGGTCGAGCGGGGTGAACACCCGTTTCTCCTTGGTCAGCGTGTCGTAAAGCCGAAGTTCCATAAGCAAACCGTCCCCAAGTCACCTTAAGTCAGCGAATTTTTGGCTCGCCTTTCATAACGAAAGCCGAGCCAAAACATTCGCCTGGCCTGCTGGCCCCGGGCGTTGCTTTATCTCATGGGAGAAAAGACGGCCGCAGCCAGCGTGGAGCGCTAGCGAATAATCTCCGGGCAAATGCCGAAAATTGCGTTGCGGATCGTCATGGCGGCGGAGAATGGGCGAAGCCCCCCGCCCCGTCAAGACATGGAACAGCGGGATATCGCGGATTGATGAATGAATAACCCGCCCCGGCATGCCGGAGCGGGTCTTGTGCTGCCTATTCAGCGGGCGCGGCGAAAACCGTGCCGCCGCGCCTGGTGCCGGCACCTGTTCCGGGGTCGGACAGCGCCATCTCGGCCCGCCACGGGCGCCAGCGTTCCAGCGCGATCAGGCTTGCGACAATGAGCACCGTGACGGCCAGCGCCAGCGTCACGAACCCGCCAGGCACGAGATCGGCGAGCGTCAGCTTGCCGAAATCGCCGAGGCCGATGCCCGACCAGTCGAGCGCGCGGTCGATGGATTTCTGGAAATAGCCGTAGGTGAAAGCGCCGGCGAGCCCGCCCGCGATCACGCCCCAGGCATCCTTGTAGCCGGCGCCGAGCTGCGCGAGCGCCGTGCCCGGGCACGCGCCCGCGAGTACGATGCCGACGCCAAGCAGCAGGCCGCCGACCACCATGTTGCCGACCAGCGCCGCCTTCACGCTCAGCTTGACGATGCCGAAGCCGTGCAGCGCGGCGAGGATCACGAGACCGGTCGCGACCGCCGTGAGCATCACCTTGAGCATGGTGAAGTTGGACATCTGGAACTGGCCGATCAGACAGCCGGGCTCCATGACTTTGGATTTTTCGAGCGCGAGACCGAAGGCGACGCCCATCGCGAGTCCAATGACAATTGCAGTGAGAACGGACATGCGAGCCTCCTATGCGCGCTTGAGAATGAGGGATGCGGCAATGCCGCTGACGAACATCGCGGCCATCGCGATCAGCGAGGAGACCGCGAGCTGCGACAGGCCGGACAGTCCGTGACCCGAAGTACAGCCATTGGCGATCCGCGCGCCGAGCAGCAGGATGAACCCGCCGGCAAAGGCGATGGCGAGCCGCGCCGGGAACGAGCGGATGCCCATGACCCGGCCCCAGATCTCCGACATCGCCGGACGCGTGGTGCCCGCCATTGTCACCGAGATGAAAGCGCCAAGCGCGACGCCTGCGACCAGCGCCACCTGCCACCAGTCCTTGGCCGTGGAGACATGGTTCTTGAAATAGGGAATGGCATTGATGGCAGGATCGAACAGAGCCGCGAGCGACGCCGCGACCGTCACGAACGACGATGATGCGCCGAGCGCGGTGTTGATCAGAAGAAAGGCCGGAATCTGCAGAAGCCCGATGACGATGCCGGCGGCATAGGGCGACCACGACCGGGCGGTCAGGATGGACATGAGGCGCACTCCCTCGAAGCGGTTGCGATGACGATGTGCCTCGTATATATTCACAGTTATGAATATTCAAGAGTTTGAATATAAGGCGGACCAGGCGGCCGCGCTGATGAAGTCGCTCGGCTCCCGGCCCCGGTTGATGCTGTTGTGCCATCTGTCGGACGGGGAAAAATCGGTCGGGGAACTCGCCGAGCACACCGGCCTTCGAATGTCGGCGGTGTCGCAGAATCTCGCCTTGCTGCGGGCCGAGCGGATCGTCAGTCAGCGGCGCGACGGCACCACGGTCTATTACCGGCTGGCGGACCCGACGGTGCGCCAGTTGATCCGCGTGCTCTACCGCGCCTTCTGCGAGGGCGAACGGGCCAAACGGCTCGGTTAACAAAACCTTAGTCTTTTACCTCCAGATTGCAGCGATCGCCCCAACCAGCGAGTCGTCCCCATGCGATCCCTGTGCGCCTTGCTCGTTTTCGCCTTCGCCCTCCTCGGCTCGACTGCCGCGGTGGCCGAGAAGCGCATCTTCATCATCGCCAACAATCCCGACGCCTATGGCGTGGACCGGTGTCTTTCGAGCGGCGCCACCTGCGGCGCAGCGGCGGCGGCGGCCTATTGCGAATCCAAGCAATTCGCCAAGGCTGCGTCGTACCGCAAGATCGACCGCGACGAGATCACCGGCGCGGTCCCCACCGGCGGCAATGCCTGCCGCGGCGGCACCTGCGAGGAATTCGTCGCGATCGAATGCTCGCGCTGAGGCGCTGAGCTACAAAGTCTATTTCTCCACCCAGTCCGCGCAGCGCTGCACCTGGCCCGCCGCGCCCCAGGGCATGATCGGTACCGACGAGGTCGAGTTTTTCGGCGAGCCTTCGATCAGGCGGTCTGAATAGACCATGTAGACGAGCACATTGCGCTTCTCGTCGCAGCCGCGCACGATCTGCATCTTCTTGAAGAACAGCGAGCGGCGTGCCCGGAAGACGTCCGCGCCTTGCTCGAATTTCTGCTTGAAGCGTACCGGCCCGATCTGCCGGCAGGCGAGCGAGATGTCGGACACTTCCTCCGCCACGCCGATCCAGCCCTTCAACCCGCCCCTCTCCGGCACGGTGAAATGACAGGCGACGCCGTCGATCTCCGGATCGTCGATACCGTAGGTCGCGAGCTTGTCGTTCGGCGTCAGCCATTTGAACACTGTCGACTTCTTGAAGAGAAGGTCGGGCTCTTCCGCCGCGTGCGTGGGTGCGGCGATCAAGGCGGAGGCCGCCAAGATCGCAAGCAAGGCCGCAAGCCAGGTCCGCCGCCCGAATACACGCAAAAAGTGCCGCCGCATGACAATGTCCTCAAAGGGTCCCGGCGGAGATATGGGAACCAATCCGCGAATTGCGAGTTATCAGCCTCGTTTTGCGATTTCTGATCGACCCGTCGCGCGCCGTCCGTTATTGAAAGCGCCCCAGCAAGCGGATAATTCTCCTCACCGTGTCAACGCCTTCCTCGAATGATTCGCGCTCGGTGGAACAACGCGCCCAACTTGCAGCGCGTCCGCTTCGATGGCTGGTCGCGTTGTCGCTCGTTCTGCCGCTCGCGATCCTCGCCGTTGCCGGCTGGATCTCCTACCGGCAGCATTTTGCCGACGCCAGGGACCGGCTCGACCGCGATCTCAACCGCATCTACGAACATGCGCTGAAGGTGTTCGAGACCTTCGATCTGTCCGCCCGCTATGTCGACGAACTCCTCGCCGGCGCCGGCAGCGAGAAAATCCGCGCCGAGGAGACGCGCTACCACGGCCGCCTCAAGGCGCTGACCGACACGCTGCCGCAACTGCGCGACATCTGGGTGCTTGATGCCAACGGCGTCCCGCTCGTTGCCGGGACGATCTTTCCGATGCCGAGGGCCGATCTGGCCGACCGCGCCTATTTTTCCGTCCACAAGGAGAAGAAGCGCGGGCCCTATGTCAGCGAGGTCATCGATGCGCGGATCGCGGATCTGAGATTCTTCGCCATCAGCCGCAGCCGCGACAGCGCCGACGGCTCCTTCAACGGCGTCACCGTCATCTCCGTCAAGCCGGAATATTTCTCGAGCTATTACCGTACGCTGCCGCAACCCGCCGTTGCGGCGCTGATCACCGAGGACGGCGCCGTTCTCGCCCGCTATCCGGAGACGGCGGGTCCGCAGCAATTGCCGGCGGATGCACCGTTCCGCAAAGCGATCGCCGACAATCCCGAGAGCGGACTTGCCGAAGGCGTCTCGGCGATCGACGGCGTCGCGCGCACGGCCGCTTATCGCCGGTTGCCCGATTACGGGGTCTACGTTTCGATGGGAATGGATCATCAGGCGGTCACCGAGATGTGGCTCCGCGATCTTGCGAGCTATCTGCTTTTCGGAATTCCCGCGACCATCGCGCTGTTCAGCATGAGTCTCGTGGCGTTGCGCCGGACCGAGCGGGCCGAGCTTGCGCATGTGCGGATGTGGCAGGAGGTCGGGCGCCGCGAATTGACCGAGCGCGCCTTGCGGCAATCGCAAAAAATGGAAGCGGTCGGCCGCCTGACTGGCGGCATCGCGCACGACTTCAACAATCTGCTCACCGCCATCCTCGGCAATGTCGACCTTGCGCTGCGCCGCATCCCGGAGAGCGACGAGCGCGTGCGGCGCCTGCTCAATTCCGCGCGCCAGGCGTCGGAGCGCGCGGCGACCCTGGTGCAGCGCCTGCTCGCTTATTCCCGCCAGCATCCGCTCGAAGTGAAGGCGGTCGATATCAACAAGCTCGTGCAAGGCATGTCCGAGCTCCTGCGGCGAACGATCGGCGAAACCATCACCGTCGAAACCAACCTCACCAACGGTCTCTGGAAGACCGCAATCGATGCGAACCAGCTCGAAAACACGATCCTCAATCTCGCGATCAACGCGCGCGATGCGATGCCGGAAGGCGGACGGCTCACCATCGAAACCGCGAACACCTTTCTCGACGAGGATTACGTGATCGAGCATGCCGGCGACGTGCCGCACGGACAATACGTGCTGATCGCGCTGACCGATTCCGGCACCGGCATGACGCGTGACATTCTCGACCGCGCATTCGAGCCGTTCTTCACCACCAAGCCGACCGGCGTCGGCACCGGCCTTGGATTGAGCATGGTCTACGGCTTCGTGAAGCAATCGGCCGGCCATATCAAAATCTACAGCGAGCCGGGCGAAGGCACCGCGATCAAGATTTATTTTCCGCGTCTCGCCGATGGCGCCGATCTGCCGGAATGGCAGCCGACCGAGATCGAAGAGGCCCAGGGGCAGGATATGGGCGATCTCGGCGACACCATCCTGCTCGTCGAGGACGACGAGGAGGTCAATCGCTTCGCGACCGAAATGCTGCGCGAGGAAGGCTACAACGTCATCGCGACCCATGACGCGCGTAGCGCGCTGCGTCTGCTCGACGCCAATCCGGGCATCAAGCTCCTGTTCACCGATATCATCCTGCCCGGTGGCATGAATGGCCGCCAGCTCTCCGACGAAGCGTTGCGCCGGCGGCCCGATTTGAAGGTGCTCTACGCCACCGGCTACACGCGCGACGCCATCGTCCATGAAGGCCGGCTCGACACCGACGTCGAACTCCTGAGCAAGCCGTTCACGCACGATCTCCTCACCCGCAAGGTGCGGCAAATTCTGGATGCCAATCAGGAAAAGGCCGAGCGGCAGAATGCCTGATCGGCACGCCTCATAATCACAGTGGCGGCCCGGCAATAGGAAGGCGCTGCACGACAGCCCGCCGAATCCGTGCCAGATAGGCATGGCCGTCATCAATCGGAGGACAAGATGAAACGCCTAAACTTCGCGCTGCTTCTGACCGCGTCCGTACTCGCAAGCGATGCCGCGCTCGCGCAGGCAATGACCGCCGACGATCTGAAATGGATCAATCAATGCATCGGCGACAACAAGGATCAGGGGGCCAAGCCCGACGTCGTGCGCAAATATTGCATCTGCATGAACGAGAAGATGGACAACAACGAGACCCAGTCGATCACGCAATGGGAGAAAACCCATCCCAAGGAGCGCAAGGAATGCGATCGCGTGGCGGGCTGGAAGTAGGCCGCTATCCTGTCCGGCCGGTTTGAATCGGATCAGACCTTGGCGTGGCAGACGGCGCAGATCTTGTTGCCTTCCGGGTCGCGCACATACGCCCCGTAATAATCCGCGTGGTAATGCGGCCGCAACCCGGGCGCGCCCTCATCGGTCCCGCCATGGCTGAGCGCCGCGGCATGAAACGCATCGACCGCTGCGCGCGCCGGCACCGAGAACGCGACCGTCACGCCATTCCCCGCGCTCACGGCGTTTCGATCGCGCGGCCGCAAAATCCAGAACGGCAGATTGATGCCGGCAAAATCCTTCGGCCCATAGCCGCTGGCGGCACGAAACGTCTTCTGCCGCACGAGCCCGAGCGGCGCCAGCACCGCGTCGTAGAAGCGCATCGAGCGGTCCATGTCGGATGAGCCCACCGTGATGTGACTGAACGCCTCGCCAAAGGTCAGTCCATGTGTCGGGCCTTGTGTCGGGCCTTGGGTCATTCCCTGGGTCTGAGGCGCGGTCATTGGCTGTCCTTTCGCGCGACGGCGATGGCTTGCTGCAGAATATCCAAGTCGCCGATATGGTTGGCCAAAACCAGCACGAGACGCGCGTCGAGCGCCGCGGCCGCCTGTTCCGAAAGCCCGCGCCGGGCATCGACCAGCGCGACCTAGGCCGCGTCAGGATCGGTAAATTGCGATGCGGTGATCAATTTAGTCATTATGTTTCCGCCATTTTCGGGCCGTGTGGCCGAAAAGCTATCGCCTCTATCAATCCCGTCAATCGGGTTCCCGCGCGTGCACGGAACCAATCCCATGTGTTAGGGTTGAGCCTGAGTTCGCCTGAATTGCCAAGATTTGAAGGATTTTCCGATGAGTGCGGTCCGTGCCCTGCTCCATTCCCACCCGGAGCATATCAGCCAAGCCGATGCGATCAGCCGCTGCATCGATGCGTGTTTCGCCTGCGTCGAAATGTGCACCGCGTGCGCGGATGCGTGCCTTGCCGAAAAGCATATGGACAGGCTGATCAACTGTATCCGCCTCAATCTCGACTGCGCCTCGGTCTGTACCGCAACGGGACATGTCGTGACCCGCGCCAACAAGGCCGGGCACCGCCAATTGCAGGAAGCACAGCTCACGACCTGCATCGCCTTCTGCCGTGCCTGCGCCGCCGAATGCGCGCGCCATGCCGCCATGCACCAGCATTGCGCGGTCTGCGCCGATACCTGCAACAAATGCGCGGCCGCCTGCGCCGATCTTCTCGCCTCGATGCGGATGCCGGCTTAAAAACCCAGCGCACGGGCGCGCGCGGCTTTCACTTTCCCCAAATCGAATGTGCGCCAGCGCGCGCACAGATGCTGATCCGGACGCAGCAGATATGTCGCACCCGGCGTTGCGTCGTAGCGCTTGGCAAACAATCCGGCGTCGTCAATCAGGTCGTCACCGATCACCGTCAGCTTGATGCCGTCCGGCGGTGACGGGCGACGACCATTTTTTACATACAGAAGCTCGAATCCGTCCGACAGCCGCTCGACCAGATGACCTTCCTTCCCATCGGCGATCCGCACCGGAACATCCGGCGCCGGCGCACCCAATCTGGCCGCTCCTGAGAATGCGCTCTCGTCCGGCGTCGACAACGGCGTGTCGTAAACCGTCGCGACCGACAGCCGTCCGGAATTGACCATCCGCCGCGCAAACTCGCAGCGCGGCGCGAGATCGAGCACGGCGTTGCGCAGATTCCTTTCCGCGTCCGAATGCGGCGCGATGAAATCGGTCGAGCGGGTCGAGTGGCCGATATTCTCGTCGGCCGCCTGGATGCGTTCGTGATCGTAGGACGCGAGCAGGCCGGGTCCTGCCTCGCCCGCAAGAATGGCGGCAAGCTTCCAGGCGATGTTCTCGGCGTCCTGCACGCCGGAATTTCCCCCGCGCGCGCCGAAGGGCGAGACCTGGTGCGCGCTGTCGCCGGCAAAGATCACCCGGCCATGCACGAAGCGCGCAAGCCGCCGGCAATTGAAGCGATAGATCGAGACCCATTCGAGCTCGAAGTCGCGATCGCCCAGCATCTTCTCGAGGCGCTGCATGACGCGCTCGGGCTTCTGCTCGAGCTCGACATCGGCGCCGGGGCCAAGCTGCAGATCGATGCGCCAGACATTGTCCGGCTGGCGGTGCATCAGCGCCGACTGCCCGGAATGGAATTGCGGATCGAACCAGAACCGCCGCTCGGTCGGGAAATCGGCTGCCATCTTCACGTCCGCGATCAGGAACTTGTCTTCGAACGTGACGCCTTCGAAGCCGAGGCCCAACAGATCGCGCACGCTCGAGCGCGCGCCGTCGCAGGCGATCAGCCAATCGGTGTCGAGCTGATAGGGCCCGTCCGGTGTTTCGATCGTGAGCCGCACGTCGTTGTTGCGCTGTTCGAGCGCGCTGACACGGTTGCACCAGCGCAGATCGATGTTCTCTGATTCCAGCGCGCGATCGGCGAGCGCCTTTTCCAGATAATATTGCTGCAGGTTGATGAATGCCGGCATTTTGTGGCCGGCCTCCGGCTGCAGGTCGAAGGAATAGACGAGTTCGTCGCCGAGAAAGACCTTTCCGAGTTTCCAGGTCACACCCTGGGCAACGAGCTTATCGCCGACGCCCAGCCGGTCGAGGATTTCGAGCGTGCGCTTTGAGTAGCAGATGCCGCGTGAGCCCTCCCCGATGCGATCGGCATCATCGAGCAGCACCACCTTCACCCCGCGCGAGGCAAGATCGATGGCCGCCGTCAATCCGACCGGTCCCGCGCCGATCACGACCACCGGATGACGCGCGGGCGCGCGCGCGTCCTGATCCTTGGAGCGGGCGTATTGATAGCGGTAAACGACTTTGCGCTCGGAGTTCATGCTCACCCCTGCAAAGCCGCCCACATCTCGCGGTCGCGCTCGGCGGTCCAGATCACCGGATGCGCGATGCCCTTCGCTTCGTCGTAAGCGCGCGAGACATTGAACGGCAGGCAATGCTCGTAGATCGCGAAGGAGGAGAATTTCGGATCCATCACTTTGCGCGCGGCCTCGAAGGCCTGCTTGAGCGTCAGCCCCTTGGCGACGCTGCCCTTGGCCGAGCCGTAAAGCGTCGAGAGAAAATCGCGCGTCATGTCGATGCCTTCCGCGACCCGCTGCGGTGAGGCGAGCGCCGCGCCGCGTCCGGGCACGAGCGCCTGCGCCTTGAATTGCGCAAGCCTGTCGAGCGTCGCCGGCCAGTCGGAAAAATGCGCGTCGCCGCAATAACAGGCGGAATGATATTCGACGAGATCGCCGGAGAACACGACATTGGCGTCCGGCACGTAAGCGACGGTGTCGCCCGCGGTGTGACCACGGCCGAGATGCATGATCCGCACCTCGCGTTTGCCGAGCCAGACCGACATCTGTTTCGGGAAGGTGACGGTCGGCCAGGTCAAGCCGGGAATGGATTCGACCGCGCGAAACAGACGCGGGAAGCGGCCGATCTCGGAATCCTTGTCCTGCTGGCCGCGCTCGACAATGAGGTCGCGCGTGGCATCGGATGCAAGGATATTCGCGTCCACGTAAGCCGAGGCGCCGAGCACGCGCACGGCGTGATAATGCGAGAGCAGCACATATTTGATCGGCTTGTCGGTGACCTTGCGCACGCGTTCGATCACTTCGATCGCCATCACCGGCGTCGCCTGTGCGTCCACCACCATCACACCGTCGTCGCCGACGATGATGCCGGAATTCGGATCGCCCTCGGCGGTGAAGGCATAGAGGTTGCGCCCGATCTCGTCGAAGGAGATCGTCTTCTCGCCGGTATCGCCGGTGGATGCGAAGCCCTTGGTCATGGTCACTCCGGCTGCTGGCGGACGATATCCTGGTCGATCGCCCCGAAGATCGAGCGGCCGTCGGCGCCCAGCATCTCGATCTTCACACGGTCGCCGAATTTAAGGAACGGCGTCGACGGCTTGCCGTTCCTGATCGTTTCCACGACGCGCTGTTCGGCCAAACAAGAATAGCCGAGCCCGCCTTCGGAAATCGGCTTGCCCGGCCCGCCATCGGCATCGCGGTTCGACACCGTGCCGGCGCCGAGAATGGTCCCGGCACCGAGCGCCCGCGTCTTCGCCGCATGCAGGATCAAAGCTGGAAAATCGAAGGTCATGTCGTTTCCGGCAATGGGTTTGCCGAACGGCCTGCCGTTGATGAAGCTGAGCAGCGGCAGATCCACCTTTCCGCCATCCCAGGCGTGGCCGAGTTCATCCAGCGTCACCGCGACCGGCGAGAACGCCGAGGCGGGCTTCGACTGGAAAAACCCGAAGCCCTTGGCGAGTTCGCCGGGCGTGAGATTGCGCAAGGTCACGTCGTTAACCAGCATCACGAGCCGGATCGCGGCTTCCGCCTGCTTGCGGGTGGCGCCCATCGGCACGTCGCCGAGGATCACCACGACTTCCGCTTCCAGATCGATGCCCCACGCTTCGTCAATGATCGGCACGCTGTCGCGCGGACCAAGAAAAATATCCGAGCCGCCCTGGTAGATCAGCGGATCGGTCCAGAACGAATCCGGCATGTCGACGCCGCGCGCCTTGCGCACGAGTGCAACGTGGTTGACGTAAGCCGATCCGTCCGCCCATTGATACGCGCGCGGCAAGGGCGACGCGCATTTTGCCGGATCGAAGGACAAATGATCGATGCGGCCGCGTTCGAGCGCGCCGCTCAATTCGGTCAGGCGCGGCTCGCACGCCGTCCAGTCGTCGAGCGCGGCCTGCAACGTCGGCGCAACCGCGGACGCATCGGCGCAGCGCGAGAGGTCGCGCGCGACAACCACGAGGCGGCCGTCGCGGCCGCCTTTGAGCGAAGCGAGCTTCATCTATTTCGGCTCTTTCCGCTTCGGGTCGAAATGCTTTTTCAGGCCGGCCCAGCAATCCGCGTAATCGGCCTGCAGGCTCTCATGCGTGGAGGCGAATTTCGTCACCCGCTGGCGAAAGCGGGTTTCGAACATGAAGGCGAGCGTGTTGGTGAGCTTCATCGGCTTGAGCTCGACATTGCTGTTGTGCTCGAAGGCGTCTGCGTCCGGGCCATGCGGGAGCATGGTGTTGTGCAGACTCATGCCGCCGGGCACGAAGCCCTCGGGCTTGGCGTCATAGACCCCGTACACGAGTCCCATGAATTCCGACATGATGTTGCGGTGATACCAGGGCGGCCGGAAGGTGTTCTCCGCCACGCCCCAGCGCTCCGGGAAGATCACGAAATCGATATTGGCGGTGCCCGGCGTTTCCGACGGCGAGGTCATCACCGTGAAGATCGACGGATCGGGATGATCGAACAGGATCGCGCCGACCGGCGAGAAATGCCGCAGATCGTATTTGTAAGGATAATAATTGCCGTGCCAGGCGACGACATCGATCGGCGAATGCGGGACTTCGGTCTTGAACAGCTCCCCGCCCCATTTCACGAACAAGGTGCACGGCTCCTCGACGTCTTCGTAGGACGCGAGCGGGGTGAGGAAGTCGCGCGGATTGGCAAGGCAATTGGCGCCGATCGGGCCGCGATCCGGCAGCGTGAAGGCGCCGCCGTAATTCTCGCAGATGTAACCGCGCATCGGCCCGTCGATCAGTTCGGCGCGCAGGATCACGCCGCGCGGGATGATCGCGATCTCGCCGGGTTCGATATCGATCACGCCGAACTCAGTGCGCAGGCGCAGCTTGCCCTGCTGCGGCACGATCAGCATCTCGCCGTCGGCGTTGAAGAAATGCTCGCGCTGCATCGACTCGGTCACGATCAGAACATGTGCGGCCATGCCGCTCATGGATTCAGCATCGCCCGCCACCGTTATGGTGTGCATGCCGGTGACGAAATTCAGTTTGGTTTTCGGAACGGGGATCGGGTTCCAGCGCAATTGCCCGAGCGGCAACTCTGAATCCTCGCGCTCGGGCGCGGTGCGGATCAGTCCATGGTCGATTTTCGTAAAGCGTCCGGTGTGCCGCACGCCCGGCCGGATGCGATAGAGCCACGAGCGCTGATTGGTCGCCTGCGGCGCGGTGAAGGGCGAGCCGGAAAGCTGCTCGGCATAGAGGCCGTAATTCACCTTTTGCGGCGAGTTGCGTCCGATCGGCAGCGCGCCCGGCAGCGCTTCGGTCTCGAAGGTGTTGCCGAAACCGGACATGTAAGCAGCAGGCTCCTGCACGCTATGGCCGGAGCGCGAGGTCGCACCGCCGGATTGGGAGCCCTCACCTTTGGCGTGCAGCACAGGGCGATCGGTGCTCATGGCGCTCTCCCTTGACGTTTCGCGACGGCCGGTTTCGCGGCTCTTGTTTCCAACGCGTTAACAAGAAGATTAGTTTCACATGTAACCAACGTCAATCCGGGCGAGAAATGCCAAGAAATGCCTTGAATACGACACGGATACAGGCCATATACGCGCCATCGGAATCGGCCTTTGGGCCGCTTGCGGGCCGCGTGAACGAAAACCATAAGTCCCTGAGACAAACGGATTTCGGCCCGCCTTAAATCTCCCGATTTCACCATCGGCAGCCCAGACCACGCGGGATGTCTGTTTACCCCCGCGATGCGTGACCGCGCTTTTCAACAAGCCGCGGCCGTCTCGCTGTATGAAAGATATTGAACTTGAACTCCTTTACCGAACTCGGCCTCGCTTCGCCGATCACCCGCGCGCTCGCTGACGAGCGCTATGTCACCCCAACCCCGATCCAGGCCCAAACGATCCCGCCCGCGATGGCGGGCCGCGACATTGTCGGCATTGCCCAGACCGGCACCGGCAAGACGGCCGCCTTCGCGCTGCCGATCCTGCACCAGATCGCCGGCAACCGGAAACGGCCTGAAAAGAAAACCTGCCGCGTGCTGGTACTCAGCCCCACGCGTGAACTCTCCGGCCAGATCGTCGACAGCTTCAAGACCTATGGCCGCCACATGAATGTCAGCGTCACGCTCGCCATCGGCGGCGTCCCGATGGGACGTCAGGTGCGCGCGCTCATGCACGGTGTCGAAGTGCTGGTCGCCACACCCGGCCGCCTGCTTGACCTCGTGCAGAGCAACGCACTGCGTCTCGGCGATGTTGAAATCCTCGTCCTCGACGAGGCCGACCGCATGCTGGATATGGGCTTTATCCGCGATATCCGCAAAATCATCGCGAAAATCCCGGCCAAGCGGCAGACCTTGTTCTTCTCGGCCACCATGCCGGGCGAAATCGAAGATCTCGCCAAGCACATGCTCAACAATCCGGCGCGCGTCGCGGTGACGCCCGTCGCTTCCACCGTCGAGCGCATCGCGCAGCGCGTGATCCATGTGGCGAAGGCCGAAAAGCCCGCGCTCCTGGCCGACACCCTGCGCGCTGAGAAAGTCGACCGCGTGCTGGTGTTCACCCGCACCAAGCATGGCGCCGACAAGGTCGTCCGCCAGCTGGTCCAGAAAGGCCTTCCCGCCGAAGCCATCCACGGCAACAAGTCGCAAGGCCAGCGCGACCGTGTGCTGTCCGCGTTCCGCAACGGCCGCGTCCGCATCCTTATTGCAACTGACATCGCCGCCCGCGGCATCGACGTCGAGGGCATCAGCCATGTGGTCAATTACGACCTGCCGAATGTCCCCGAAAGCTATGTCCATCGCATCGGCCGTACCGCGCGCGCCGGCGCCGAAGGCATTGCGATCTCGTTCTGTGACGGCGAGGAGCGCGCGTTTCTGCGCTCGATCGAGAAACTGATCGGCATGGCGATCCCCGCCTCCGGCCAAGCGGTCCCCGAGACCGGAGGGCACAAGCCGAACGGCCATAACGGCCGGCAGCGTAACGGCCACAATGGCCAGCCCGCGCGGCACGGCCAGTCCCGCAAGCAGGGGCGTCACAATGGTCGCAATGGCCGTCCCCAGCATGCAAAAAGTGGGTCGCACGGCGAGCGCAAAGAGCGCTATAATGGCGAGATCGCAACCGCCGGCTTCATGCAGTCCAGGCCCTGATAGAATCGGATTGGGAATCACACCGCTATGGCGAAAGAAGAACTTCTCGAATTCGACGGCACCGTCACCGAAGTTTTGCCGGACGGGCATTTTCGCGTGAAGCTCGATAACGACCACGAAGTGTTGGCCTACACCTCCGGCAAGATGCGGAAATTCCGCATCCGCACCGGCGCCGGCGACCGCGTGATCGTGGAAATGTCTCCCTACGACCTGACGCGCGGCCGCATCAGCTTCCGCCACAAGGGCCAGCAGATGAGCGCGCCGCCGACACGCCGGCAGACCTTCGTGCGCAAGCGCTGAGCGATTTCGACAACCTGAGATTCTGATCCGGCCCGCGACACCATCGCGGGCCGGATTCTTTGTTGGCTGCGCGCATCACTTTCTGTGATGCATACGTCACTGTTTGTCGCTTGCCAGGCCTTGGGCCTCGGCGTTTCATCGCGCGTATCAACTGGATCAACACTATGCTCTACAATCTACCGCACTTTCGTGAACAGGACGTGCCGGCCCTGCATGCGCAGATTCAGGCAACG